>NZ_JAMGZK010000042.1 GCF_025564065.1 Silvania hatchlandensis | reverse complement strand
TTGTCTCGCAGACCATGAAACAACAGTATGGCTGTTATCTCGGAGAATATGGTGCATCCGGGAGGATTCGAACCTCCGACCGCTCGGTTCGTAGCCGAGTACTCTATCCAGCTGAGCTACGGATGCAAAATGGCGGTGAGGCGGGGATTCGAACCCCGGATGCAGCTTTTGACCGCATACTCCCTTAGCAGGGGAGCGCCTTCAGCCTCTCGGCCACCTCACCACACAACGCCTCTTTCGAGTGCCTCGAGTTACTCGTTAAGAGCTTCTCGTCGCTGCGTGGCGCATATATTACTTTCTGGGACTTATAAGTCAAACCTTTTTCCATACTCTTTTTTCGTTTGCACAAATCGCAGGCAAATTGCATGTAAAAGCCACAAACAGAGTGTTTTATAAGCGTATTTTTCAGCGCTGATAACAATAATGTGCAGGTAGATAGAGGATCTCAGGTAGAGATAGCAGATGCGGATCGGTTAAAGAGGCAGCAGTTGAATTCGAACGGTAACTTTTGGCAGGAGTAGAGCGAGTGGGTTGCGTCTCGCCAGACAGCGAGACGCGATAATATCAGTAACTGGACTGCTGGGATTTTTCAGCCTGGATACGCTGGTAGATCTCTTCACGATGAACAGAGACTTCTTTAGGGGCGTTCACACCAATACGTACCTGGTTGCCCTTCACCCCTAAAACTGTCACGGTGACCTCATCCCCAATCATGAGGGTCTCACCAACTCGACGAGTCAGAATCAGCATTCTTTGCTCCTTGAAAGATTAAAAGAGTCGGGTCTCTTGTATCCCGGCATTATCCATCATATAACGCCAAAAAGTAAGCGATGACAAACACGTAATGTGTATGCAGTCACGGCATTACATTCTGTTAAACGTAAGTTTAGCCGATATACACAAACTCAACCTGACTTTATCATTATCGATAGCGCAGTGCGGCATAACGATAACGTTATGCCGCCTGTGTACGCTTTGTAGTTTTTACAGTTTAGAACTTACCCAGCCTTCTACACTGGCTAATGCTGCTGGGAGGGCTGCTGCGTCCGTACCACCGGCTTGCGCCATGTCCGGACGACCGCCCCCTTTGCCACCCACTTGCTGAGCGACCATACCAATCAGCTCCCCTGCTTTCACACGGTCGATCACGTCCTTAGATACGCCCGCAATCAGAGAAACCTTACCTTCCGCTACCGTTGCCAGAACGATAACCGTTGAACCGAGCTGGTTCTTCAGATCGTCGACCATAGTACGAAGCATTTTCGGCTCAACGCCCGCCAGTTCACTCACCAGCAACTTGACGCCATTAATCTCAACCGCTTTGCTGGAGAGGTTAGCGCTCTCCGCAACGGCGGCCTGCTCTTTCAGTTGCTGCAGCTCTTTCTCAAGCTGACGGGTACGTTCCATGACGCTGCGCACTTTCTCGCCCAGGTTATGGCTGTCGCCTTTCAGCAGCTGTGCGATATCGTGCAGCTGATCGCTCTGCGCATGCAGAACGGCAATCGCCCCTTCCCCAGTGACCGCTTCGATACGACGCACGCCTGCTGCCGTACCGGATTCGGAAACGATGCGGAACAGGCCGATGTCACCCGTGCGAGCCGCGTGCGTACCGCCACACAGCTCGGTGGAGAAATCACCCATGCTCAGCACGCGCACGCGTTCGTCATATTTCTCGCCGAACAGCGCCATCGCGCCTTTATTCTTCGCAGCATCGAGATCCATGATGTTGGTCTCGATTGGCAGGTTGCGGCGGATCTGGGCGTTCACCAGATCTTCCACCGCGCGGATTTCTGCCGGTTTCATCGCTTCGAAATGTGAGAAGTCAAAACGCAGCACTTTGTCATTCACCAGCGAGCCTTTCTGCGCAACGTGCGTGCCCAGAATCTGGCGCAGCGCGGCGTGCATCAGGTGCGTCGCGGAGTGGTTCAGACGGATACGCGCGCGGCGCGCTTCGTCGACCAGCGCCTGCACGCCATCGCCCACTTTCAGCGCGCCGGAGGCCAGCGTACCGAGGTGACCAATCGCCTGGCCGTATTTCTGCGTGTCGGTGACGGTAAAGCCGAAATCAGCGCCTTTCAGCTCGCCTTTATCGCCTACCTGACCGCCAGACTCGGCATAGAATGGGGTTTTGTCCAGAACCACTACCGCGTTCTGGCCCGCGCTGATGCTGTCCACGGCTTTGCCGTCAACAAACAGCGCGGTCACTTTACCGTTCAGTTGCAGATGCTCGTAGCCCTGGAATTCGCTGCTGCCATCCACGCGAATCATCGCGTTGTAGTCGGCACCAAAACCGCTGGACTCACGCGCACGGCGGCGCTGCTCTTCCATTGCGGCTTCAAAGCCCACTTCGTCAACTTTGATATTGCGCTCGCGGCAAACGTCAGCCGTCAGGTCAACCGGGAAGCCGTAGGTGTCGTACAAGCGGAAAGCAGTTTCGCCGTCCAGCGTGTCACCTTTCAGCTTAGTCAGTTCGTCGTCCAGCAGAGCCAGACCGCGCTCCAGCGTACGTGCAAACTGCTCTTCTTCGGTTTTCAGAACCTGCTCAACCTGCGCCTGCTGGCGTTTCAGTTCGTCACCGGCAGCGCCCATAACGCCCACCAGCGGACCCACCAGCTTATAGAAGAAGGTGTCTTTCGCGCCCAGCATGTTGCCGTGACGGATAGCACGGCGAATGATGCGTCGCAGCACGTAGCCACGGTTTTCATTCGACGGGATCACACCATCAGCAATCAGGAACGCACAGGAACGGATGTGGTCGGCAATGACGCGCAGGGATTTGTTGCTCAGATCGGTCGCGCCAGTCACTTCGGCAACGGACTTAATCAGGGTGCTGAACAGATCGATATCGTAGTTGGAGTTCACGTGCTGCAGCACGGCGGCGATACGTTCCAGACCCATGCCGGTATCTACAGAGGGTTTCGGCAGCGGCTCCATGGTGCCGTCAATCTGACGGTTGAACTGCATGAAGACGATGTTCCAGATCTCAATGTAGCGATCGCCATCTTCTTCTGCGCTCCCCGGAGGACCACCCCAGATGTGATCGCCATGATCGTAGAAGATTTCGGTGCAAGGGCCGCAAGGACCGGTGTCGCCCATCTGCCAGAAGTTGTCAGACGCGTAGGGTGCGCCTTTATTATCACCGATACGAATAATACGTTCGCGCGGGATACCCACTTCTTTTTCCCAGATTTCAAAGGCTTCATCGTCGGTTTCGTAGACGGTAACCCACAGACGCTCTTTCGGCAGGTTGAACCAGTTTTCACCGGTCAGCAGCTCCCATGCGTACTGGATTGCATCGTTTTTGAAATAGTCGCCGAAGCTGAAGTTGCCCAGCATTTCGAAGAAAGTGTGGTGACGTGCGGTATAACCGACGTTTTCCAGGTCGTTATGTTTACCGCCTGCGCGCACACAGCGCTGCGAGGTGGTCGCGCGGGAATAATTACGCTTGTCGAGACCAAGGAAAACATCCTTGAACTGGTTCATCCCGGCGTTGGTAAACAGTAAAGTCGGATCGTTATTTGGTACCAGGGAGCTGCTGGCAACAACCTGGTGTCCCTTACTATGGTAAAAATCGAGAAACGCCTGTCGGATCTCAGCGGTGCTCTTGCTCATAATTATCCTGAAATCAAGCTAACGAAATGTCACAGCGGGTCGCAGCGCAACGTTTGTTGGATGGACCAGCTACTGGAAAAAGTGGGAATAAGATAAGTTTTCTTGTGAGGGAAGTAAAATCCCGCATGCGTTCATTCGATAAAATTACGCCAGATATCCTGAATATCCTCCATCAGGTAGCCACGATAGAGCAAAAAACGCTGGATTTTGACTTTTTCTGAAAACTCCCGCGGCAGCGGTTCACCGTACTTACGCACCGCCTGCTCCCGCGCCTGCTCACACCAGTCGATCTCGCATTCGCGCATCGCTTTTTCGCTGGTTTCCCGCGCAATGCCTTTTTGATTCAGCTCCTGGCGGATGCGTGCCGGGCCGTAACCTTTCCGGCTGCGGCTGGCAATAAAGCGTGCGACAAAACGTGCATCATCAAGATAGCTGTGCTCATAGCACCAGGCGACAACGCGGTCATAATCTTCGGCAGTGGCGTCGATAGCTTCCGGCCCGTTTTTCGTCATCACGGGCGCGGTGAGTTTGCGGCGAAGTTCCTGTTCACTGTGGTCGCGAACCGCAAGAATGCGTACCGCGCGATCTAACAGTCGGGCGTACGCCGGACGACGTGCTGTGGATTCACTCATAGATAAACCTGCTACAGTTAAAAAGCAAAAAGGGCCGCATTATGCGACCCTTATTTATTTCAGCGAGTGATTAGAAATCTTCGTTGGTTTCTTCAGCGCCTTCGCCGTCAACGGCGAACTGCGGCTTAGCATCCTGGTTGGTGAGCAGCAGCTCACGCACTTTCTTCTCGATCTCTTTTGCTGCAGCCGGGTTATCTTTCAGCCAGGAAATGGCGTTCGCTTTACCCTGACCAATCTTGTCGCCGTTGTAGCTGTACCAGGCGCCCGCTTTTTCAATCAGCTTCTCTTTCACGCCCAGGTCCACCAGTTCGCCGAAGAAGTTGATCCCTTCGCCGTACATGATCTGGAATTCAGCCTGTTTAAACGGTGCAGCAATTTTGTTCTTCACAACCTTCACGCGGGTTTCGCTGCCCACCACGTTATCACCGTCTTTCACGGCGCCGATACGGCGGATATCCAGACGCACGGAGGCATAGAATTTCAGTGCGTTACCACCGGTGGTGGTTTCCGGGTTACCGAACATCACACCAATCTTCATACGGATCTGGTTGATGAAGATCAGCAGCGTGTTGGACTGCTTCAGGTTACCGGCCAGCTTACGCATCGCCTGGCTCATCATACGTGCCGCGAGGCCCATGTGAGAGTCGCCGATTTCGCCTTCGATTTCTGCTTTCGGGGTCAGCGCGGCTACGGAGTCGACAATAATCACGTCGACTGCACCAGAGCGTGCCAGGGCGTCACAGATTTCCAGCGCCTGCTCACCGGTATCCGGCTGAGAACACAGCAGGTTGTCGATATCAACACCCAGTTTACGAGCGTAGACCGGATCCAGCGCGTGCTCAGCATCGATAAAGGCACAGGTTTTGCCTTCGCGCTGTGCTGCAGCCACAACCTGTAACGTCAGGGTGGTTTTACCGGAGGATTCTGGTCCGTAGATTTCTACGATACGACCCATTGGCAGGCCGCCAGCACCCAGTGCAATATCCAGAGAAAGCGAACCGGTGGAGATAGTTTCTACATCCATGGAACGGTCTTCACCCAGGCGCATGATGGAACCTTTACCGAATTGCTTTTCGATCTGGCCCAGTGCTGCCGCCAACGCTTTCTGTTTGTTTTCGTCGATAGCCATTATTTCCTCTCATGCCGGGAGAAGCGACTGTGCTTCACCGTGGATTTCTGTTCTGTTGCCGCAATTATACTGTATGGTCATACAGTATCAAGTCTTTTGTAGAAATTGTTGCCAGAGCGTTTTTAACGCATATCCGGTCGCCTGACGGCGCACGCTTTCACGATCACCGCTAAAGCACTCCCGGCGGGTGATCCCTTCGCCTTGTGCCGTCGCAAAGCCAAACCACACGGTGCCGACAGGCTTTTCTTCGCTGCCGCCGTCCGGTCCGGCGATGCCGCTAATTGAGATAGCGTAATCCGCACGTGCGGCACGCAGCGCACCAATCGCCATCTCGACAACCACCGGTTCACTCACCGCGCCATGCTCAATCAGCGTTGGCTCGCGTACGGCGATCATTTGCACTTTCGCTTCATTACTGTAGGTGACAAAGCCGCGGTCAAACCAGGCCGAGCTGCCGGCAATATCGGTGATGACTTTTGCCACCCAGCCGCCCGTACAGGATTCTGCCGTCGTTACCGTCGCACCGCGCTGTTTGAGCGCCTGCCCCACGGCTTCACTCAGCTGCATCAATTCATGGTCAGTCATGTTGTTAAGCTCCTGAAAAACGTGCAGCACAAGATAGCACTTTACGCCGTAGCCTGAAGGAAGAGGAACCGGTTTTACGAGCCTCCTTCCGAAAACTGCATGCCAGCGTTCGGGGAAAAGAAAAAAGGTGAGTGGATAACCTCCCCTCACCTTCCTGACTGCCCAATCACGCCATTAATTGAACGGCGATGCCACCCGCGCCTGCGCCACGGCCAGCCCTAACTGCCAGACCGCCATCGCATAGTGCGTGCTGTGGTTATACCGGGTGATGGTGTAGAAGTTCGGCAGACCGTACCAGTACTGATAACCCGTACCAATGTCCAGACGCAGCAGGCTCACCTGCTGATTACCGGCGATCGGTTGCTGCGGTGTTAACCCAGCAGCGGTTAGCTGTGCTGCGCTGTATTTGGTTTTGAAACCATTTTCCAGCCCGGCCGCCTGACCGTTGGCCTGAATGGCAACCGGCTCACCTTTCTTCCAGCCGTGACCTTTGAAGTAGTTGGCGACGCTGCCAATGGCATCTTCGGGATCCCACAGGTTAATGTGCCCGTCCCCGTTAAAATCAACCGCGTACTGCTTATACGACGACGGCATAAACTGCCCGTAGCCCATTGCCCCGGCGAAGGAGCCTTTCAGGTCCAGCGGGTCGTCCTGCTCGTCGCGGGCCATCAGCAGGAAGGTTTCCAGCTCGGAGGAGAAGTACTCCGCGCGGCGCGGGTAGTTAAAGGAGAGGGTCGCCAGCGCATCAAGAATGCGGGTTTTGCCCATCACGCGGCCCCAGCGGGTTTCGACGCCAATAATCCCGACGATGATCTCCGGCGGTACGCCGTACACCTGCCAGGCGCGGGTCAGCGCATCCTGATATTGGTCCCAGAACGCCACGCCGTTTTGCACGTTGTCCGGGGTAATAAACTGCTGGCGATAGCGTAGCCACGCGCCGTTCGGACCGGCCGGTGGCTGAGTGGTTGGGGCCTGGCGGTCCATCAGACGCAGTACATAGTCCAGACGCTTGGCCTGGGAGAGGATCTCCTGCAGCTGGGTTTTATTAAAACCGTGCTTGCTCACCATTTTATCGATGAACTGCTCCGCCGCCGGGTTGTTGGCGAAGTCGCCCCCCATCTGCATCACGTCGTGCTGAGGTTCCAGCAGAAAGCCGCCAGAAGGCGCGCCCGCGGTTTGCTGGGCCGCTTCGGTTTTCGGTTTGCTGCTGCAGGCAGAGAGCAAAATAAGCACAGGCAATAAGGCTGCGTAACGACGCTTGAACATGGCACATCCATTCCAGGGAATTCGATAAGTGGCAAGTATGGTAAAGCATCCGGGACACCTCAAGGAAGGGGCGCTGGCGTACGCCGCAAAATCTTTACGCTACCCAAAGGCAAATTCAGCGTCTTCTCAGCCGGATATGATTGCCCATCGCCAAAATCTTTCAAATTGATCTATTTTTCTTTCATTGTGAGATCTAATTAACACTTTAAAACCTTTCAAAGTGATTATTATTAGATGCCGTCAGACACGAACTCACACGTCCACAGGAGAGAAGAATGATAGAAACCATTACCCACGGTGCCGAGTGGTTTATCGGGCTGTTTCAGAAAGGTGGCGAGGTCTTTACCGGGATGGTCACCGGTATTTTGCCGCTGCTGATAAGCCTGCTGGTGATCATGAATGCGCTGATCAACTTCATCGGCCAGCACCGGATCGAAAAATTCGCCCAGCGCTGCGCCGGAAATCCACTGTCCCGTTATTTGCTGTTGCCCTTTATCGGCACTTTTGTGTTCTGTAACCCGATGACCCTGAGCCTCGGACGTTTTATGCCGGAGCGCTACAAGCCGAGCTACTACGCTGCGGCCTCGTACAGCTGCCACTCGATGAACGGTCTGTTTCCGCACATCAACCCCGGGGAGCTGTTCGTCTACCTCGGGATCGCCAGTGGCCTGACTACCCTTGGTCTGCCGCTGGGCCCGCTGGCAGTCAGCTATCTGCTGGTCGGCCTGGTCACCAACTTCTTCCGCGGCTGGGTCACCGACCTCACCACCACCATTTTCGAAAAGAAAATGGGCATCCAGCTTGAACAAAAAGTCCATCTGGCAGGAGCAACAGCATGACCCGCATTCGAATTGAAAAAGGCACGGGCGGATGGGGCGGCCCACTGGAACTGGACGCCACCGCCGACAAAAAGATTGTCTATATCACCGCCGGTACACGCCCGGCGATCGTCGACAAGTTGCGCGATCTTACCGGCTGGGAAGCAGTCGACGGCTTTAAAGAGGGCGAACCGCCGGAAGCGGAAATTGGCGTGGCGGTGATCGACTGCGGCGGCACCCTGCGCTGCGGCATTTATCCTAAACGGCGAATTCCCACGATCAACATTCACGCGACGGGAAAATCCGGACCGCTGGCGCAGTACATCCTTGAAGACATTTACGTGTCTGGGGTGCGAGAAGAGAACATTACCCTGGCTGACGGTGCCGCACCGGCGAAAAAGAGCGCCCCGCGCGAGTACGACACGAGTAAGAAGATCACCGAGCAGAGCGACGGCCTGCTGGCCAAAGTCGGGATGGGGATGGGCTCGGCGGTGGCGGTGCTGTTCCAGTCCGGGCGCGACACCATTGATACGGTGCTGAAAACCATTCTGCCGTTTATGGCATTCGTCTCGGCGCTGATCGGCATCATCATGGCCTCGGGCCTTGGGGACTGGATCGCCCACGGTCTTGCTCCGCTGGCCAGCCATCCGTTAGGGCTGGTGACGCTGGCGCTGATTTGCTCCTTCCCTCTGCTGTCGCCGTTCCTTGGCCCTGGAGCCGTGATCGCCCAGGTGATCGGCGTGTTAATCGGGGTGCAGATTGGGCTGGGCCATATCCCGCCACATCTCGCCCTGCCCGCGCTGTTCGCCATTAATGCCCAGGCCGCCTGCGACTTTATCCCGGTGGGTCTGTCGCTTGCCGAAGCGCGCCAGGACACCGTGCGCGTCGGCGTGCCTTCGGTGCTGGTCAGCCGCTTCCTGACGGGCGCGCCCACCGTGCTGATCGCCTGGTTTGTCTCCGGCTTTATTTATCAATAAGAGGTGCTTGCGATGACTGTGATTTACCAGACCACCATTACCCGTATCGGCCAGAGCGCCCCGGATGCGCTCTGCGACCAGATGCTGATTACCTTTCGCGAAGGCGCGCCTGCGGATATCGAAGAGTTTTGCTTTATCCACTGTCACGGCGAACTGAACGGCGAACTGCTGCCCGGCAGCCAGTTAACCCTGGGGGAAACCCGCTATCCGGTCACCGCCGTGGGCAGTGTCGCCGAGCAGAATCTGCGCGAGCTGGGGCATATCACCCTGCGTTTCGATGGTCAGACCGAGGCGGAATATCCGGGTACCGTGCATGTCGCCGGGCCGGTTCCGCAGGCGCTGGCCACCGGTTGTGTACTGAAGTTTGTAGCCTAATAAAGGAGAGAAAGATGAATCAGGTTGCTGTTGTCATTGGCGGGGGACAAACCTTAGGGGAATATCTCTGCCGTGGGCTGGCCGCAGAGGGCTATCGCGTGGCGGTGGTGGATATTCAAAGCGAAAAAGCCGCCCGGGTAGCCAGCGTTATTAATCAGGAGTTTGGCGAAGGGATGGCGTACGGCTTTGGTGCCGATGCCACCAGCGAACAGAGCGTGCTGGCGCTGTCGCACGGGGTGAACGAAATTTTTGGCCGCGTCGACCTGCTGGTCTACAGCGCCGGGATCGCCAAAGCCGCGTTTATCAGCGACGTCGCGCTGGGGGATTTCGACCGCTCATTACAGGTGAATCTGGTGGGCTATTTCCTCTGCGCCCGCGAGTTTTCCCGGCTGATGATCCGCGACGGCATTGCCGGGCGCATCATTCAGATCAACTCCAAGTCCGGCAAGGTGGGCAGCAAACACAACTCCGGCTACAGCGCAGCCAAGTTTGGCGGCGTGGGGCTGACGCAGTCCCTGGCGCTGGATCTGGCCGAGTACGGCATTACCGTGCATTCATTAATGCTCGGCAACCTGCTGAAATCGCCGATGTTCCAGTCGCTGCTACCGCAATATGCCACCAAGCTGGGTATTGAAGCGGATCAGGTGGAGCAATACTACATCGATAAAGTCCCGCTCAAGCGCGGCTGCGACTACCAGGATGTGCTGAACATGCTGCTGTTTTATGCCAGCCCAAAAGCGTCTTACTGCACCGGGCAGTCGATCAATATTACCGGTGGGCAGGTCATGTTCTGATCGCGCGGCCAGATGCCCTCACGCCCCCCTCCCACAGGGAGGGGGATCTGTTAATCACCCAGGAGCCACACATGGTCACCACCCTTATTACCGTCGCCGCTATAGCCTGGATTTGCCAGCTGGCACTCGGCGGCTGGCAAATCCACCGCTTTAATCGCGCCTTCGACGCCCTTTGCCAGCGAGGTCGCGTCGGCGTGGGCCGTTACGGCGGGCGCTTTAAACCGCGGGTGGTGATTGCCATCGCGCTGGATGACGACGACCGGGTCTGCGACTCCCTGATGATGCGCGGACTGACGGTCTTCGCCCGTCCGGTGAAAATTGCAGCACTCAACGGCCTTCCCCTGCGGGAATTAGAGCCTGGTGTGATCTTTCCCCATGATCCACTCTGTCAGAATGCACTATCATTAGCGCTTAAATTGAAACATGGATAATTTCGTTGTGAACGTTATAAGCTTGCGAAATTATCATTTCGCAACATAAGGAACTCAACGTCTATGAAACCACGCCAGCGGCAGGCGGCCATTCTTGAGCATCTGCAAAAGCAGGGAAAGTGCTCAGTCGAGGATCTGGCCCACCACTTTGATACCACCGGTACCACCATCCGCAAGGATCTGGTGATCCTGGAAAACGCCGGAACGGTGATCCGAACCTACGGCGGCGTGGTGCTGAATAAAGACGAAGCCGATCCGCCGATCGACCACAAAACGCTGATCAATACCCAGCAGAAAGCGCTGATCGCCGATGCCGCAGTGAAGTTTATCCATGACGGTGATTCCATCATTCTCGATGCGGGCAGCACGGTGCTGCAGATGGTGCCGATGCTGAGTCGCTTTAATAACATCACGGTGATGACCAACAGCCTGCACATCGTCAACGCGCTGGCGGAATTCGACAACGAACAAACTCTTCTGATGCCCGGCGGCACCTTCCGCAAAAAATCGGCATCGTTTCACGGCCAGCTCGCAGAAAACGCCTTCGACCATTTCAGCTTTGACCGCCTGTTTATGGGCACCGACGGCATCGATCTCAACGCGGGCGTCACCACCTTCAACGAAGTCTTTAGCGTCAGCAAAGCCATGTGCAATGCCGCCCGGGAGGTGATCCTGATGGCAGACTCGTCGAAGTTTGGCCGCAAAAGCCCTAATATTGTCTGTGCCCTTGAAAGCGTCGATACGCTGATCACCGACGCAGGTATCGATCCGGCGTTCAAAAAAGCGCTGGAAGAGAAAGGAATCAACGTGATCGTAACCGGAGAGAGAGATGAGTGATTTTCTGATCAACGCTGGTCGTCAAACCCTGATGCTGGAACTGCAGGAAGCCAGCCGCCTGCCGGAAAGGCTGGGTGATGATTTTGTTCTGGCCGCCAACACCATCATTCAGTGTGAAGGCAAAGTGATTGTCGCGGGCATTGGTAAATCCGGCCATATCGGCAAGAAGATTGCCGCAACGCTTGCCAGCACCGGCACCCCGGCCTTTTTTGTCCATCCGGCGGAAGCGCTGCACGGCGACCTGGGGATGATTGAAAGCCGCGACGTGCTGCTGTTTATCTCCTACTCCGGTTCGGCGAAAGAGCTGGATCTTATCCTCCCGCGCCTGCAGGAAAAATCGGTCGCGCTGCTGGCGATGACCGGCAAATCCCGCTCGCCGCTGGCGCTGGCTGCCAAAGCGACACTGGATATTTCAGTCGAACGCGAAGCCTGCCCGATGCACCTGGCGCCGACCTCCAGCACCGTCAATACGCTGATGATGGGCGATGCGCTGGCAATGGCAGTAATGCAGGCCCGGGGCTTTAACGAAGAAGATTTTGCCCGCTCCCATCCGGCCGGGGCGCTGGGCGCGCGTCTGCTGAATAAAGTGCATCACCTGATGCGCACCGATGACGCCATCCCGCAGGTGAAGCTGAATACCAGCGTAATGGACGCAATGCTGGAGCTGAGCCGTACCGGGCTGGGGCTGGTGGCGGTCTGCGATGAACACCATCAGGTCAAAGGGGTGTTCACCGACGGCGACCTGCGTCGCTGGCTGGTGGGCGGCGGTAAACTGGAGATCGCCGTCAGCGACGCCATGACCCGCGGCGGCCTGACCCTGAATGCCGACAGCCGCGCGATAGAAGCCAAAGAGCTGCTGATGAAGCGCAAAATTACCGCCGCTCCGGTGGTGGATGACAATGGCTGCCTGTGCGGGGCCATTAACCTGCAGGATTTCTACCAGGCAGGCATCATTTAAGGCTTCAGCCCCAGACGTTTTGCCAGCCGGTGCAGGTTGGCGACGTCTGTCTCCAGCGCCCTTGCGCTCGCTGCCCAGCTGCGGCTGTTCTGCTCCAGCGCCCGGCTGATCATCTGGCGCTGAAAATCTTCCGTGGCATCACGCAGGTTCCGATTCGTCACCTGCGGTTCTGGCATTTCCGACATCGTCGCAGGCGTACTCTCATCATGCAGGGAAAAATGGCGGGCGTGGATCACCACTTCATCGCCCGACCGCGCGGCCCGCGCCAGTACCACGGCACGGTGGATCGCATGCTCCAGCTCGCGCACGTTGCCGGGCCAGCCGTAGCTCATCAGATGGGTGCGGGCACCAGGGCTGAGTACCACCCGGGATAAGCCCATCCGTAACCGGCACTGCTCGCAGAAAAAGCCCGCCAGCAGCACCACATCCTCGCCCCGCTCGCGCAGCGCCGGTACCGAAAGCGGAAACACGCTCAGGCGGTGGAACAGGTCAGCACGGAAATTCCCGGCCAGCACCTCTTCACGCAGATCGCGGTTAGTGGCCGCCAGCACACGGACGTCAACCCGCAGGCTGCGGTCGTCGCCCACCCGCTGGATATCGCCATACTGCAGCACGCGCAGCAGCTTGGCCTGCAGCGCAAGCGACAGCTCGCCAATCTCGTCGAGGAACAGCGTGCCGTTGTCGGCCATTTCAAACTTGCCGCTGCGGTTGCTGATCGCCCCGGTAAACGCCCCTTTGACGTGACCGAACAGTTCGCTCTCAGCCACGCTCTCCGGCAGCGCGGCACAGTTCAGATAGACCAGTGGATTCACGCCGCGCGGCGAGGCCTCGTGGATGGATTTCGCCACCAGCTCTTTGCCGGTGCCAGTTTCCCCTTCGATCAGTACGTTAAGATCGGAGGCGGCGACTATCTCAATCTCCTTCTTCAACTGCATGATGCCCGGTGACAGGCCGATCATCTCAGTGTGCGCCACCTGCTCAAACGCCGTCGGGCTGGCGGGGAGGCTGTTCTGGCTCTCCAGCTGCTCAATCAGCAATGCATTGTTCAGCGCCCCGGCAGCCAGCGCCGCAATCAGCCGCAGCTCTTCGTCGCTGAAGGTGTCGAACTGATCCGGCGACATGCCGTCGAGGGTCAGCGCGCCAATAAGATGTTGCCCGGCAAACAGCGGCAGGCCGATACAGGCATGCACTTTCAGGCTCTCCTGGCCGGGAATGAGTCCGTCATAGGGGTCGGGCAGATCGCTGTCGGCAGGAAAGCGAACCACATCCCCGGCGCGGGCGATGGTCTCCAGTCGGGGATGTCCCTCAAGGGTAAATCGCCGCCCGAGAACATCCTGCGCCAGCCCGTCGATAGCCAGCGGAATAAACTGCCGCCCTTCATAACGCAGCAGCGCCGATGCATCGCAATCCAGCACATGGCGCAGGGTTGAGATCAGGCGCTGAAAACGATCCTGATGGCCGATACCGCTCTGCAACTCAATGGCGATCCCCGCCAGCACTTCAACTGAAAAACTCATTTTCGCCTCGCTGTCATTCTGACAATGCATCTTGTCATATTGACTATATCAATGACAGTCAAATTGACTACCCATTAAGCGTTATTATTTTTAAAAACAATCAAAATCAATCACTTAAAAAGTTGGCACGCAAGCTGCAATAAGAAAAATATCTTTATCCCAATTCGCTTAATTATTTCGAGGTTGCTATGTCTATTCTGGTTAAAAACAATATTCATTGGGTCGGTCAACGTGACTGGGAAGTACGTGATTTCCACGGAACTGAATATAAAACCCTGCGCGGCAGCAGCTACAATAGCTACCTCATTCGTGAAGAGAAAAACGTGCTGATCGACACCGTCGATCATAAATTCAGCCGTGAATTCGTGCAGAACCTGCGCAGCGAAATCGACCTGGCCGATATCGATTACATCATCATTAACCACGCCGAAGAAGATCACGCCGGTGCGCTGACCGAACTGATGTCCTGCATCCCGGACACCCCAATTTACTGCACCGCTAACGCTATCGACTCCATCAATGGTCATCACCATCACCCGGAGTGGAATTTCAACATCGTGAAAACCGGTGACGCCCTGGATATCGGTAACGGCAAACAGGTGATCTTCGTTGAAACCCCAATGCTGCACTGGCCTGACAGCATGATGACCTACATGACCGGCGACGCGGTGCTGTTCAGTAACGACGCCTTCGGTCAGCACTACTGCGACGAACGTCTGTTCAATGACGAAGTGGATCAGACTGAGCTGTTCGAACAGTGCCAGCGCTACTACGCCAACATCCTGACCCCGTTCAGCCGTCTGGTGACGCCAAAAATTACTGAAATCCTCGGCTTTAACCTGCCGGTGGATATGATTGCCACCTCCCACGGTGTGGTATGGCGCGAGAACCCAACCCAGATCGTTGAAATGTATCTGAAATGGGCCGCTGACTATCAGGAAGATCGCATCACCGTCTTCTACGACACCATGTCCAACAATACCCGCATGATGGCCGACGCCATTGCTCAGGGCATCAACGAAGTGGATCCCAACGTGGCGGTGAAAATCTTCAACGTGGCGCGCAGCGATAAGAACGAGGTCCTGACTAACGTCTTCCGCTCTAAAGGCGTGCTGGTGGGAACCTCCACCATGAACAACGTGATGATGCCAAAAATTGCGGGCCTGGTTGAAGAGATGACCGGTTTGCGCTTTCGCAACAAACGCGCCAGCGCATTCGGCTCCCACGGCTGGAGCGGCGGTGCGGTAGACCGTCTGTCCACCCGTTTGCAGGATGCCGGTTTTGAGATGTCCCTGAGTCTGAAAGCGAAATGGCGCCCGGATATCGACGCGCTGGAAATCTGCCGTCAGCACGGCCGTGACATTGCACGTCAGTGGGCACTCGCTCCGCTGCCAGCAGCGACCACCACTGCCTCGGCTCAACAGCAGGACGAGTGCGCCTGTGCCGCAGCGGCCGCTGCGGATCTCGGCCCTTGCATGCAGTGCAGCGTCTGCCAGTGGATCTACGATCCGGCGGTTGGCGAGCCAATGCAGGATGTACAGCCAGGCACTCCGTGGAGCCAGGTGCCAGACAACTTCCTGTGCCCTGAATGCTCCCTGGGTAAAGACGTCTTCGACGAACTGGCATCGGAGGCAAAATGAACCACGGCATCGTGATTATCGGCTCGGGCTTTGCCGCTCGCCAGCTGGTGAAAAACATTCGTAAACAGGATGCAAACGTCCCGCTGACGCTGATCGCCGCCGACAGCATGGACGAGTACAGCAAGCCAGACCTGAGCCACGTCATCAGCCAGAGTCAGCGTGCCGACGACCTCACCCGCCAGACGGCGGGGGAGTTTGCCGAGGAGTACAACCTGCGCCTGTTCCCTTATAGCTGGGTAACGGAAATCGACGCCGCCGCCCATGTGGTGAAAGCAAAAGACACCCAGTGGTCGTATGACAAACTGGTGCTGGCAACCGGCGCAGCGGCCTTTGTTCCGCCGGTCGAAGGCCGCGAGCTGATGCTCACCCTGAACAGCCAGACCGAGTACCGCGCCTGCGAAACCACCCTGCGCGATGCGCGGCGGGTGATGATTGTCGGCGGAGGCCTGATCGGCACCGAGCTGGCGATGGATTTCTGCCGGGCCGGGAAAGCCGTTACCCTGGTTGACCATGCTGCCAGCATCCTGTCTGCGCTGATGCCAGCCGAAGTGAGCAGTCGCTTACAACATCGGCTGACCGATATGGGCGTGCACCTGCAGCTGAAATCCCAGCTGCACAGCCTGACCCAAACCGGGAACGGGATTTGCGCCATGTTGGATCGCGACCGCTGCATCGAAGTGGATGCGGTGATTGCCGCCACCGGCCTGCGGGCCGAAACCGTGCTGGCCCGGCGTGCGGGTGCAGAGGTAAACCGTGGCGTGAAGGTCGACAGCTATCTGCAGACCACGCAGCCGGATATCTATGCCCTGGGCGATTGCGCCGAAATTAACGGTCAGGTGTTGCCGTTCCTGCAACCGATTCAACTCAGCGCCATGTACCTGGCAAAGAACCTGCTCGGCGGCAGCGCGCCGTTGAAACTGCCCGCGATGCTGGTGAAGGTGAAAACGCCGGAACTGCCTCTGCATCTGGCGGGTGAAACCCAGCGCAAAGATTTGACCTGGCAGATCGCCATTGAGCCGCAGGGTATGGTGGCAAAAGGCGCCGATGCCGAAGGCAACCTGCGCGCCTTTGTGGTCAGTGAAGATCGCATGAAGGAGGCTTTCGCCCTGCTGAAATCATTACCTGTTTAACCCTCAAGCTCGATCAATCTTTTGTTGTATGCCTGTCCGATTTTGCCTTTCGCAGCCCCGATGTCCCGGGGCTTTTTTATGCCGGACACCGGCGGTCACGCTGTAAGATCAGCGATGCGGGCCGGGCATCACCGAATCACGCAGGATCAGCTCCCCGTCAAAGGTCTGCCGGAAAGTAAAGTCCCCGCCGTCGAGCATAAAGATCACCCGGCTGATGGTCTCTTTCACCATCTCGGTGACCGGCACCCGCACGCTGGAGAGCGCTGGGATCACGTAGGGCGCCATCGCGATATCATCGAACCCGGCCACCGACACCTCGCCAGGTACGGCCACTCCGCTTTCATGCAGCTGCTTAATGGCGCCAATCGCCATGTCGTCGTTACTGGCCACCAGCGCCGTAAAGGTCTCGTCGCGCGCCAGCAGTTCCGTCACCCCTGCTGCGCCGCTGGCCGGGGTCCATTTGCCTTCGACAATCAGCGATTCACGCAGCGGGATCCGCTCTGCAGCAAGCGCGTCTTTATAGCCGGAGAGACGCTCAATCCCGGTAGGTGAATCGAGTGAGCCGGTAATAAATGCAATATCCCGATGGCCCTGCCCGATTAACTGCGCCACCGCCGCCTGGCTGGAAGCTTTATGATCCGACCAGACGCAGTGGCTGCTGTGCTTGCGCAAGCGTCGGTTCAGCACCAGCACCGGCTGCTCGTGCTTGTCGATGATCTCGTCCATCTCATCGACGCTGAGAAAACGCGGGTAGATGATGATCGCATCGCAGCGCATATCCAGCAGATACTGAATCGCTTCACGCTCTTCACTGGCGCTGTGCTTGCCGTCGGCGAGGATCAGCTGCCGCCCTTTTTCTTCGGTCATTCTGGCTGCGTGGAACAGCAACTCGCTGAAATAGACCCCGTGATAGAGGGTATTGGTCACCACCAGCCCGAGGGTTTGCGTGCGCCTGGTCGCCAGATTGCGCGCCAGTAAATTCGGGCGATAGCCGCTCTCCTCAATCGCCTGAAATACCCTGTCTTTTGTCTCCTGGCTCACGTAGCCATTGCCCGAAAGCACCCGGGAAACCGTCGCCTTCGAGACCCCTGCCCGCTTCGCCACTTCCAGCATCGTGGTCATAATCTGTTCCGTCTGAAACCAATGAGCGGCAGTGTACTGCACCCTGTGAAAATTGTCGCAGCGCGAATACTGCGCTTTGTCGCGCGTTAGGTGATCGTCATCACGATTATAAAAAATGACCAAAATGTGATCTTGTTTGATCATGAGAAACTCTTCATGATTTTGTGGAACCGGTTTCCTATATACGTTTCATCGCCCACCTGATGAAGACGTACCTTACTGATAAAACAGGATATAACCCGATGGCCAAAAATTATGCTGCGCTGGCAAATGCCGTTGTCAGCGCGCTCGGCGGCAAAGACAACATCGTCGCTGTCACCCACTGTATGACCCGACTGCGCTTTGTGGCGAAGGACGAGAGCCTGATCGACAGCGCCACGTTGAAAAGCATCAGCGGCGTGCTGGGCGTGGTGCGTAACGACAACCAGTGCCAGGTGATCATCGGGAATACCGTTTCCCAGGCGTATCGCGAAGTGGTGAACCTGCTGCCTGCCGACCTGCAACCTGCCGTGCCGCAGGGGCCACAAAAGATGACGTTTAAACGCGTGGGCGCAGGGATCCTTGATGCCCTGATCGGCACCATGTCCCCGCTGATCCCGGCGATCATCGGTGGTTCAATGGTCAAACTGCTGGCGATGATCCTTGAGATGACCGGCGTGCTGACCAAAGGCGAACCGACGCTGACCATTCTGACGGTAATCGGCGACGGGGCGTTCTTCTTCCTGCCGCTGATGGTGGCTGCGTCTGCCGCAGTGAAATTCAAAACCAACATGTCGCTGGCGATTGCCATTGCGGGCGTGCTGGTGCATCCGAGCTTTATCGAGCTGATGGCCAAAGCGGCGCAGGGCGAGCATGTTGAGTTCGCCTTTATCCCGGTGACGGCGGTGAAATACACCTACACGGTGATCCCGGCGCTGGTGATGACCTGGTGCCTGTCGTATATCGAACGCTGGGTAGATAAGATCACCCCGGCGGTGACTAAAAACTTCCTCAAGCCGATGCTGATCGTGCTGATCGCCGCCCCACTCGCCATTGTGTTGATCGGACCGCTGGGGATCTGGATCGGTAGCGCTATCTCCGCGCTGGTTTACACCATTCACGACTATCTGGGCTGGCTGTCCGTTGCCATCATGGGCGCACTGTGGCCGCTGTTGGTGATGACCGGGATGCACCGCGTGTTTACCCCGACTATCATTCAGACCATTGCCGAAACCGGCAAAGAAGGGATGGTCATGCCATCTGAAATCGGTGCCAACCTGTCGCTCGGCGGTTCATCGCTTGCGGTCGCCTGGAAAACCAAAAACCCGGAACTGCGCCAGACCGCGCTGGCGGCGGCAGCTTCCGCCATCATGGCGGGGATCTCGGAACCGGCGCTGTACGGCGTGGCGGTACGTCTGAAACGCCCATTAATTGCGAGCCTGATCAGCGGCTTTATCTGCGGCGCGGTCGCCGGGATCGCCGGTCTTGCCAGCCACTCGATGGCGGCACCGGGCCTGTTTACCAGCGTGCAGTTCTTCGACCCGGCCAATCCTATGACCATCGTCTGGGTGTTTGGGGTGATGGCGCTGGCGGTGGTGCTCTCCTTCGTGCTGACCCTGATGCTGGGCTTTGAAGATATCCCGGTTGAAGATGAAGCCGAGAAAGCGCGGGCGCTGCAAACCGCGCCGGTCCAGACCACAGAAGCACGCGCATAATTTGACTAGCGAGGTAAGAATGTCTGTTTTTCCACAAGGATTTTTATGGGGCGGCGCACTGGCCGCCAACCAGAGTGAAGGTGCATACCGTGAAGGCGGCAAGGGCCTGACCACCGTCGACATGATCCCCCATGGCGCTAACCGCCTGGCGGTAAAAGTCGGTAAGGAAAAACGCTTTGCGCTGCGTGAGGACGAGTTTTATCCGAGCCACGACGCGATTGATTTTTACCATCGCTATAAAGAAGACATCGCCTTAATGGCCGAGATGGGCTTCACGGTGTTTCGCACCTCGATTGCCTGGAGCCGTCTCTATCCGAATGGCGACGAGCCGCTACCAAATAAAGACGGGATTGCGTTCTATCGCGCGGTCTTTGAGGAGTGTAAAAAGTACAACATCGAGCCGCTGGTCACGCTGTGTCACTTCGACGTGCCGATGCACCTGGTGACCGAATACGGCTCCTGGCGCAACCGCAAGATGATCGACTTCTTTGCCCGCTATGCACGCACCTGCTTCGAAGAATTTAACGGGCTGGTGAAGTACTGGCTGACCTTCAACGAAATCAACATCATGCTACACAGCCCGTTCTCCGGTGCCGGGCTGGTGTTTGAAGAAGGCGAAAACGAAGATCAGGTGAAGTATCAGGCGGCGCACCATGAGCTGGTGGCCAGCGCACTGGCGACCAAAATCGCCCATGAGGTCAACCCGGAAAACCAGGTTGGCTGCATGCTGGCGGGCGGTAATTTCTACCCTTACTCCTGCAAACCGGAAGACGTGTGGATGGCGCTGGAGAAAGATCGCGAGAACCTGTTCTTTATCGACGTGCAGGCACGCGGCAGTTACCCGGCCTACTCTGCCCGCGTATTCCGCGAAAAAGGGGTGGTGATTGTTAAGGATCCGGGCGATGACCAGCTTCTGAAAAACACCGTCGATTTCGTGTCGTTCAGCTATTACGCCTCGCGCTGCGCCTCGGCAGACATGAATGCCAACAACACCAGCGCGGCCAACATCGTCAAATCCCTGCGTAACCCGCATATCGAGGTGAGCGAATGGGGCTGGGGCATCGATCCGCTGGGCCTGCGCATCACCATGAACATGATGTACGACCGCTACCAGAAGCCGCTTTTCCTGGTGGAAAACGGACTGGGAGCGAAGGACGACATCGACGCCAACGGCGAGATTAACGACGACTATCGCATCAGCTATCTGCGTGAGCACATCCGCGCGATGGGCGATGCGATTGAAGACGGTGTTCCGCTGATGGGCTACACCAGCTGGGGCTGTATCGACCTGGTGGCGGCCTCGACGGGCGAAATGAGCAAACGCTACGGCTTTATCTATGTCGATCGCGACGATGCCGGGAACGGCACCCTTGATCGCAAACGCAAAAAATCGTTCTGGTGGTATAAGAAAGTGATCGCCAGCAACGGTGCCGATTTAGATTAACCCCCCTTTTTGCCGGGCGGCGCTGCGCTTGCCCGGCCTACCCCTTATTTAATAAACCCAATAATTTCATCGCGTTATTGTCATTCATTGACACCATCAATGTATCATTGTATAAAACTCCGCCGTAATAATGATATTCATTCTCAGCCAGGTGCCCGGGCTGTCAAAAACAAATTAATGAAGGATAGCGTTTCATGAAAAAGATCATCAGCGCATTAGGATTACTGATTGCAACTGCAGGTTCCGCTTTTGCGACCACGTATCCTCTGACGATTGAGAATTGCGGATTTAAAGAAACCTTCGCTAAAGCACCTGAACGCGTTGTCGCGCTGGGACAAAACACCGTTGAAATTCTGCTGCTGTTAGGCCTGCAGGATAAAGTGGCCGCCAGCGCCTTCTGGCCGACCAAAGTGCTGCCGCAGCTGGCCGAAAAGAATGAAAAAATCAAAACCCTGACCGTGGAAATCCCGACCTTAGAATCGATTCTGGCGCAGAACCCGGACTTCGTGCCTGCCCAGTTGCCTTTACTGCTCGGCCCGGAAAGCAAAGTCGCGAAACGCGAAGATCTGGCGACCCTGGGAATCAACAGCTATTTATCGCCGGGCATGTGCGCGACCAAAAAAGGGGTCGGCGATATGTACGGCAGCCGCCAGAAGCTGTGGGACATGGCATATCTCTACCAGGAGATTACTGATTTCGCGACCATCTTTAACGTGCAGCCTGCCGGTGAGGCATTGATTGCCGACTTCAAAAAGCGCGAAGCGGATCTGCGGGCTGAATTCAGCAAAAACAAAAAAGACCTCTCCTTTGTGTTCTGGTTCTCCAGCGCGTCACCGTCATCTGACGCCTACGTTGGCGGCAAAAACAGTGCCTCCGGCTTTATCGCTAACGTGCTCGGCGGCCACAACGCCATCACCTCCGAGACCGAATGGCCGACCGTCGGCTGGGAAAGCATCATTGCCGCTAACCCGGATGTGATTGTGGTCTCCAGCCTCGACCGCAACCGCTGGGCGCTGGACAGCGCTGAGGAAAAAATCAAATTCCTGAAGAGCGATCCGGCCATCAGCCAGCTGGATGCCGTCAAAAAAGGTCACATTGTGATCATGGACGGCCAGGCGATGAACCCGACCATCCGTACTATTTACGGCGCGGAACAGGTGGGTGAGCAGCTCAGAAAAATGGGGCTCAATTAATGACCTCAGTGGTTCAACCCACCCGCCAGGGGTGGTTTCTTCCCACCGCCGCCCTGCTGGCGGTGGTGCTTTTACTGCTGGTGATTGCCATCGGTGTCAGCGTGGGGGAGCTGTCGATCCCCCTGCAAAGCGTGTTCTATGCCTTCACCAATAAACTCGGCTTAACCGACGCGCCGCTCAATCGCATCTACGAGAGCGTAATCTGGGACTTTCGCCTGAGCCGGGCGCTGGTGGCCGCCTGCTGCGGCGCGGGGCTGGCAATCTGCGGCGCCGTGCTGCAAAGCCTGCTGAAAAACGCCCTCGCCGAACCCTACGTGCTGGGCGTCTCCGCGGGCGCGTCTACCGGCGCGGTCTCCGTGGTGGTGCTGGGCATTGGCAGCGGTACGGTAACCCTTTCCGCCGGGGCCTTTGCCGGGGCATTTGCCGCCTTTGCCTTCGTGGCTTTCCTGACCAACGGCGCGCGCGGCGGCAGCGAACGCACCATCCTGGCCGGGGTGGCCGCCTCGCAGCTGTTTAACGCTATTACCGCTTACACCATCAGCACCTCCGCCAGCGCGCAGCAGGCGCGGGACGTGATGTTCTGGCTGCTGGGCAGCTTCAGCGGCGTGCGATGGCCGGAGTTGCAGCTGGTGCTGGTGGTGGTGCTGATCGGTCTGGCTGTCTGCCTGTATTACTCCCGGGCGCTGGACGCCTTCACCTTTGGCGACGATGCCGCAGCCTCGCTTGGCATTGCCGTGCCGTGGGTACGCCTGATGCTGTTTATCACCACCGCGTTGATTACCGCGACCATCGTCAGCATGGCGGGGTCAATCGGCTTTGTCGGACTGGTTGTACCGCACGTGATGCGCTTCTTCTTTGGCCCGCTGCACCGCACGTTGCTCATCGCCAGCGCGCTGGCCGGTGCGATCCTGATGGTGCTGGCGGATATCGCCTCCCGCCTGCTGATTGCCCCGCAAAGCCTGCCGGTTGGCGTGGTGACGGCGCTGGTTGGCGTGCCGTTCTTCGCCGTGATCATCTATCGTTCCAGGACTAAATAATGAGTATCAGCGCTGAAAACATCACCTGGAAGGTAGGTAAAAAGGTGATCGTCAATAATGTCTCTCTTGCAGTTTCGCAGGGGCAGACGGTGGGCCTGCTGGGGCCGAACGGCTGCGGTAAATCCTCTCTGCTGCGGATCCTGGCCGGCCTGCGCCGTCCGCATACCGGCACCGTCGCGCTGGACGGCAAAAGCATCGCCGGGATGGCTAAAAAACAGTTCGCTCGTCGGGTGGCCTTTGTTGAACAACACGGCATGACCGATGCCAATATGCGCGTGCGCGACGTGGTGAAGCTGGGGCGTATCCCGCACCACTCCCCTTTTTCCAGCTGGACCCCGCAGGATGACGAGACCATTACCACGGCGCTGAAAACCGTCGATATGCTGCATCACAGCGAGCAGGGCTGGCAGAGCTTGTCCGGCGGTGAGCGCCAGCGGGTGCATATCGCCCGGGCGCTGGCGCAAATGCCCACCGAGATCCTGCTGGATGAACCGACCAACCATCTGGATATTCACCATCAAATCCAGCTGATGCAGTTAATCAGTCAGCTGCCGGTGACCAGCCTTGTCGCCATTCACGATCTGAACCACGCCTCGATGTTCTGCGATGCGCTGATCGTGATGCAGCAGGGGGAGATTGTCGCCACCGGTACCCCGCAGGAGATTTTGACCGAAGACCTGCTGTGGGATGTGTTCCGGGTAAAAACCAAAATTGAGCTCTCGCCTTTCCATGGCAAAAAGCACATCCATTACCTCGTCTGAGGCGAGGTAAGCTGTGATCGTACTCCGTCCCGTCACCCAGCTCTGGCCGCCCGTCTTACTGGGCAGCCAATTTGTGTTCAACATCGGTTTTTATGCCGTCGTTCCTTTCCTGGCGATATTTCTACGCGACGATATGCTGCTCTCCGGCGGGCTTATCGGGCTGGTACTTGGGTTGCGGACCTTCTCCCAGCAGGGGATGTTTATTGTCGGCGGCGCCCTCTCCGACCGCTACGGCGCGCGCAGGGTAATCCTGTGCGGCTGCATCGTGCGCGTGGTGGGCTACCTGCTGCTGGCGTACGGACATTCCCTGCCGCTGATTATTGCCGGGGCGTGCCTCACCGGGATTGGCGGGGCGCTGTTCTCCCCCTCCATCGAAGCGTTACTGGCAAAAGCGGGCACCCGCAGCGAGGCGCAGGGCAAACGCAGCCGTGCAGAATGGTTCGCCCTGTTTGCGGTCTGTGGCGAGCTGGGGGCGGTACTCGGCCCGGTGGTGGGTGCACTGCTGACGGGATTCGGCTTTCGTCAGGTGGCGCTGGCGGGCGCGGCAGTCTTTGTGGTGGCGTTAATTGTGCTGTTCTTTTGCCTGCCGCCTGCCGTTGCCAAAAACCAGCCGCTGCAGATCGCCCCGTGGTGGACCACCTTTCGTCAGCCGCGTTTTGTGGCGTTTATCATCGCCTGGAGCAGCTGGTTATTAAGCTATAACCAGCTCTATCTGGCGCTGCCGGTGGAGATCCAGCGCGCAGGCGGCAGCGAAAAAGATCTCGGTCCGCTGTTTATGCTGGCCTCTGGGCTGGTGATCCTCTTCCAGCTGCCGCTGGCGCGCGTTGCCCGTCGGGTAGGGGCAGTGCGCATCCTGCCGGTCGGGTTTGTGCTGATAGCGGCGGCGTTTCTGAGCGTGGCGCTGTTCGCCAGTTCACAACCGGCACAGGGGTGGCTGCGTCTGCTGCCTGCAGCCTGTTTTGTCACCCTGCTGACCAGCGGGCAGATGCTGCTGGTGCCGTCGGCGAAGGATATCGTGCCGTGGTTTGCCAGTGAATCGACGCTGGGGGCGCATTATGGCGCGCTTGCCACCGCTGGCGGCTGTGCGGTACTTGCGGGGAATTTACTGCTCGGCGACCTGCTCGACCAGGCGCTAACGCCCTCTGCTGAAGCGACCTTCCCGTGGCTGCTGCTGGCGGTATTCCCGCTGTGCAGCGCTATCGCCATGGTCCTTATCTGTCGACCGATGCGCAGACCGCGGGCCTGACATTATTTTTTTGGGCGGTACTTTTCCGGCAGCTCCGGCACCGGACGGCGATCGTCAATCAAATGTCGAATCGTTAAAATGGGGTGGCGCCACAGCATACGCGGCCCCGCCCAGCGCATCACCTGCTTCATCTCTTCACGTTTAGCAGGCTGATAACAGTGTACCGGACACTGCTTGCAGGCCGGTTTTTCCTCGCCAAACACGCATTTATCCAGCCGCTTGTCGGCGTAATCGTTCAGCGCCGGGTAGTGCCCTGCCTTTTTCGCTGCCTGCGGGCACTGCTTTTCATACAGCGCGATCATCTTGTGGATAGTCTCTTTTTCGCGCGCGATTCGTTTTCCAGACATAACTGAGCCCCGACCGATAAGTTGCATTTATGATACCTTTTCTGCTGCCGCTTTTCAGCCCGATTTCATTTTTTACATTGCGTTTTCTGAAGACGCTTCGCAGTTATAGGTTTGTCTCTTCGCTATTTTACTGGCATTTTATACAGGTGTTTATTTCACCCGGTGTACCCGAAGAAAAGGAGTTTCTATGTCAGAGATGTGCATTGCCCTACCAAGCCGTCGGTTAACGGTGGGCTATTTCAGAAAGCGTCATGAAGATCGCAAAACCAAGATCCCGCAACGCTACAGCGTGCATGCATCGCTGAGCCTGAAAGGCGACTGGCTGGAAGAGGCCGGGTTTAAAACCCACGCGCAGGTGCGGGTGCTGGTCGAACAGGGAAAATT
Organism: Silvania hatchlandensis; assembly: GCF_025564065.1. Taxonomy (GTDB): domain Bacteria; phylum Pseudomonadota; class Gammaproteobacteria; order Enterobacterales; family Enterobacteriaceae; genus Enterobacter; species Enterobacter hatchlandensis. The sequence continues at coordinate 133,299 of NZ_JAMGZK010000042.1, read as the reverse complement.
AGTGATTGAACTGATTGCGGAAGAGGCCTCGTAAAGTCGCGACATTTTGCTGCGCGGTGCCATTTTTTCATGCGACAATAGTGCCAACTTATGGCTCTAATGTCGCCTGAACCGCACTATTTTCAAAGAAATGGACATCATCACTCCATGACCACTACAGACAATTTCGACGCCCACACCCCCATGATGCAGCAGTATCTGAAGCTCAAAGCGCAGCATCCGGAAATTCTGCTGTTTTATCGTATGGGCGACTTTTACGAGCTGTTTTATGACGATGCGAAACGCGCCTCGCAGCTGCTCGACATCTCCCTGACCAAGCGCGGCGCCTCAGCCGGGGAACCGATTCCGATGGCGGGTATTCCGCACCATGCGGTGGAGAACTACCTGGCCAAGCTGGTCAATCAGGGTGAGTCGGTCGCCATATGCGAACAGGTGGGCGATCCGGCGACCTCAAAAGGTCCGGTCGATCGCAAGGTTGTCCGCATCGTAACGCCCGGCACCATCAGTGATGAAGCCCTGCTGCAGGAGCGTCAGGACAACCTGCTGGCGGCCATCTGGCAGGACAGCAAAGGTTTCGGCTATGCCACGCTGGATATCAGCTCCGGGCGTTTTCGCCTGAGCGAACCGGCCGATCTCGAGACCATGGCGGCAGAGCTGCAGCGTACCAACCCGGCCGAGCTGCTGTATGCCGAAGATTTTGCCCAGATGTCACTGCTTGAAGGCCGTCGCGGCCTGCGTCGTCGCCCGCTGTGGGAATTTGAAATCGACACCGCGCGCCAGCAGCTCAACATGCAGTTTGGCACCCGCGACCTGGTCGGCTTTGGGGTTGAAAATGCCCCGCGCGGCCTGTGCGCCGCAGGCTGTTTGCTGCAGTACGTCAAAGATACCCAGCGCACCGCCCTGCCACATATTCGCTCAATCACCCTCGATCGTCAGCAGGACAGCATCATTATGGATGCCGCCACGCGCCGCAATCTGGAGATCACCCAGAACCTGGCGGGCGGTGTGGAAAACACCCTTGCGTCGGTGCTCGACAGCACCGTGACGCCGATGGGCAGCCGAATGCTCAAACGCTGGCTGCACATGCCGGTACGCGATACCGACACACTTACCGGGCGCCAGCAAACCATTGGCGCACTGCAGGACAGATACAGCGAGCTGCAGCCAGTACTGCGTCAGGTGGGCGATCTGGAACGTATTCTGGCGCGACTGGCGCTGCGCACCGCCCGTCCGCGCGACTTAGCCCGCATGCGCCACGCGTTCCAGCAGCTGCCTGAACTGCGCAGCCAGCTGGCAGAGATCGACAGCGCGCCGGTGCAGAAACTGCGTGAAACCATGGGTGAATTCAGTGAACTGCGTGAGCTGCTGGAGCACGCCATCATCGACGCACCGCCGGTACTGGTGCGCGACGGCGGCGTGATCGCCCCAGGCTATAACGAGGAACTGGATGAGTGGCGCGCGCTGGCCGATGGCGCGACGGATTATCTGGATAAGCTGGAGATCCGCGAGCGCGAACGCCTCGGGCTGGATACGCTGAAAGTGGGCTATAACGCCGTGCATGGCTACTTCATTCAGATCAGTCGTGGACAGAGCCATCTGGCCCCTATCCACTATGTGCGCCGCCAGACGCTGAAAAACGCCGAGCGCTACATCATTCCTGAGCTAAAAGAGTACGAGGACAAAGTCCTTACCTCGAAGGGCAAAGCGCTGGCGCTGGAAAAACAGCTGTATGACGCCCTGTTCGACAGCCTGATGCCGCATCTGGGGGATCTACAGCAGAGCGCCGCCGCGCTGGCTGAGCTGGACGTACTGGTGAATCTGGCAGAACGCGCCGAAACGCTGAACTACAGCTGCCCGACCTTTACCGATAAGCCCGGCGTGCGCATTCTCGAAGGCCGCCATCCGGTGGTCGAGCAGGTGTTGAACGAGCCTTTTATCGCCAACCCCCTGAACCTGTCGCCACAGCGTCGGATGCTGATCATTACCGGCCCAAACATGGGCGGTAAAAGTACTTACATGCGTCAGACGGCACTGATCGCACTGTTGGCCTATATCGGCAGCTACGTCCCGGCGCAAAAAGTAGAGATCGGCCCTATCGATCGCATTTTCACTCGCGTGGGCGCCGCGGACGATCTGGCGAGCGGGCGTTCAACCTTTATGGTGGAGATGACCGAAACCGCCAACATTCTGCACAATGCCACGGAAAACAGCCTGGTGCTGATGGATGAAATTGGCCGCGGCACCTCAACTTACGACGGCCTGTCGCTGGCGTGGGCCTGTGCCGAAAGCCTGGCCAATAAAATCAAAGCCATGACTCTGTTTGCCACCCACTACTTCGAGCTGACGCAGCTACCGGAGAAAATGGAAGGCGTGGCGAATGTGCATCTGGATGCGCTGGAGCATGGCGACACTATTGCCTTTATGCATACCGTGCAGGATGGCGCCGCCAGCAAAAGCTATGGCCTGGCCGTTGCCGCACTGGCGGGCGTGCCGAAAGAGGTGATTAAGCGCGCGCGCCAGAAGCTACGCGAGCTGGAAAGCCTGTCGCCAAACGCGGCGGCAACTCAGGTTGATGGCACCCAGATGTCGCTGCTGTCGCCAGCAGAAGAGACCTCCCCGGCGTTGGAAGCGCTGGAAAACCTCGATCCGGATTCCCTGACCCCACGCCAGGCGCTGGAGTGGATCTACCGGTTAAAAAACCTGGTGTAACTTCTTAACCAGCGTTTATCCAAAGGCAAAGTGCGCAAACACGCAAAACGGTAACAACGTTACCGTTTTGCGATTAACTGGAGAAACCATGAACCACTACGAAGCAGAAATTATCGAAGCCCACATCGCCATCGAAAACTGGTTAGGTCGCGGAGAAGGCGATATTAATGCATTACTCGCCCGCTTTCGTCCGGACTTTATGATGATTGCTCCAACCGGCGTCCACCTGGATTATCCCACGCTGGCGCGTTTTTTTGATAGCCAACGCGGCAGTCGGCCGGGGCTAAAGATTGTGGTAGATGAATTGACCCTTCTGCAGACGTGGGATAACGGTGCACTTGTTCACTATCGCGAGACGCAAACGCGTCCTGAACAGCCAGTGAATGTGCGCTGGTCGACAGCCGCCCTGACGCAAGAGGGCGTTAACATCACGTGGCGCCTGCTGCACGAGACCGCTCAGCCCTGATACAAAAGAAAAAGGCCAGTCTCTCGACTGGCCTTTTTTGACGAAGAGTGGCTTACTCGCGGAACAGCGCTTCGATATTCAGCCCTTGCCCCTGCAGGATTTCACGCAGGCGACGCAGACCCTCTACCTGAATCTGACGAACACGTTCACGGGTCAGGCCGATTTCACGACCGACGTCTTCCAGTGTCGCAGCTTCATACCCCAGCAGACCGAAACGACGCGCCAGCACTTCACGCTGTTTGGCGTTCAGTTCGAACAGCCATTTGACGATGCTCTGTTTCATATCATCGTCTTGCGTGGTGTCTTCCGGGCCGTTGTCTTTTTCATCGGCCAGGATATCCAGCAGCGCTTTCTCGGAATCGCCACCCAGTGGAGTGTCGACGGAGGTAATACGCTCGTTGAGACGCAGCATACGGCTAACATCATCAACCGGTTTATCCAGCTGCTCGGCAATCTCTTCCGCGCTTGGCTCGTGGTCCAGTTTATGGGACAACTCGCGTGCGGTACGCAGATAGACGTTCAGCTCTTTCACGATGTGAATCGGCAGACGGATGGTACGGGTTTGATTCATGATCGCCCGTTCAATCGTCTGTCGGATCCACCACGTTGCGTAAGTCGAGAAACGGAACCCACGTTCAGGGTCAAATTTCTCCACGGCGCGGATCAGCCCCAGGTTACCTTCTTCAATCAGATCCAGCAGTGCCAGACCACGATTGCTGTAACGACGGGCAATCTTCACCACCAGACGCAGGTTACTTTCGATCATGCGACGGCGTGAGGCAACATCTCCACGCAGCGCACGACGAGCGAAATACACTTCTTCTTCTGCTGTTAACAGTGGAGAGTATCCGATCTCCCCAAGGTAAAGCTGAGTTGCGTCGAGCACGCGCTGAGTGGCACCCTGCGATAACAGCTCTTCTTCAGCTAAATCGTTATCACTGGGTTCCTCTTCTACTAAGGCTTTTTCGTCAAAAGCCTCTGCTCCGTTCTCGTCAAACTCCGCGTCTTCATTTAAATCATGAACTTTCAGCGTATTCTGAGTCATAAAGGTGGCTCCTACCCGTGATCCCTGGGCGCAACACACCAATTGGTATGTCCCGCCAAATTATCGCTGCGGTAAATACTGCAGCGGGTTTACGGATTTCCCCTTGTAACGAATTTCAAAATGCAAGCGTGTAGAACTGGTTCCGGTGCTACCCATGGTCGCTATTTTTTGCCCCGCCTTAACTTCTTGTTGTTCCCGGACCAGCATCGTATCGTTATGGGCGTAGGCACTCAGGTAATCATCGTTATGTTTTATGATAATAAGATTACCGTATCCGCGCAGAGCGTTACCGGCGTATACCACACGACCATCTGCGGTCGCGATAATAGCCTGTCCCTTACTCCCTGCGATATCGACCCCTTTATTTCCCCCCTCGGAGGAAGAAAAGTTCTCGATAACTTTGCCTTCAGCAGGCCAGCGCCAGGAAGAGATTGGCGAACTGGACGTCTGACTACTGGCAGCGGGCACGGTAGAGCTAACCACAGGTGCCGTAACGGGTGCTGTGACAACGGTCGCAGTCCCTTTATTATTCGGCAACATCTTGTTAGCACTCTGTTCACCTGAGTCCTCAGAATACGTAATTGTCGGTTGCGACGCAACCACTGTGCTTGATTTTTGCGCAGGCATCACACTGTTATTTTGCGCAGAGACATCCGCAACCGAAACGGTATTGCCTGGCGTTAACGGTGTACCTGTCGCATTGCCCACCTGCAGCGCCTGGCCCACTTCCAGGCCATACGGGGCCTGCACGTTATTTCGTTGCGCAAGGTCACGGAAATCGTTCCCGGTGATCCAGGCAATATAGAAGAGGGTATCGCCGCGCTTAACGGTGTAGGTACTGCCGCCGGTATAGCTCCCTTTCGGAATGTTCCCATACTTACGGTTATACACAATGCGGCCATTTTCGGTCTGCACAGGCGTATTCACTGGCTGGATCTGCGTTGGCTGGGTAACAGGACGCTGTACAGGCTGAATTTGCGGAGTTTGCTGCGCAGGCACCGTGCCCATTTTAGGCGGTGGGGTGATCAGCATACCGCCGGAAGAACTGCCCGAGCTGCTGTTGCCGCCAACCGAGCTCACTGGCGCAGGGGCGTTATTAGAGTTAGTACAGCCTGCCAGCCAGAGTGAAACCAGTGATAATGCCGCAACACGGCTGATGGTGAATTTTGGGCTTCCCGCGCTCATTTATCCCCCAGGAATGTGTTAATTACCAGTGACTTAATATTAACCGTGATGTCACGATGCTTTTGCGCCACACCATACGCTGAATTGGCCTGAATAATCCTGGAAAATTCCGAGTCTCAGGCCAGCTCACCTTTTACCAGAGGCACAAAGCGCACGGCTTCCACGGTATCGATGATGAACTCGTTGCCCCGTCGACGGACACGCTTTAACAGCTGATGTTCGTCGCCCACCGGTAGCACGAGGATCCCGCCGTCATCCAGCTGCGCCATTAGCGCAGAGGGGATTTCCGGCGGGGCTGCCGTCACGATAATGGCATCAAACGGACCGCGGGCCTTCCAGCCTTGCCAGCCATCGCCGTGACGAGTAGAGACATTATGCAAATCGAGCTGCTTTAAACGACGACGCGCCTGCCACTGCAGGCCTTTGATGCGCTCCACCGAGCAGACGTGATGCACCAGATGCGCCAGAATCGCGGTCTGATACCCCGAACCCGTGCCAATCTCCAGCACCCGTGAGTCCGGCGTCAGCTCCAGCAACTCGGTCATGCGCGCCACCATGTAAGGCTGCGATATAGTCTGCCCCTGCCCTATCGGCAAGGCGACGTTTTCCCACGCTTTGTGCTCAAACGCCTCATCCACGAACTTCTCACGCGGCACCAGTGAGAGTGCGGTAAGCACATGCTCATCGGCAATCCCCTGAGCGCGTAATTGATTCAGAAGTGTTTGTACACGCTTACTTACCATTGCGAACTCACCCCGGCGCGATCCAGCCAGCCCGACACCACATCATGCGCGTTATACGCAGTCAGATCCACATGCAGCGGCGTGACGGAAACGTAGCCTTCATCTACCGCCGCGAAATCGGTATCCGGCCCGGCGTCGTGCTTTTCGCCCGGCGGGCCTATCCAGTACAACGTGTTGCCACGCGGATCCTGCTGCGGAATAACTTTATCCGCCGGATGACGGCTGCCGCAGCGGGTGACGCGAATGCCTTTGATCTGATCCAGCGGCAGGTCGGGCACGTTGATATTGAGGATGCGCCCGGTGCGCAGCGGCTCGCGGTTGAGTGCCCGCAGAATGGAACAGGTAATGGCAGCAGCGGTATCGTAATGCTGATGGCCGTTAAGCGAGACCGCCAACGCCGGAAAGCCAAGATGACGACCTTCCATGGCGGCAGCGACGGTGCCGGAATAGATCACGTCATCGCCCAGATTAGGCCCGGCGTTGATCCCGGAGACAACCACGTCCGGACGCGGACGCATCAGGGCGTTAACGCCCAGAAAGACGCAGTCGGTCGGCGTGCCCATCTGAACGGCGATATCACCATTTTCGTAGGTAAAGGTGCGAAGCGACGACTCGAGCGTGAGCGAGTTAGAGGCACCACTGCGATTACGATCGGGGGCCACAACCTGAACCTCGGCAAATTCACGCAGCGCTCTGGCCAGCGTCTGAATGCCTGGCGCATGGATCCCGTCATCGTTACTCAGCAATATTCGCATAGTCACCCGAAGTGTTGATAAGTTCCCTGACAACGCTGGTGGCAAAGCTGCCTGCCGGCAACCAGAAGCGCAGCTCGACGGTTGCGTCATCCCACCAGTTCCAGCTCAGCTGCTGCGGATAGAGCAGCATCGCCCGGCGTGCTGCTTCGACTTTTTCCCGCATCAGAAGAGACAGTAATTCTGTTTCACCGGCAATGGCGGCCTGCTCGAAAAGAAGCGCCTCCCCTTGCGGGCCCCACTCGCCGGTCCCCGCCAGCGCAGCGGTGATCAGCAGCGTTTTAGCATCGACGCGTGCCTGTAAATCGGGCATTTCTTCAGCGGTGGCAACAAACCAACTGCCGCGCCCCGCTAATTGTAGCGCATCGCCGACAACAACTTGATTCGCGTCCGGTTTTTTCAACCTTTCGCTCACAATTTGATTAAACAACGCGCTGCGGGCTGCCGACAACCAAAAACTGCGTTTATTTCGATCCCGAACCGGGGCATTGCTTTGTGACCAGCGCAGCGCACCCTGCAGGTTGCTACCGCCAATGCCAAAGCGCTGCGCGCCGAAGTAGTTCGGGACGCCCTGCTCGCGGATGGCCACCAGCCGCTGCTCCACATCATCGCGATGGCTGACGTCGCGCAGCACCAGCGTAAAAGCATTGCCTTTCAGCGCGCCGAGACGCAGCTTGCGCTTGTGGCGGGCGTACTCGAGCACCGTGCAGCCTTCCGGCTGGAACTTGCTTAAATCCGGCATCGCATTGCCCGGCACGCGCGCGCAGAGCCACTGCTCGGTAACCGCGTGTTTGTCTTTCTGCCCGGCGAAGCTCACTTCGCGGGCGGATATTTTCAGGAACTTTGCCAGCGCCTCGGCCACGAAGCGGGTGTTGCAGCCGTTTTTCAGGATCCGCACCAGAATGTGCTCTCCTTCGCCGTCCGGCTCAAAGCCCAGATCTTCAATCACCACAAAATCTTCAGGATTGGCTTTCAGCAGGCCGGTTCCCTGTGGCTGACCGTGCAGCCAGGTCAGGTTGGTGATGTCGATCATTTTGCCGCCTTCACCAGCAGCGCCACCGCTTCACAGGCAATGCCCTCGCCGCGGCCGGTAAAGCCGAGCTTTTCGGTGGTGGTGGCTTTAACGTTGACATCGTCCATGTGACAGCCGAGATCTTCGGCGATAAAGACGCGCATCTGCGGAATGTGCGGCAGCATTTTCGGCGCCTGAGCAATAATCGTCACATCGACATTCCCAAGGGTAAATCCTTTCGCCTGAATACGGCGCCAGGCTTCGCGCAGCAGCTCGCGGCTGTCCGCGCCCTTAAACGCCGGATCCGTGTCCGGGAAGAGCTTGCCGATATCGCCCAGCGCCGCCGCACCGAGCAGCGCATCGGTTAAAGCATGCAGTGCAACATCGCCATCAGAATGCGCGAGCAGCCCTTTTTCATAAGGGATACGCACACCGCCAATGATAATTGGGCCCTCGCCGCCAAAGGCGTGTACGTCAAAACCATGTCCAATTCGCATTATGCCTTCTCCTGATGGGTCGAACGGGTAAGATAAAATTCTGCCAGCTGTAAATCTTCGGGGCGCGTCACTTTTATGTTATCTGCGCGCCCTTCAATCAGTTCGGGGTGAAAACCGCAATACTCCAGCGCCGACGCTTCATCGGTGATGGTCGCGCCTTCATTCAGCGCGCGGGTTAAGCAGTCGTGGAGCAGTTCGCGGGGGAAAAATTGCGGCGTCAGCGCGTGCCAGAGATCAACGCGATCCACCGTATGGGCAATGGCCTGCAGGCCCGGCTCGGCGCGCTTCATGGTATCGCGTACCGGCGTCGCCAGAATACCGCCGATGCGGCTGGTTTCGCTGATGGCCAGCAGCCGTGCCAGGTCGTCCTGATGCAGGCACGGACGCGCCGCATCATGCACCAGCACCCATTGCGCGTCACCGGCAGCCTGCAGACCCGCTAGCACCGAATCGGCACGCTCTGCGCCGCCGTCAACAACGGTGATTTGTGGGTGGCTGGCAAGCGAAAGCGCGGCAAAGCGGGCATCGCCCGGGCTGATAGCAATAATCACCCGCGTCACGCGCGGGTTCGCCAGCAGCGCCGCCACGGCGTGCTCAAGGATCGTTTTGTCACCAATTGAAAGGTACTGCTTAGGACATTCTGTCTGCATGCGCCGGCCAAACCCGGCGGCCGGAACAACGGCGCATACGTTCGAAAAAGTTACTGCCATGGCGTAATCCTGGGCCTGATTATCGAGTGTTTTGTACTGAGCCCTGGTTGCGTTTAGACGCATCCGGCACCAGACGATAGAAAGTTTCGCCCGGCTTAGTCATGCTGAGTTCATTGCGCGCGCGCTCTTCAATCGCTTCTTGTCCGCCATTGAGATCGTCAATTTCAGCGAACAGCTGATCGTTTCGCGCTTTAAGTTTGCCGTTTGTTGCCTGCTGCGCCGTCACGTCGTCATTGACGCGACTGTAGTCGTGAAGACCGTTCTTACCGAACCACAGCGAATACTGAAGCCAGACCAGCAAAGCCAGCAACAGCAGCGTAAGTTTACCCATCCTGCCCCCTGAAAAACGGCATCATCATCCCATAACTTTCCCCACGACTCTACATCGGGGCTACAGAGATGCCGCAACATTGCGGGCAAATGTACCACATTTTTTTCGCAGATTCGCGCAGCCAACATTGTCTCATAGTTGGTTACGGTTTGAATTATGGATGAACTTATCCCATGAGCCACAAAAATAACAGCCCGAACATCACGGCCACCGCGACAACGGTGGTGAGGGCGCTATAGAGCAGCTTGCCATTGAGCAGAGAGTGCAGCGCAATCCCGACCACCACGGCAACGGGCATCAGCGCCAGGAAGAAAGGCCAGGTATAGAGGAGGAAGAATAAGGTATTGCTGCCATACAGCAGGAAGGGGATGCCCAGCGCCATCAGCCATGACGCAAAGCCGACGATCGCCCCGGGAAAAGACCAGGTCGTTTCGTCAGTCGCCGCTACCGAATCTGACCTGGTGATAATGTAGTTTTCGCTGTTCCGCATAGCTGATCCCGTGACCATGTCGCACCGATGATGGATAACCTGCTTCCTCATCGATGCTGTCTCAGGATCTGATAATATCGTCCTGCCGGAGCAGGTCTAATAATTCACCCACCAAATTTGTTACCAATTGTTCACCCTTGAGGTGAATGTCCGGTGATTCGGGGGCTTCATATACGGCATCAATGCCGGTGAAATTTTTCAGCTCGCCCGCGCGGGCTTTCTTATACAGCCCTTTCGGATCGCGCTGCTCGCAGATCGCCAGCGGCGTGTCGACAAAGACTTCAATAAAACGATCCTGACCGACCCGCTCGCGCACCGTCTGCCGCTCGGCCCGGTGCGGCGAGATAAACGCCGTTAAGACCACCAGCCCGGCGTCGGCCATCAGGCTGGCCACTTCGCCCACCCGACGGATGTTCTCTTTGCGATCGTCGTCGCTAAAGCCCAGATCGCTGCACAGCCCGTGACGCACGTTGTCGCCATCCAGCAGGTAGGTGCTGACCCCATTCTGATGCAGGGCCTCTTCCAGCGCCCCGGCCACGGTGGATTTACCCGAGCCGGAGAGCCCGGTAAACCACAGCACAACCCCACGGTGACCGTGGAGTTGTTCGCGCGCGGCAACGGTCACCGGATGAGGATGCCAGACAACGTTCTCATCATGCTGGGCCATTACTTGCCTCCCAGCAGATCGCGTGCGCCCCAGTGCGGGAAGTGTTTACGCACCAGTGCGTTCAGCTCCAGCTCAAAGGCGCTGAATTCAGACGGCACGGCAGTCGATTGTTCATGCGGCTCATGGACCATTCCGGCACCCACGGTAACGTTAGACAGACGATCGATGATAATCAGCCCGCCGGTCACCGGGTTCTGCTGATATTGATCCAGCACCAGCGGCTCGTCGAAGGTGAAATCGACCAGACCGATGCCGTTCAGCGGCAGCTCCGCGACGCTGTGCTGCGCCAGGGTGTTGATGTCCACCTGATACTGAATGGCGTCTACGCGGGCGCGGGTTTTCTTACCGGCGATTTTAATGTCATAGCTCTGGCCGACGCTCAGCGCCTGCTCCGCCATCCACACCACATCGATCGAGGCGCTTTGTACCGCGGGCAGGGCGTCGGACGCGTCCACCAGCAGATCCCCACGACTGATGTCGATTTCATCCTTCAACACCAGCGTCACCGCCTCACCTGCACCGGCTTCCTGCAGATCGCCATCAAAAGTGACAATACGGGTAACGGCAGACTCCACGCCAGAAGGCAGAACTTTCAGGCGCTGGCCGACGCTCACGCGGCCACCGGCGATGGTGCCAGAGAAGCCGCGGAAATCGAGATTCGGGCGGTTAACGTACTGAACCGGGAAGCGCAGCGGCTGGGTCTCGACGCTGCGCTGCAGCTCAACGGTTTCCAGCACTTCCAGCAGCGTTGGGCCGCTGTACCACGGCATGCTAGCGCTCTGGGAAGCAACGTTGTCCCCTTCCAGCGCCGACAGCGGCACAAAGCGGATATCGAGGTTGCCCGGCAGCTGCTCGGCAAAGGTCAGGTAGCTTTCGCGGATCTCGTTAAATTTATCTTCGCTGAAATCCACCAGATCCATTTTGTTGACTGCCACCACCAGGTGCTTGATCCCCAGTAAGGTGGAGATAAAGCTGTGGCGACGGGTTTGATCCAGCACGCCTTTACGGGCGTCGATCAGCAGGATCGCCAGGTCACAGGTGGAGGCACCGGTGGCCATGTTGCGGGTGTACTGTTCGTGCCCCGGGGTGTCGGCAATAATAAATTTGCGCTTCTCGGTGGAGAAGTAGCGGTAAGCCACGTCGATGGTGATGCCCTGCTCGCGCTCCGCCTGCAGGCCATCCACCAGCAGCGCCAGATCGAGCTTTTCGCCCTGGGTGCCGTGACGTTTGCTGTCGTTGTGCAGCGAGGAGAGCTGGTCTTCATAGATCTGACGGGTGTCGTGCAGCAGACGGCCAATCAGCGTACTTTTGCCGTCGTCGACGCTGCCGCAGGTCAGAAACCGCAGTAAACTTTTGTGCTGCTGCGCGTGCAGGTAGGCTTCTACGCCGCCTTCATCGGCAATCTGTTGAGCAATAGTGGTATTCATGGCGGCTCCTTAGAAATAACCCTGACGTTTCTTCAGCTCCATTGAGCCTGCCTGGTCGCGGTCAATCACGCGCCCTTGTCGCTCGCTGGTGGTCGAGACCAGCATCTCTTCAATGATCTCCGGCAGCGTCTGCGCGTTCGACTCTACCGCGCCGGTCAGCGGCCAGCAGCCGAGGGTACGGAAGCGCACCATCTGTTTTTTGATCACTTCCCCTGGCTGCAGATCGATACGATCGTCATCAATCATCATCAGCATGCCGTCGCGCTCGAGCACCGGGCGTTCTGCCGCCAGATACAGAGGAACGATGTCGATATTTTCCAGATAGATGTACTGCCAGATATCCAGCTCGGTCCAGTTCGAGAGCGGGAACACGCGAATGCTTTCGCCTTTGTTAATCTGGCCGTTGTAGTTATGCCACAGCTCCGGGCGCTGGTTTTTAGGATCCCAGCGGTGGAAGCGATCGCGGAAGGAGTAGATACGCTCCTTGGCGCGGGATTTCTCTTCATCACGGCGCGCGCCGCCGAATGCTGCATCAAAACCGTATTTGTTCAGGGCTTGCTTCAGCCCTTCGGTTTTCATAATGTCGGTGTGTTTACCGCTGCCGTGCACGAACGGGTTAATGCCCATCGCCACCCCTTCCGGGTTTTTATGCACCAGCAACTCGCAGCCGTACGCTTTGGCGGTACGGTCACGGAATTCATACATCTCACGGAATTTCCAGCCGGTATCCACGTGCAGCAGCGGGAACGGCAAGGTGCCCGGGTAAAACGCTTTACGCGCCAGGTGCAGCATCACGCTGGAGTCTTTGCCGATGGAATACATCATTACCGGATTAGAAAACTCAGCGGCTACCTCGCGGATAATATGAATACTTTCCGCTTCCAGTTGCCGCAGGTGAGTCAGTCGTTTTTGGTCCATAACCGTTCCTTAAGCCAAATTTATAACAGAAGAACCAAACCCTTCTGCATCTGTTGTATGTTGAAACCAGGCGAGCGTGTCGTGCAACTGCACAACTTCTCCCACCACAATCAGGGCGGGCATCGGGGCGTCTTTTGCCAGGCTTGCAAGCTGTTGTAATGTGCCGGTTGCGACCTGTTGATCCACACGAGTACCGCGCGAAATCACGGCAACAGGCGTTGTTCCGTCGCGGCCATGCTGGATCAGTTGCTGACTGATCTCTGCCGCCTTCATGGTGCCCATGTAGATAGCCAGCGTCTGGCGGCCCTGCGCCAGGTGCGCCCAGTCCAGCGGCGCGCTGTCGGCCTTGTAGTGGCCGGTCACAAAGGTCACGCTCTGGGCGTAATCACGATGGGTGAGCGGGATACCGGCATAAGCCGTGACGGCAGATGCCGCGGTGATCCCCGGTACCACCTGGAAAGGCACACCCGCCTCGGCCGCCGCCTGCAGCTCTTCGCCGCCACGGCCGAAGATAAACGGATCGCCGCCTTTCAGACGGACCACTGTTTTACCCGCTTTGGCCGCCGCAATCAGCATCTGATTGGTGTCATGCTGCGGAACTGCGTGCCCACCCGCGCGTTTGCCGACGCAGATTTGTTCCGCATCCCGGCGGATCAGTTCGCGTATGCCGTCAGTGACCAGATGGTCGTAAAACACCACGTCAGCGTCCTGCAGCACCTGCAGGCCGCGAAGCGTCAATAATCCGGCATCGCCAGGCCCGGCTCCAACCAGAATAATTTCGCCCGCGCTGCTGCCAGGGTTATCCAGCTCATCTTCCAGCAGCTGCTGGGCTGCAGTTTCGTTGCCTGCCTGCATCAGGCTGACAAAGCGGCCACGGAACACGCGCTCCCAGAAGCGACGACGTTCCGTCACGCTGGTCAGGCGGGTTTTCAAATGGTTGCGCCAGAAGCTGGCTTTCTCTGCCATCCGCCCGAGGCTTGTCGGCAGCAAGGCTTCGATTTTCTCACGTAACACGCGCGCCAGCACCGGTGCGGTACCGCCGGAGGAGATCGCCACCAGCAGCGGCGACCTGTCGACAATCGACGGGAAGATAAAGGAGCACAGCGGCTGATCGTCCACCACGTTCACCAGACGGTGGCGGGCGTGAGCGGCAGCCGAAATGCGCTGGTTGAGCGTCCGATCTTCAGTGGCGGCAATCACCAGCACCACAGCATCGATAAGCGATTCATCAAAGTCCGCCTCGGCCACAACCTGCACCTGCGCACCTGCACGCTGTAAAAAGGCGATTTTGCGCAGCGCGATCTCTCCGGTACCGACAACAAGCACCGGACGGTCTTTTATGGCAGCAAATAAAGGAAGGTAATCCACAATGCTACAACTCGCTAACAACCAGGAATAGTGGGACTATAGGGGGCTGTTCGGGACGAATGAAATTACGAATTGGAATGAGTAGTTACTCAATGGAATAACGCCGTGAAAAAGCTCATATCAAAAAGTGCTTAAGACGCGCCATGACAGGCATTTAAGAGCAATTCAAATTGTGTAAGCGCCGTCACGGTTTCATACTAGGCGCGTTAAAATTTTGATCTCTTTTTTAAGGATGCATTATGTTTTCCGCAATGCGCCACCGGATCGCTGCCCTGGCGTTCGGCGTTTGCTTTATCCTGCCCGTTCAGGCAAAAACCCCCGCCATGGGTGAAATGGCCGCCTCGCAGGCGCGTCATATTGCGACATTTTTCCCCGGCCGCATGACCGGTACCCCTGCCGAAATGCTCAGCGCTGACTATGTCCGCCAGCAGTTCGCCGGGATGGGGTACCAGAGCGACATCCGTACCTTCCAGAGCCGCTATATCTATACCTCACGTAATCAAAGCAAAAACTGGCACAACGTGACCGGCAGCACCGTGATTGCCGCCCATGAAGGTAAAACCGAACAACAAATTATTATCCTCGCGCATCTGGATACTTACGCCCCGATGAGCGACAGCGATAGCGACCACAACCTCGGCGGCCTGACCTTACAGGGCATCGATGACAATGCCGCAGGCGTCGGAGTGATGCTGGAGCTGGCCGATCGACTGAAAAGCATCCCCACCCAGTACAGCATTCGCTTTATTGCCACCAGCGGCGAGGAAGAGGGAAAGCTGGGCGCGGAGAATGTGCTTAAACGCATGAGCGCGGCCGAGAAGAAAAACACCCTGCTGGTGATCAACCTCGATAACCTGATCGTCGGCGATAAGCTCTATTTTAACAGCGGCAAAACCACCCCAGCCCAGGTGCGCAAATTAACCCGCGACCGCGCGCTGGCCATTGCCCGCACTCACGGCATTTTTGCGGCCACCAACCCAGGCGGCAACGCAGCGTTCCCGAAAGGCACGGGGTGCTGTAATGATGGTGAGGTGTTTGATAAAGCCGGGATCCCGGTCCTGTATGTCGAAGCCACCAACTGGTCGCTGGGTAAAAAAGACGGCTATCAGCAGCGGGCAAAATCGAAAGCCTTTCCAACGGGAACCAGCTGGCACGACGTGCGGCTGGATAATCAGCAGTACATTGATGCCGCGCTCCCGCACCGGATTGAACGCCGCAGCCGGGACGTGGTGCGCGTGATGCTGCCGCTGGTAAAAGAGCTGGCGAAAGCGGCCAGGGCCTGAGAAAGCGCCCGGTAATGGCTACGCCTTACCGGGCCGCATTTTAGTGCCGTTAACCTTCGTGCAATCCGCACTCGCGCTTCAGGCCAAAGAAGCGCGTCTCTTCTTCTGCCATACCGGGCTCCCATTTGCGGGTGGTATGGGTGTCGCCCACCGACAGATAACCCTGATCCCACAGCGGGTGATACTTTAGCCCATGCTGCTGCAGGTACTGGTAAATGGTACGGTTATCCCAGTCGATAATCGGCAGCACTTTGAACACCCCGCGCTGGAGAGCCAGCACCGGCAGGCTCGCGCGGCTGCCGGACTGATCGCGACGCAGGCCGGCAAACCAGGTTTGCGCATTGAGTTCAGACAGGGCGCGGTTCATCGGCTCAACTTTGTTGATGTCGTTGTATTTCTCAATGCCCTCAACGCCCTGCTCCCACAGCTTGCCGTAGCGTGCTTCCTGCCAGGCGGCGCTCTGCTCAGCGCGGTAGACCTTCAGGTTCAGCTTGAGCTTGTCCGTTAGCTCATCGATAAACTGGTAGGTTTCCGGGAACAGGTAGCCGGTATCGGTGAGGATCACCGGGATATCCGGGCGGATCTGATTCACCAGATGCAGGCTGACGGCCGCCTGAATACCAAAGCTCGATGAGAGCACGTATTCACCAGGCAGATTCTCCAGCGCCCAGGCGACGCGCCCTTCGGCATCAAGCTTTTCCAGTTGGCCGTTCGTTTCGGCCAGCGCCAGAATGCGTTCCACTTTGGGCAATGCGTTAAGCGCATTTAGATCGAGTACGGACATAATGACCTCTCGTGGTTACTCCCAGAAATCCCTTGCGGGATCGAGCACCGGGCGAATAATGCCCGCACGCACCGTAAAGTCGCCGAAGCCTTCACCCGCGTCGCGCTCTTTCGCCCAGCGCCCGACCAGCTCGTCAATTGACTGCAGAATTTCCGGCTCGGTAATGTTTTCGCGATACATTCGCGGAATACGCGTTCCGCTGCGATTCCCACCCAGATGCACGTTGTAGCGCCCAGGAGCTTTACCCACCAGCCCCAGCTCGGCCAGCAGCGCACGGCCACAGCCATTCGGGCAGCCGGTCACGCGCATCACAATATGTTCATCAGGGATGCCGTGTTTTTCCAGCACCGCTTCCACTTTGTCGGTGAACGACGGCAGGAAGCGCTCAGCTTCGGCCATTGCCAGCGGACAGGTCGGGAACGACACGCAGGCCATGGAGTTTTCACGCTGCGGTTTCACCGTATCCATCAGCGTATGTTCCCGGGCCAGCTTCTCGATCTTCGCCTTCTGGCTCTCCGGCACGCCGGCGATGATCAGGTTCTGGTTGGCAGTAATGCGGAACTCGCCTTTGTGGATCTTCGCGATCTCCAGCAGACCGGTTTTCAGCGGACGGCCCGGATAATCCAGAATACGGCCGTTCTCGATAAACAGCGTCAGGTGCCATTTATTGTCGATGCCCTTCACCCAGCCGATGCGATCGCCGCGACCGGTGAATTCGTAAGGACGGATCGGTTCAAAGGTGATGCCCGCCCGGCGCTCCACCTCTTCCTTGAAAGTATCGACGCCGACGCGCTCAAGGGTGTACTTGGTCTTGGCGTTTTTACGGTCGGTACGGTTACCCCAGTCGCGCTGAGTGGTCACCACCGCTTCAGCCACCGCAAGGGTATGTTCCAGCGGCAGATAGCCAAACTCGCTCGCGGTACGGGCGTAGGTTTTCTTGTTGCCGTGCTCAATGGACAAGCCGCCGCCCACCAGCAGGTTAAAGCCCACCAGCTTGCCGTTCTCAGCAACCGCGACAAAGTTCATGTCGTTGGCGTGCAGATCGATATCGTTCTGCGGCGGGATCACCACCGTGGTTTTGAACTTACGCGGCAGATAGGTCTGGCCGAGGATCGGTTCAACGTCGGTGGTGGCCACTTTTTCCTGATCGAGCCAGATCTCGGCATACGCGCGGGTCTGCGGCAGCAGATGCTCAGAGATCTTCTTCGCCCATTCGTAGGCTTCCGCGTGCAGCTCGGACTCGTACGGGTTGGAAGTACAGAGCACGTTACGGTTCATGTCGTTGGCGGTCGCCAGCGCGTCCAGCCCTACCGAGTGCAGCATCTGGTGTACCGGCTTCACGTTCTTCTTCAAAATACCGTGGAACTGGAAGGTCTGACGGTTAGTCAGACGGATGCTGCCGTAAATCGTGTTGTCATGGGCAAACTTGTCGATCGCCTGCCACTGTTTGGTGGTGATGATCCCACCCGGCAGACGGCAGCGCAGCAGCATCGCATGACGCGGCTCCAGCTTCTGTTCAGCACGCTCGGCGCGGATATCGCGGTCGTCCTGCTGGTACATACCGTGGAAACGGATCAGCAGGAAGTTATCGCCTTTAAAACCGCCGGTCAGACCGTCATTCAAATCTTCGGCAATGGTGCCGCGCAGATAGTTGCTATCAACCTTCATGCGCTCGGCATCAGTCAGCTTGCCTTCGACCACCAGAGGGCCAGGATGTTTTTCGCTCATTAGTAGACATCTCGCTGATAACGGCGCTCTACGCGCAGCTCACTTAAAAATTCATCCGCCGATTCAGTATCCATGCCACCGAATTCAGCAATCACTTCCAGCAAAGCCTGCTCAACGTCTTTCGCCATGCGATTGGCGTCGCCGCAGACATAAATGTGGGCACCGTTATTGATCCATGCCCACAGTTCTGCGCCCTGTGCGCGCAGTTTGTCTTGTACGTATATTTTTTGTTGTTGGTCGCGAGACCAGGCCAAATCGATGCGCGAGAGCACGCCCTCTTTGACGTAGCGTTGCCACTCAACCTGATAAAGGAAATCTTCCGTAAAGTGCGGGTTGCCGAAGATAAGCCAGTTTTTACCGGAGGCTTCATCGGCGGCACGCTGCTGCATAAAGGCGCGGAACGGCGCAATACCGGTACCTGGACCAATCATAATCACCGGGGTTTCCGGGTTGGCAGGCAGACGGAAGTTGTCGTTGTGCTCAATAAACACCCGGACTTCGCCCTCTTCCTCAACGCGATCCGCGAGGAAGCTGGAGGCACCGCCCGCACGGGCGCGGCCTTCGATGTCGTAACGCACCACGCCGACGGTCACGTGCACTTCACTCTCCACTTCTGCCTGAGCAGAGGCGATGGAGTAGAGGCGCGGCGTCAGTGGACGCAGCAGGCCGGTTAATGCCTCCGGGCTCAGCTGTGCCGGGGCAAAACGCACCATATCCACAATGGGGGTGGTGGTGGCGTAGTGCTGCAGTTTCGCTTTGTCACCCACCAACGGCAGCAGTGCCTCGCTGCGGGTCAGGGTGGCGTAGTTTTCCACGATATTGGCGGTGTTGACGGTCAGTTCGAAATGCCACTGCAGCGCTTGCGCGAGCGGCAGGGTTTTGCCTTCTACCGTTACCGGCTCATCGCCCTTCAGCCACAGCAGTTCTACCAGCTCGTTCACCAGCGCCGGATCGTTCTGATACCAGACGCCAAGCGCATCGCCCGGCTGGTAACGCAGACCGGAGTCGCCCAAATCAATTTCGATATGGCGCACATCTTTTTCAGAATCTCGACCGGTGATTTTCTGGTTAACAGAGAGGCTCGCCGTCAGCGGCGCTTCTTTGGTATACGGGCTGGTGTGGATATCGTTGACCACGCCAGTGGCGGTCACGGCAGCCTGCGCCGGCGTGTCCTGCGGGACGCGGGCTTTCAGCACATCAACAATGCGTGCGCGCCATTCGGCAGCGGCGGCCTGATACTCGACGTCGGTATCAACGCGGTCCAGCAGGCGCTCACCGCCCAGTTCCGCCAGCTTGCTGTCAAAATCTTTGCCGGACTGGCAGAAGAATTCATAGGACGAGTCGCCCAGGCCGAAAACGGCAAACGCGGTATCCGTAAGTTTGGGGGCTTTTTTCGAGAACAGGAACTTATGCAGCGCAACGGCTTCTTCAGGCGGCTCACCTTCGCCCTGGGTTGACGTGACCACCACAACCAGTTTTTCTGACGCGATTTGCTTAAATTTATAATCCCCGGCGTTCACCAGGTTCACGTTCAGTTTGGCCGCGAGCAGGTCGTCGCGCAGTGCTTCGGCGACGCGGCGCGCGTTGCCGGTTTGTGAAGCAGAGATAAGCGTAATTGCCGGGATCTCAACGGCCGTAGCCGGTGCGCTTACCGCGCTGCCGGGCTGCTGGTTGAGCATTCCCCAGAAATAACCGGACACCCAGGCGAGCTGGGTAGGCGAAAAATCAGTGGTGGCCGCCTGCAGGCGTGCCAGTTGCTCCGGGTTCAGGGGAAGCAAATTTGAAGGTGGGGCCTGTGTTGTCATGCGTCGTTATGTTCCAGTAGCAAAGCTGAATTTTTATCTTAAAGACAGAACAGAGTGTAAGGTTAACGGCGCGGATCATAACAATTAAAGAAGGGATGGAAATAATAAATAACCAAAAGAACTAACCTCTTTTAGCTATTGTTCTTAACAATAAAAACGATTAATTAAGCCTATGAAATTAAAACATAAAACCGTGAGTCATCGCAGTGTAAGCAGCGTCCCGGGAGAATGCCCGTTTTAGTTAATGATAAAAAAGGTACTTTCCGGTACTCTACGGCGGTTTTTTCCGCATTTTTGAGAGTCCACGATGTCCACCACACTGTTTAAAGATTTCATCTTCGAAGCCGCCCACCATCTCCCTCACGTCCCGGAAGGGCATAAATGTGGTCGCCTGCACGGGCACTCCTTTATGGTGCGCCTGGAGATCACGGGTGAAGTCGATCCGCACACCGGTTGGATCATGGATTTTTCCGAACTGAAGGCCGCCTTCAAGCCGACCTATAATCGCCTCGATCACTACTATCTGAATGAGATTCCAGGGCTTGAAAACCCGACCAGCGAAGTACTGGCAAAGTGGATCTGGGATGAGATGAAGCCGCTGGTGCCGCTGCTGAGTGCAGTGATGATCAAAGAAACCTGTACGGCGGGCTGCGTGTATCGCGGAGAATAATCCCCTCTTTCCCGCACAGGACCCGCCGTAAGGCGGGTCTTCATTCTTCCAGCGCCGCTAACGCACCAGATAACCGCCATCAACGGCCAGGATATGGCCATTGACATAATCTGAGGCCCGACTGGCAAGATATACCACTGCACCCATTAAATCCTGCGGCTCTCCCCATCGGTTGGCAGGGATATGCTCAAGCACCCTCTTATATTCCTTTGGGGTACTATGCGTTATGGCTGTGATATCGGTGTGGTAATAGCCAGGCGCAATACCATTCACCTGAATATTATACTGACCTAATTCATCGCAATAAGATTTGGTTAACCCTGCTAGCGCATGCTTGGTTGCTGCATAGGCCGGAGACCATCTTCCGCCTGAAAATGAAAATACCGAACAGATATTAATAATCTTACCGCTACGGCGCGGAACCATTATTTTTGCCGCTTCATGACTGAGTTCAAATGCCGCCGTCAGATTAACATCGATCATTGGATCCCAGTCACTGCGCCCAAAACGAAGTATCTTATTGAGCTTACAGATACCCGCATTATTGACCAGAATATCCAGGTTACCAAAACGATGACAACAGGCATTGATAATCTTCCGCGGTACACCATCGCTGGAAATATCTACAGACATGAATTCCACCTCAACGCCTTGCTGCTCAATAAGTTCACGCGTCCTGGTATTCTCGCTGCTAATACCGGCGATAAAAACATTTGCCCCCGCTTTCGCCAGTGCCACGGCAAAAGCTTGCCCTAAACCGCGATTACCGCCGGTCACAATTGCCGTCTTGCCTTTTAACGAGAAAAAATCCATCGAAAAAGCGTTGATTGACTCATTTGACATCATGTCGCTTATTCTCCCTGAAGCGCAAAATTGCCGGACAAGGCAAAACTCGCCCGACAATATCTCTGATTTTGCTAAGCGATATTCAGATACTTGTGCGTCTGCATCGACAAACGCCAGTTGCGCGCGATACAGGTTTCAATGCACAGACGCGTGGCGTCGTCTTTCTGGCTGATTGGCTGCAGGGCAATGATACGCTGCTTTTCGTCGTTCAGCGTCGCCAGCAGTTCATCCAGTGCTTCAATATCACGCACGCGGCCCACCGGGTGTTTGATCTCATCGGCACGTTCCAGTGCCTGCGACAATACGTCGTACCCGCCGCGCATATTCACTTTCGGCGATACCGTCACCCAGGTGGTGTGCGAGCAGCGTACTTCGTGGGTGCCGCTGGTTTCAATCTGGCAGCTGTAGCCGTTCTTTTCCAGCAGATCCGTGAGCGAGGTTAAGTCGTGGATGCAGGGCTCCCCTCCGGTGATCACCACGTGGCGGGCGGTCCAGCCCTGACGACCAATGATTGCCAGCAGATCTTCTGCACTGCCAGCGCCCCATTTATCGCTCTCTTTGGTTTTGGCCAGAATACTGAACAGCGACACTTCCCGATCTGCGAGTTTATCCCACGTATGTTTGGTATCACACCAGGCACAGCCAACCGGGCATCCCTGTAATCGAATAAAAATAGCAGGAACGCCGGTGAAGTAACCCTCGCCTTGCAGGGTCTGGAACATCTCGTTAATCGGGTACTGCATAGTCATCTCAGTTTGGGGATAAACGTTAAGTATCGCAGATCCCCGCCTAAGTATCATGCCCGATCGGTGCTTTAGGACTCAATCGCCGCCACGAAACGCGCGGTTATCTGCTGAGGACGCGTAATTGCACCGCCTACCACCACCGTGTGTGCGCCTAATTCCAGGCAGCGCGCGGCCAGTTCTGGCGTGTCGACATTGCCTTCTGCCACAACCGGAACTGTCACTGTCGCCAGCACGTCGCGTAAAAATCCGCAGTCGTTTTCACGCAGCATGCGCCCCTGCGTATCCGCCGTATAGCCGTGAAGCGTGGTGCCCACGCAGTCGAAGCCCAGCATCTGCGCCGTTTTGGCCTCGGCAACCGTGGCGATATCGGCCATCAGCAATAACGACGGATAGCGGGTGCGGATTTGTTCAACCAGTGCAGCAAGTGACTCCCCGTGCGGACGCGGGCGGTCGGTCGCGTCGAGGGCAATGATTTCCGGCTCGACTGCCATCAGCTCGTCGATCTCTTTCATCGTCGCGGTGATAAACACCTCGCTGTCCGCATAATCACGCTTGATGATGCCGATCACCGGCAACGAGACGGTCTCTTTGATGGCGGCGATATCCACCACGCTATTAGCGCGAATGGCGACCGCCCCGCCCTGCGCCGCTGCCAGCGCCATGCGCGACATGATAAATGAACTGTGCAGCGGTTCATTTTCCAGCGCCTGACAGGAGACGATCAATTTGCCTTTCAAAACATCCAGTACCGTTTTCATTACGCTAAACTCTCTTCGACTTCGTTTTTAATGATGGTGACGTGCGGGCCGTAAATGACCTGGACCCCATTGCCGCGAACAATGACGCCGCGTGCGCCAGTCGCTTTGAGTGCCGCTTCGTCGACCTTGCTGCCGTCTTTGACCGTCACGCGCAGACGCGTGGCGCAACAGTCCACCTCCTCCAGATTGTCCCTGCCGCCTAATCCCGCAATAACCGCCGCCGCACGTTCGCTCTGGGGAAGTGTGTTTTCGACGACTGTCTCTTTCTCACGGCCCGGTGTGGCAAAACCAAAGCGGTTAATCATGAAGCGGAAGGTGAAGTAATAGAGGAAGAACCACGGAATGCCGACCAGCGGAACGTACATCCAGTGGGTTTTGGCTTCGCCCTGAAGGACACCAAACAGGATAAAATCGATGAAACCGCCCGAGAACGTCTGCCCGATGGTGATATGCAGAATATGGGCGATCATGAACGCCAGCCCATCAAAGAACGCATGGATGACGTATAAAACCGGGGCCACGAACAGGAATGAGAATTCAATCGGCTCGGTGATCCCGGTCAGGAACGAGGTCAGCGCCGCCGAGAGCAGCAGGCCCGCGACGCGTTTTTTGTTCTCTGGTTTCGCCGTGTGATACATCGCCAGACACGCGCCCAGCAGGCCAAACATCATGGTGATAAAGCGCCCGGACATAAACCGCGAGGTGCCGATGTAAAACTGCTGGGTGTTCGGATCGGCAAGCTGCGCGAAGAAGATGCGCTGCGTGCCTTCGACCAGTTGCCCGTTGACGATTTCACTTCCGCCGAGCGCCGTGGTCCAGAACGGTAGATAGAAGATATGGTGCAGGCCAAATGGGCCGAGCATCCGCAGGATAAAGCCGTATAAGAACGTGCCGAGATAACCGGTCGCATCCACCAGCCCACCGAGTCCAAAAATCATTTTCTGGAAATGCGGCCAGACCACCGTCATCAGCGCGCCGACCACAATCGCCGCCAGTGAGCTGATAATCGGTACAAAGCGCGAGCCGCCGAAGAAACCGAGGAACTGCGGCAACGCGATTTTATTGAAGCGATGGTGTAGCGTGCAGGTCACGAGGCCAATCACCACGCCGCCGAACACGCCGGTTTCGAGGGTCTGAATGCCGAGCGTCATCCCCTGACCGACCGCGCCGGGATTCTCATGCGCCAGCGTGCCGGTGAGGATCAACAGTGCATTGATGGTGGCATTCATCACCAGGAAGGCGAGCAGTGCCGCCAGACCGGCGGTGCCTTTGTCCGTTTTTGCCAGCCCAACGGCCACCCCTACGGCAAACAGCACTGACAGGTTGGCAAACACAATCGAACCGGCGCTGCTCATAATCGTAAATATGGCCTGAAGCCAGCCGACATCCAGGAACGGGTACGCTGTTAGCGTATTGGGATTGGACAACGCCCCGCCAATTCCCAGCAGCAGGCCCGCTGCGGGTAATACAGCTATTGGCAGCATGAACGATTTACCGAACCGCTGCGCCTTTTCAAACCATGCCCCGGAGGAGGCACCACTGAACATTTGCATCATATTTTCATTTCCCCTGTTAATGGTGAAAATTTTTACCATATTAAATACACAAACTGAAAATTATCACCAAAGATCGGGAAGCTGATCATACTTTTTTAAAATGACTGGCATCTCTCACCCGCTTTCCGCCACACTAGCCCCAGAGAAACGCATTAAGGATGTTGCATGTCAGAAAATGAAAACCTGCTGCTGAGGCTGCGCCAGGGCCTTTCCGGATACAGTCCCACTCAGCAAAAACTGGGCGAATTCGTGTTAAACGATCCTGCAAAAGTGCTCTATCTGACGATCACCGAACTGGCACGCGAAAGTGAGACCAGCGAGGCGAGCGTGACGCGCCTGTGCCGCGCGCTGGGGTGTAAGGGATATACGGAGTTCAAAATGGCGCTGGCGCTGGACGTTCAGCGGATACAAGCGCCGAGTCGAAAAGGCGATGAGATTGATGAAGTGGTTGAAGAGTCGGTGCAGGCGTTACGCGACACCTCGCAGCTGCTCGACAGGGATATGC
This sequence comes from Silvania hatchlandensis, assembly GCF_025564065.1. Taxonomy (GTDB): domain Bacteria; phylum Pseudomonadota; class Gammaproteobacteria; order Enterobacterales; family Enterobacteriaceae; genus Enterobacter; species Enterobacter hatchlandensis. Next base: position 108,298 of record NZ_JAMGZK010000042.1, on the reverse strand, counting down.
TACTAAAAGCGGCGCAGGAGCTGCATCAGTCGCGCTCGGTCTCTATTTACGGTGTCGCGGCCAGCGCCATTATTGGCGACTATTTGCATTACAAACTGCTGCGTCTGGGAAAACCGGCTCAGCTGTTCAGCGATATGCACCGGGCGTCGATGAACGCGACGACGTTAAGTTCTGACGATCTGATTGTGGCGATTTCGAGTTCCGGTTCGACGCGCGATCTGCTGCACGTGGTGAAGTTAGCACGTAAGCGTGGCGCTAAAGTGCTGGCCTTGAGTAACACGCCACGCAGTCCGCTGGCGTCGATAAGCGATATGTTGCTGGTGGCAGCAAAACCGGAAGGGCCGCTGAGCGCGGGGGCGCTTAACGCCAAAGTGGGCGTGATGCTATTGGTTGAGCTGCTTGCGACGTCACTGATTACGCTCGACGATCGCTACGGCGATATCAGTCAGCAAACGGCGAGTGCCACCCTGCCCTTGCTACTGTAAATCAGCCATAAAAAAACCCGCCGAAGCGGGTTTTTTCTTAAGAGTGAAAGCTCAGTAGATTACTGACCTTTGATCTCTTTACGGCCGTTGTATGGCGCTTTTTCGCCCAGCGCTTCTTCGATACGAATCAGCTGGTTGTATTTAGCAACACGGTCAGAACGGCTCATAGAACCCGTTTTGATCTGGCCAGCAGCGGTACCAACAGCCAGGTCAGCGATGGTCGCGTCTTCAGTTTCGCCTGAACGGTGAGAGATAACGGCAGTGTAGCCAGCGTCTTTCGCCATTTTGATCGCAGCCAGAGTTTCGGTCAGAGAACCGATCTGGTTGAATTTGATCAGGATGGAGTTAACGATGCCTTTCTCGATACCTTCTTTCAGGATCTTGGTGTTGGTTACGAACAGATCGTCACCCACCAGCTGGATTTTGTCGCCCAGAACTTTAGTCTGGTAAGCGAAGCCATCCCAGTCAGATTCGTCCAGACCGTCTTCGATAGAGACGATTGGGTACTGTTTGGTCAGGTCTTCCAGGAAGTGAGTGAACTCTTCGGAAGTGAAGGCTTTGTTGCCTTCGCCAGCCAGAACGTATTTACCGTCTTTGTAGAATTCAGATGCTGCACAGTCCATCGCCAGGGTGATGTCGGTGCCCAGCTCGTAGCCTGCTGCTTTAACCGCTTCAGCGATTACAGCCAGTGCTTCGGCGTTAGAACCCAGGTTAGGTGCATAACCACCTTCGTCACCAACAGCGGTACCCATGCCTTTAGACTTCAGAACTTTAGCCAGGGTGTGGAACACTTCAGAACCCATACGGATGGCTTCTTTCAGCGTTTTAGCGCCAACAGGCTGAATCATGAACTCTTGAATATCAACGTTGTTGTCAGCGTGCTCGCCGCCGTTGATGATGTTCATCATCGGAACTGGCATGGAGTATTTGCCTGGGGTGCCGTTCAGTTCAGCGATGTGTTCGAACAGTGGCTGACCTTTAGAAGCTGCTGCTGCTTTGGCGTTTGCCAGAGACACAGCCAGGATTGCGTTCGCACCGAAGTTAGATTTGTTTTCAGTACCGTCCAGGTCGATCATGATCTTATCGATGCCAGCCTGGTCTTTGGCGTCTTTGCCAAGGATTGCCTGAGCGATTGGGCCGTTAACCGCGCCAACAGCTTTGGTTACGCCTTTACCCAGGTAACGGGATTTGTCGCCATCGCGCAGTTCCAGCGCTTCGCGGGAACCAGTAGAAGCACCTGACGGCGCAGCTGCCATACCGACGAAACCACCTTCAAGGTGAACTTCAGCTTCAACGGTAGGGTTACCACGGGAGTCGATGATTTCACGACCGATGACTTTAACGATTTTGGACATTAGATTTTCCTCAGTACAAGTTAAACTAAAACTCCAGACAAACAGCGCGTACCTTAGGTACGCGCTGCCGTTCTAACTTTTCTTACTTCGCCTGACGCTTCTGGAACTCGTTGGCGGCTTTCACAAAGCCAGCAAACAGCGGATGTCCATCACGCGGCGTGGAAGTAAATTCCGGGTGGAACTGACAGGCAACAAACCACGGGTGGTTCGGCACTTCAATGATCTCGACCAACTGATCATCCCCGGAGCGGCCCGCAATACGCAGACCGGCAGCTTCAATTTGTTTCAACAGCAGGTTGTTGACTTCATAACGGTGACGATGGCGTTCAGTGATGACCGGTGCACCGTACATCTGGCGTACCAGGCTGTCGTCAGAGACCTGACAAGCCTGAGCACCAAGACGCATTGTGCCACCCAGATCGCTCTTCTCGGTACGGACTTCGACGTTACCTTCTTCGTCGCGCCATTCAGTGATAAGCGCCACAACAGGGTACTTACAGTCTGGCACAAATTCCGTTGAGTTGGCGTTTTCCATGCCCACCACATTACGAGCAAATTCAATCAGTGCAACCTGCATACCCAGGCAAATGCCGAGGTAAGGAATATTGTTTTCACGCGCATAGCGTGCGGTAGCGATCTTGCCTTCAACGCCACGGTAGCCGAAGCCACCCGGGATCAGAATAGCATCCAGATCTTTCAGAATTTCTACACCGCGGGTTTCAACATCCTGCGAATCAATCAGCTTGATGTTGACGGTTACGCGATTTTTCAGGCCACCGTGTTTCAGCGCTTCGATAACTGACTTATAGGCGTCCGGCAGTTCGATGTACTTGCCGATCATACCAATAGTCACTTCACCTGCCGGGTTCGCTTCTTCGTAAATAACCTGCTCCCATTCAGACAGGTTAGCTTCCGGACAGTTCAAGCTGAATCGTTTACAAATATAATCGTCCAGACCCTGTGATTTCAACAGGCCCGGGATTTTATAAATGGAATCGACGTCTTTCATTGAAATAACGGCTTTTTCTGGCACGTTACAGAACAATGCAATTTTCGCACGTTCGTTAGCCGGCACCGCACGATCGGAGCGGCAAACCAGGATATCAGGCTGAATACCGATAGAGAGTAATTCTTTCACGGAGTGCTGAGTTGGCTTGGTTTTCACTTCACCGGCAGCAGCAAGGTAAGGTACCAGCGTCAGGTGCATGAACAGCGCGTGTTCACGACCGATATCAACCGCCAGTTGACGAATTGCTTCGAGGAACGGCAGGGATTCGATATCACCTACGGTACCGCCGATTTCAACCAGCACCACGTCGTGACCTTCGCCACCCGCAAGGACGCGCTCTTTAATGGCATTGGTGATGTGCGGGATGACCTGAACGGTTGCGCCCAGATAGTCGCCACGGCGTTCTTTACGCAGAACGTCGGAATAGATACGGCCCGTAGTGAAGTTATTGCGACGGGTCATTTTGGTGCGAATGAAGCGCTCGTAGTGACCCAGGTCCAGATCGGTTTCAGCGCCGTCTTCAGTAACGAACACTTCCCCGTGTTGGATAGGACTCATGGTGCCAGGATCGACGTTGATATACGGATCCAGTTTCATCATGGTCACGTTGAGGCCACGGGCTTCAAGAATGGCTGCCAGGGAGGCTGCGGCAATGCCTTTACCCAGAGAGGATACGACCCCGCCGGTCACAAAAATATAGTTCGTTGTCATGCTGAACCTGAGAAGTTAGGGTGAAACGATGGAATAACCAGGACGGGAAAGCAGTATACCCGATCATAGCAGACGCCACAAACTTTCATTATTCCTCCTCTTCATCAGGCTCAAACAAACGCAGGGAGTGAGAAAATAGCCCCTTTGGGGTAAATGTTTTTGACGCAAATCAAGCGCTTGTCATTTAAAAAATCACACAAATTGCGCTTGATCGCAAAAACCCGTTAGAGATCATATTCCTGGCGTTTTACTTCCTGCCAGACTTCTTCCATCGCCTCGAGGTCAACGCCGGTCATTTCCAGCCCGCGCGCGGCAATGATGCGCTCCACTTCGCGGAAACGACGCTCAAACTTGAGGTTGGCTTTCTGCAGGGCGGTTTCGGCTTTTACCCCTAAATGACGCGATAAATTCACCGTCGCAAACAGCAGGTCGCCCATCTCCTCTTCCAGCTTTGCCTGATCGATGACGGCCTGCTGCGCTTCGTGCATCACTTCGTCGATCTCTTCGTGCACTTTGTCGAGCACCGGCCCGAGGGAAGTCCAGTCGAACCCCACCGTCGAGCAACGTTTCTGGATTTTATGCGCACGCATCAGCGCCGGCAGGCTGAGGGGGATATCATCCAGCGCCGAATGCTGTGCTTTTTCCGCACGCTCAGCGGTTTTGATTTGCTCCCAGCGGGTCAGCACGTCGTGACTGGTTTCTGCGGTCGCATCGCCAAAAATGTGCGGGTGGCGGCGTTCCAGTTTGTCGCTGATGGCGGCACAAATATCATTGAAATCAAAGCGCCCTTCTTCCTGGGCCATTTGCGCGTAGAACACCACCTGGAACAGCAGGTCGCCCAGTTCACCGCGCAGATCGTCAAAATCTTGACGGGAGATGGCGTCCAGCACTTCGTAGGTCTCTTCCAGAGTGTAAGGCGCGATAGTGGCGAAAGTCTGCTCTTTGTCCCATGGACAGCCGGTTTGCGGGTCGCGGAGGCGCTGCATAATGCCAAGCAGGCGGTCGATTTGGGTCATGAGTCATTCCTGATAAATAAGAAAAGCCGGGGGCGACGACACCTGACCCGGCCTACAAAAGATGGCAATCTTATCCGCCGTGAAGACGACGGGCGTCAATCACATCCGGCACCTGGTTCAGCTTGCCGAGCACCCGGCCCAGCACCTGCAGGTTATAGATTTCAATCGTCATGTCGATGGTAGCGAGCTGCTGGCGGGTATCGCTGCGGCTGGCGACCCCCAGCACATTCACTTTTTCGTTAGCCAGAATAGTGGTGATGTCGCGCAGCAGGCCGCTGCGATCGTTGGCCGCAACCCGCACCACCAGCGAATAGCCCGCGGAGTAGCTCTCGCCCCATACCGCATCGACAATACGTTCCGGCGCATGCGACTGTAAATCTTCCAGCTGATCGCAGTCCGCCCGGTGAATGGAGATCCCGCGCCCCTGGGTGATAAAGCCGACTATCTCGTCCCCCGGGATCGGCTGACAGCAGCGGGCAATGTGGTGCATTAAATTGCCAACGCCTTCGACCACCACCCGACCATTGTCTTTACTGCGATGCGGTGGCGTGTAGGTCTTCTGCTGCAGCAGCTTCAGCGCAGCCGCATCCTGCTCGGCTGCACTCGGTTTGTTGAACTGCGCCTGCAGGAAATTAACCATCTGGTTGAGACGAATGTCCCCACCGCCAATCGCCGCCAGTAGCTCGTCAAGCTCGTTAAAGTTGTAGCGGGGCAGCAGGAATTTCTCCGCCTCTTTCAGGTGGATGCCTAAATGCTCCAGCTCGTCATCGAGGATCTGGCGACCCGCAAGGATGTTTTTGTCACGGTCCTGTTTACGGAACCAGGCGTGAATTTTAGAGCGTCCGCGGCTGGTAGTGACGTAGCCCAGGTTCGGGTTCAGCCAGTCACGGCTGGGGTTCGGCTGTTTCTGGGTGATGATTTCTATCTGATCGCCCATCTGCAGCTGATAGGTGAAAGGCACGATGCGCCCACCGATTTTGGCCCCGATGCAGCGGTGTCCCACATCGCTGTGGATGTGGTAGGCGAAGTCGAGCGGCGTCGAGCCCGCCGGAAGATCGACGACATCGCCCTTTGGCGTAAAGACGTAAACCCGGTCGTCAAAGACCTGGCTGCGCACTTCATCGAGCATTTCGCCGGAGTCGGCCATCTCTTCCTGCCACGCAATCAGCTTGCGCAGCCAGGCAATACGATCTTCGTGGCCGGAACGCGCGCCGCTGGAGGTGCCCTCTTTGTACTTCCAGTGCGCAGCAACACCCAGCTCGGACTCTTCGTGCATCTGTTTGGTACGGATCTGGATTTCAACCGTTTTGCCGCCCGGCCCCAGCACCACGGTATGGATCGACTGATAGCCGTTCGGTTTTGGGTTCGCCACGTAGTCGTCAAACTCGTCCGGCAGGTGGCGGAAATGGGTATGCACGATGCCCAGCGCGGCATAGCAGTCCTGCAACCGTTCGGCCACAATTCGCACCGCACGCACGTCAAACAGCTCATCAAAGGCCAAATGCTTCTTCTGCATTTTGCGCCAGATGCTGTAGATGTGTTTCGGGCGGCCATAGACTTCTGCTCGCACGTTTTCTTCTTTCATCGCCTTGCGCAATCCACCGACGAATTCGTCGATGTAATGCTCCCGGTCGATACGGCGTTCGTGCAGCAGTTTCGCAATGCGCTTGTATTCCGCCGGATGCAGATAGCGGAAGCAGTAATCTTCCAGCTCCCATTTCAGTTGCCCGATCCCTAAGCGGTTCGCCAGCGGCGCGTAAATATTGGTGCACTCTTTGGCCGCCAGCACGCGCTCATCTTCCGGCGCGTCTTTCACTTCGCGCAGATGAGCCACGCGCTCCGCCAGCTTGATCACCACGCAGCGGAAATCGTCCACCATTGCCAGCAGCATACGGCGGACATTATCCACCTGTTCAGCGGAGACGGAATCCGTATGCGCGGCTTTCAGTTGGCGAATGGCCGCCATATCTCGCACGCCGTGGATCAGTGCGACCACAGATTTGCCGACGCTCTCACGCAGAACGTCTTCGCTGACCACATCTGCATCAGCCAGCGGGAACAGGAGCGCCGCCTGCAGCGTTTCAATGTCCATATTGAGCATGGAGAGGATTTCGACCATCTCCACACCGCGCCACAGCAGCAGATCCGCATCGGGATGCCCCTGGGTAGTGCGCAAACAGTAGGCCCAGGTTTCGGTTAAACGTTCACACGACTGCTGGCTGGATATTCCCAGACTGGCGATCCATTTTTGTGGGTCAAACTCTCCAGCTTTATTGAGATGTGCACTTCTTACCGCAACCATCGTCCTCTCCTTTAGGGACCCGTGCCTGTCGAATTCGACAAGCCGAAATTCATCAGTTAAGCGTGAACAGCGCCATTGATTCCAGATGCCCAGTGTGCGGGAACATATCCAGCATTGCCAGACGCTGAATCTGGTAACCCGCGGCTAATAATGACTCACTGTCCCGGGACAGCGTCGCCGGATTACAGGAAACATAGACCACACGTTTTGGCGCGAGTTTAATAATATGCTGCATCACGCCAGGGGCACCGGCACGCGCCGGATCCAAAAGGATTTTATCAAAGCCGTGCTTCGCCCAGGGCTGTAGAGTGACATCTTCTTCCAGATTCTCGTGAAAAAATGTCACATTGTGCAGCGCATTGTGAACCGCGTTGTCACGCCCTTTCTCCACCAGCGCCGCCACGCCTTCGACCCCGACCACACTTTGCGCTCGTTTTGCCAGCGGCAGGGTAAAATTGCCCATCCCGCAGAACAGATCCAGCACCCGGTCTTCTGGCTGAATATCCAGCCAGTCCAGCGCCGTCGCCACCATCTGCTGGTTAACGCCATCGTTGACCTGAATGAAATCGCGCGGACTGAACGATAAGCGTAGCCCGTCTGAATCGTACCAGGGCGCTTCACCTGTTACGTGCTCAAGTATGTCGCTTTGCGGGGCGAGATACAGCGCGAGGTCATGAGAATGCGAAAAGCGTTCCAGTTTTTCGCGATCGCGGGCAGAAAGTGGCGCGGTGTGGCGCAGGACCATCATCGGGCCGCCGTTCGCCAGCACCAGTTCAACGTGCCCCAGATGGCGAACGCTCTGCAGCTCAGAAAGGCATGCACGCACCTCTGGCAGCAATGCCTCAAGACGGGGCACCAGAATGGGGCACTGTTTGATATCGACAATCTCGCTGGCGTTAGCCTTGCGAAAGCCCATCTCCAGACGCGCGGTTTTCGGCAGGTAATTCAGGCTCAGGCGCGCCCGGCGGCGGTAGCCCCAGGGGTCACCGGCGATAATCTCATTAACGTCATGCTTCATCAGTCGCGCGAGGGCGCGGCTTTTACTGCGATCCTGCAGCGCAACGCTGGCATGCTGCTGCTGGCAGCCGCCGCAAACGCCAAAGTGCGCGCAGCGTGGTTTAACGCGTTCCGGGCTATCATTAAGCCGGCGTTTGACCTGCCCGCGCGCGTACTGCCGTTTCTCTTCCGTCAGGGTGATTTCCGCTCGCTCATCCGGCAGCAGGCCGGGAATAAACAGGGCCTTCCCGTCATGGCGCGCCACGCCCTGACCGAAGGGATCGAGGTCGGTGACATCAACAGTTATGATCTGACGCGTCGTCACGCGTCGCTTTGCAGAGTAGAATTGCGCCATTACCGGGTATTTTCTCAAATGAACATATTGACTCTAATTGTCCCATAACGGAACTCCATGACCAACTACAGCCTGCGTGCGCGCATGATGATTTTGATCCTCGCCCCTACCGTACTCATTGGTTTGCTGCTGAGCACCTTCTTTGTGGTTCACCGTTATAACGACCTGCAACGCCAGTTAGAGGATGCGGGAGCCAGCATTATTGAACCGCTGGCCGTCTCCAGTGAATACGGCATGACCCTGCAAAACCGCGAATCTATAGGCCAGCTTATCAGCGTTTTGCACCGTCGCCACTCGGATATTGTGCGCGCCATCACCGTCTATGACCAAAATAATCGCCTGTTTGTCACGTCCAATACCCACATCGACCCCGGTACGATGAAGATCCCCGACGGCATGGCGTTTCCCAGGCGTCTGAGCGTTATCCATCAGGGAGACAGGATGATCCTGCGCACGCCGATCACCTCGGAAAGCTATTCACCTGATGAATCAGCCAGTTCAGATGCCAAGCCCGACAACAATATGCTGGGATATGTGGCGCTGGAGTTGGATCTCAAGTCCGTGCGCCTGCAGCAGTACAAAGAAATTTTTATCTCCACCGTCATGATGCTGTTCTGTATCGGCATTGCGCTGATCTTTGGTTGGCGACTGATGCGCGATGTTACCAGCCCTATCCGCAACATGGTGAATACCGTCGACCGGATCCGTCGGGGCCAGCTCGACAGCCGCGTTGAAGGCTTTATGCTCGGCGAACTGGATATGCTGAAAAACGGCATCAACTCGATGGCGATGTCGCTGGCGGCGTACCATGAAGAGATGCAGCATAACGTCGATCAGGCCACCTCCGACCTGCGTGAAACCCTGGAGCAGATGGAGATCCAAAACGTCGAGCTGGATCTGGCCAAAAAGCGCGCCCAGGAAGCGGCGCGCATAAAATCCGAGTTTTTGGCGAACATGTCCCACGAACTGCGCACCCCGCTAAATGGGGTGATTGGCTTTACCCGTCTGACTCTGAAAACCGAGCTGAATCCAACCCAGCGCGACCACCTGCATACCATTGAACGCTCGGCCAATAACCTGCTGGCGATCATCAATGACGTGCTCGATTTCTCCAAGCTGGAGGCGGGCAAGCTGATTCTGGAAAGCATCCCGTTCCCGCTGCGTAATACGCTGGATGAAGTGGTGACCCTGTTGGCGCACTCCTCCCACGACAAGGGGCTGGAGCTGACGCTGAACATCAAAAATGACGTGCCGGATAACGTAATAGGCGATCCGCTGCGCCTGCAGCAGGTGATCACCAACCTGGTAGGGAACGCCATCAAATTCACCGAAAGCGGCAACATTGACGTGCTGGTTGAAAAGCGCGCCCTCAGCAATACCAAGGTGCAGATTGAGGTGCAGATCCGCGACACCGGGATTGGCATCCCGGAACGCGATCAGTCCCGGCTGTTCCAGGCCTTCCGCCAGGCGGACGCCAGCATTTCGCGCCGTCACGGCGGTACCGGACTGGGGCTGGTGATCACTCAAAAGCTGGTGAAAGAGATGGGCGGGGATATCTCCTTCCACAGCCAGCCCAACCGGGGGTCGACCTTCTGGTTCCACATCAATCTTGACCTGAACCCGAACGTGCTGACCGATCGCCCGGCGATGGATTGCCTGCAGGGTAAACGGCTGGCCTACATTGAACCCAACGCTGCAGCGGCGCAGAGTACGCTGGATGTATTGAGCACCACACCGCTGGACGTGGTCTACAGCCCGGCGTTTTCCGCCCTGCCGGTGGAGCATTACGACATTCTGCTGATGGGGATCCCGGTGACCTTTACCGGCGAGCTGACCATGCAGCAGGAACGGCTGGCAAAAGCGGCCTCGATGACCGATTACCTGCTGCTGGCGCTGCCGTGCCACGCGCAGATAAACGCCGAAGAACTTAAGCATGACGGCGCAGCAGCGTGCCTGCTTAAACCGCTGACCGCCACGCGCCTGTTACCGACGCTGACGGAATATTGCCGCCTGAACCACTACGTTGCGCCAATTGTCAGCAATGAAAGCAAACTGCCGATGACCGTGATGGCAGTGGATGACAACCCCGCCAACCTGAAACTTATCGGCGTTCTGCTTGAGGATCAGGTGCAGCACGTCGAGCTGTGTGAGAGCGGCCTGCAGGCGGTTGAACGTGCCCGACAGACGCAGTTTGACCTGATTCTGATGGATATTCAGATGCCCGGCATGGACGGCATTCGTGCCTGCGAGCTGATTCGCCAGCTCCCGCATCAACAGCAAACCCCGGTTATCGCCGTGACCGCGCATGCCATGGCGGGCCAGAAAGAGAAGCTGTTGAGTGCCGGGATGAACGACTATCTGGCAAAACCGATTGAGGAAGGGAAGCTGCACAACCTGCTGCTGCGCTATAAGCCGGGCCCGGTGACGGGCAACTGGATTGCACCTTCCGAGACGCCAGAGGCCCCTGCCAACACCAGCGAGACACTCGACTGGCAGCTGGCTTTACGCCAGGCGGCGGGAAAACCTGACCTGGCCCGGGAGATGCTGCAGATGCTGATCGCCTTCCTGCCGGAGATCCGCAACAAAGTGGAAGAACAGCTGGTCGGAGAAAAACCGGAAGGACTCACCGACGCGATCCATAAGCTGCACGGTAGCTGCGGCTACAGCGGCGTCCCGCGCCTGAAAAACCTGTGCCAGTTGCTGGAACAACAGCTGCGCTCGGGAACGCCGGAAAGCGAGCTGGAGCCGGAGTTTCTGGAGTTGCTGGATGAGATGAATAATGTCACGCGGGAAGCGATGAAGGTGCTGAGGGCGTAACAACCCTCTCCCGTCTGGGAAAGGGTGATCGTGTGGATATCGGCCTTCGTTAAACCTCCATCCCCACTTTCAATACCGCGGCAATATTTCTGGCCGCCATCCGCACGTTTTCAGCCGCGTCTTCCAACGCCTCTTCCAGCGTGCAGACGGTATAGATCACGCTAAAGACCGCGTCGATACCGTGTTCGTGAACTACGCCAACGTCTGCTGTCAGGCTACCCGCGAGGCCAATCACCGGTTTGTTGTAGCGTTTGGCAATTTTTGCCACCCCAACCGGGACTTTGCCATGAACGGTCTGGCTGTCGATTCGCCCTTCGCCGGTGATCACCAGATCGGCATCGGCTACCTGGCTGTCCAGGTCGAGCGCATCGGTAACAATTTCAATACCCTGGCGCAGCTGCGCGCCACAGAATGCGTACAGCGCTGCCCCCATTCCGCCTGCCGCTCCGCCGCCTTCCAGTTTGAGCACTTCAACGTCGAGGTCGCGGGCAATGATCTGCGCATAGTGCGCCAGTGCGCGATCGAGACGTTCGATCATCTCCGGCGTGGCCCCTTTTTGCGGCCCGAATATCGCACTCGCCCCGCTTTCACCGGTCAGGGGATTAGTGACGTCACAGGCGACTTCAATCCGGCACTCTGCCAGCCGTTTATCCAGCCCGCTGATGTCGATACGCGCCAGCTTTTCCAGCTCGCTGCCGCCAGGGCCGATTGGCTCACCCCGTTCATCCAGCAACGCGGCACCCAGCGCCTGCACCATGCCTGCGCCGCCGTCATTGGTGGCGCTGCCGCCAATGCCGATAATAATGTGTTTAACACCCGCATCCAGCGCATGGCGGATCAGCTCGCCGGTGCCCCAGGAGGTGGTGATCAGTGGATTGCGTTGGGCAGGAACCACCAGCTCCAGACCGCTAGCCGCCGCCATCTCGATAAAGGCGCTTTTCTGGTCCCCGGAGCGGCCATAAAAACCGTCAACATGCTCGCCCAGCGGCCCGGTTACGCGCACCTGAATAATCTGCCCCTGCGTGGCGGCCACCATCGCTTCGACGGTGCCTTCGCCCCCGTCAGCAACCGGCAGTTTGACGTACTCTGCCGTAGGGAAAATCTCGCAAAACCCCTCTTCTATCGCCGTCGCCACTGCCAGGGCGCTCAAACTTTCCTTGTAGGAGTCCGGTGCGATAACAATTTTCATAAGCCGTCCTTACGCATGTTGACTACCCTAAGCATACACCCGGAACGAAACAGAAAATGCCGGCTCCCGCAGGAACCGGCACCCGACTTAGCGCACCATGCAAGGGCGCTTGTTGTTGAATGTCCACTCCGGAATCAGATACTGCATCGCCATCGCATCATCGCGCGCGCCCAGACCGTGCTGCAGATACAGCTCGTGCGCCTTCATCACCTGATCCATATCCAGCTCAACGCCAAGGCCAGGCGTGGTTGGCACCTGCACCATGCCGCCTTTGATTTCGAACGGCTGTTTGGTCAGACGCTGATTGCCTTCCTGCCAGATCCAGTGGGTGTCGATGGCGGTGATGTTGCCCGGTGCGGCAGCCGCCACATGGGTAAACATCGCCAGCGAGATATCAAAGTGGTTGTTGGAGTGAGAGCCCCAGGTCAGGCCGAACTCGTGACACATCTGCGCCACGCGTACTGAGCCCTGCATAGTCCAGAAGTGCGGGTCCGCCAGCGGAATGTCGACTGACTGCAGCGACAGCGTATGGCCCATTTGACGCCAGTCGGTGGCGATCATGTTGGTCGCGGTCGGCAGGCCGGTGGCGCGACGGAATTCCGCCATCACTTCACGCCCGGAGAAGCCCTGCTCAGCGCCACACGGATCTTCTGCGTAGGCCAGTACGCCTTTCAGCTGTTTACCGATCCGAATCGCCTCTTCCAGCGACCAGGCACCGTTTGGATCCAGCGTCACGCGCGCCTGCGGGAAGCGCTTCGCCAGCGCGACAATCGATTCAGCCTCTTCTTCACCGGCCAGCACACCGCCCTTCAGTTTGAAATCGTTAAAGCCGTACTTTTCATAGGCCGCTTCCGCCAGACGCACCACTGAATCCGGGGTCATCGCCTCTTCATGGCGCAGGCGATACCAGTCGCACGCCTCATCTGGCTGGTTCTGATACGGCAGCGGGGTCAGCTTGCGGTTGCCGACGAAGAACAGGTAGCCCAGCATCTCGACTTCAGTGCGCTGCTGCCCGTCACCCAGCAGCGAAGCCACGTTTACGCCCAGGTGCTGACCCAGCAGGTCGAGCATTGCGGCTTCAATACCGGTGACCACGTGAATGGTGGTGCGCAGGTCAAAGGTTTGCAGCCCGCGTCCACCCGCATCGCGGTCGGCGAATTCGCCGCGCACCGCATTGAGGATATTTTTGTAGGCACCCAGGGTTTTACCGACCACCAGCGGGATGGCATCTTCCAGCGTTTTGCGGATCTTCTCGCCGCCCGGGATTTCCCCCACGCCGGTATGACCGGAGTTGTCTTTGATAATGACAATGTTACGGGTGAAGAACGGGGCGTGTGCGCCACTCAGGTTCATTAGCATGCTGTCATGGCCGGCAACCGGGATAATCTGCATGGAGGTGACAACAGGCGTAGTAAATGTACTCATAATTCAATCCTTTAATCAGTGACGACCGAACACCGGGCGTTTACGGTCAAATGTCCAGCCGGGAATAAGGTACTGCATCGGGCCTGCGTCGTTACGCGCGCCGCCTGGCAGCTTCTTGTACGCTTCATGCGCTTTGTGGATCTGATCCCAGTCGAGTTCCACGCCAAGCCCCGGTGCATCCGGTACGGCGATCTTGCCGTCTTTAATTTCCAGCGGGTTTTTAGTCAGGCGCGCTTCGCCTTCCTGCCAGATCCAGTGGGTATCAATGGCGGTCGGCGTGCCTGGTGCGGCAGCGCCAACATGGGTGAACATTGCCAGCGAAATATCAAAGTGGTTATTGGAGTGACAACCCCAGGTTAAGCCCCAGTCGTCGCACAGCTGCGCCACGCGAACCGCACCGGAGAGCGTCCAGAAATGCGGATCCGCCAGCGGAATATCTACCGAGTTAAGCATGACCGCATGACCCATCTCACGCCAGTTCGTGGCGATCATGTTGGTTGCCACCGGCAGACCGGTGGCGCGGCGGAACTCCGCCATCACCTCACGCCCAGAGAAGCCCTGCTCTGCGCCGCACGGATCTTCGGCGTAGGTCAGGACATCGCCCAGGCCTTTGCACAGCGCGATGGCTTCATCCAGCAGCCAGGCCCCGTTTGGGTCGACGGTAATGCGGGCATCCGGGAAGCGTTTTTTCAGGGCGCGGGCGCTGTCGATCTCCTGCTCGCCCGGCAGAACGCCGCCTTTCAGTTTGAAATCTTTAAAGCCGTAGCGATCCTGCGCTGCTTCAGCCAGACGGACCACCGCCTCGCTGGAGAGCGCTTCCTGGTGACGCAGACGATACCAGTCGTGGCGGCCAGGGGAACGGTCCAGATACGGTAAGTCGGTTTTGGTGCGATCGCCCAGGTAGAACAGATAACCGAGGACGGTGACTGCATCGCGCTGCTTGCCGGGACCGAGCAGTTCGCACACCGGTACGTTCAGTGCTTTGCCAAGCAGGTCGAGCAGCGCAGCTTCCAGCGCCGCCACGGCGTTAACCCGCAGTTCAAATGTCCAGGCACCTTTACCAAAGGTATCGAAATCGGCGGACTGATTGCCTTTGTGGACGCGCTGCACCACTTTGTTCAGGCGGGCCACTTCCTGGCCGACTACCTGCGGGATGGCATCCACCAGCGTCTGGTAAATCACCTCGCCGCCAGGGGCTTCACCCACGCCGGTATTCCCGGCGTTGTCTGTCAGTACTACGATGTTGCGGGTAAACCAGGCGTTATGTGCGCCGCCGATATTCAGCAGCATGCTGTCCTGACCGGCGACCGGAATCACCTTCATTTCCGTCACAACGGGGCTCGATTGCATACTCATCATGAGCGCTCCACAACAGGTTTCAGCTCGATACGTTTGATATCACCCACCAGCACCAGATAGCTCAGTACCGCCACCAGGGCATGAATACCGACGTAGATCAGCGCGCCATTGAACGATCCGGTGGTGCCGACGATGTAGCCAATCGCAATCGGGGTCACGATACCGGACACGTTACCGAACATGTTGAACAGACCGCCGCTTAAGCCGCTGATCTCTTTCGGCGCAGTATCTGCCATCACCGCCCAACCCAGCGCACCGATACCTTTACCGAAGAAGGCCATCGCCATAAAGCCGATAATCATCCACTCGGCGTCAACGTAGTTACACACCACCATCGACATGGAGAGCAGCATGCCGAGCACGATCGGCGTTTTACGCGCAATATTCAGTGAACCGGTACGACGCATCAGCCAGTCGGAAATCACCCCACCGAGCACGCCACCGATAAAGCCGCAGATGGCCGGAACCGAGGCAACAAATCCGGCTTTCAGAATTGACATGCCGCGAGCCTGCACCAGATAGACCGGGAACCAGGTGATGAAGAAGTAGGTTAATGCGTTGATGCAGTACTGGCCGAGATAGATCCCCACCATCATGCGGGAACCCACCAGCTGTTTAATTTGACCCCATTTCTGACTGAACGGGACCTTCTCTTTACTGCCGGCCTGGTCCATGTTGATCAGCGCGCCACCGGCGGCGATGTAGTCAAGCTCTTTCTGGTTTACGCCAGGGTGCTGGTTAGGTTCGTGGATCACTTTCAGCCAGACGAAGCTGATGATAATGCCCAGCCCCCCCATGAAGAAGAACACGTGCGACCAACCCACTTCGTGCGTCAGCCAACCCATGATAGGGGCGAAGATCACCGTGGCGAAGTACTGTGCGGAGTTAAAAATGGAAACTGCCGTTCCCCTCTCCTGCGCCGGGAACCAGGCCGCGACAATGCGACTGTTGCCCGGGAAGGACGGCGCTTCTGCCAGCCCTACAAGGAAGCGCAGCGTAAAGAGCGCAACGATGATGCCAAAGCCGTTAAAGATATCAACGAAGCCCTGCAGCAGAGTGAACATGGACCAGATAAAGATGGACCAGAAATAGACGCGTTTTGAACCGAAGCGATCCAGTAACCAACCGCCCGGGATTTGGCCAATAACATAGGCCCATGAGAATGCGGAGAAAACGTAACCCATCCCAACCGCATCCAGACCGATATCTTTTGCCATTTCTGAACCGGCAATCGACAGCGTGGCGCGGTCGCCATAGTTGAAGGATGTGACGATAAACAGCATCACCACAATCCAGTAGCGAGCATTTGTGCGCTTTTCAGCGCTGCTTGCAGCCTGGCTTAATGTACTCATTATTGCACTCCTGAATCATAGCTTTTTCGCTACGTTCATTCTGAACAACGCGACCTGTAGGGTACTCAGAATGACGTGTTTGTGTTTTTTGCAGTTTTCAACGTTAAGGTCGTATCGCCTTGCTTACTGCATTTTTATTAACTGGCGAGAAAAGTATAAGAAAGGAACAAGGCCACCCTCACCGTGCAACAACACAACATTGGTACAGTCATGTTCAGTTGTTTATGGCAAAAGCCCAGGCCAATGGAAGAGACTTCACGGAAATGAAAACTGCATGGCAGTAAGCGGCAGGCGAGCTGCAGGGAATCTCGGGAGTGTGAATCAGGTCGCTTGACGCAGTGAAAATGCCTGCCAATACCCATGATTACGATAAGGATTTGAGGGCCATTGCCCAAAGATAACTCGATTCAGTGACCTTACACTGTATGCAAGGTCGTTTTGTTAACTGGCAACGGGTTCTGGCCCTCCGCATCCGGGAGGGCCAGAGCTTATTTTAACAACGTACCCCAGTTTTCTACCCAGGGATTGGATTCGCTTTCCGGCTCTGGGTGTTCAGAGGCATCAATCATCAGCATTTCACCCACGCGCTGGGCGCTTTGCTCTTGCAGCAGGGCATCGAACTGCTTACCGCCGCCGCAGAAATTCGCGTAGGTGCTGTCGCCAAGGGCGATGATGCCGTAGCGCGTCTCGGGCTGATAGCCGAGCGTAGTTTTGATGCTCTCAAACAGCGGCACGATACTGTCTGGCAGATCGCCCTGTCCGGTTGTCGAGGTGACCACCAGCACATAGTCGCTCTGGTATTTTTGCCAGTCGGCCAGATCTGAATCTTCATAGACCGTGGCTTTATGCCCCATTCCCGCGAGGATGGCTTCGGCCTCTTCTGCCACCAGCAGCGCATTGCCATACATCGTACCGACAAAAATTCCGACTACAGCCATGTTTTACTCCCTGATTAGACGCGATTAACGATCATCCTGAACGTTGGCGACGTCAAACTCAACCCTTTCATTTTCGGGGAGTTGCCCGCACCAGCCAAACTGTGACAGCGCCTGCATCCACACCGCGTCCAGCCCGGCGCGAATGATCAGCGGCTCGTTGGTAAACGGATGCGTCAGGCTCAGCTGGCTGGCGTGCAGCATCAGGCGATTGCAGCCAAAATGCTCTGCGGCACTGCGATTCTGCCGCAGGTCGCCGTGTTTACTGTCGCCGATAATTGGGTGGCGCAGATGCGTCAGATGACGACGCAACTGATGCTTGCGGCCGGTCTTCGGCTCCAGTTCAACCAGGCTGTAGCGCGAGGTCGGGAACTTGCTGACGGCGACCGGCATTTCGGTGGTCGCCAGGCCGCGATAATCCGTCACCGCAGGCTGGGGACCTTTGTCATCGCGGGCAAATTTATCGGCGATTTTATCCAGCTCTTCGACCAGCGGATAATCCAGCGTTGCCGCATCGGTCAACCAGCCGCGGGTAATGGCATGGTAGCGTTTCTGGATCTGGTGCTGTTCAAACTGCTGCGACAAGCGTCGACCGGCCTCGCTCGACAGCCCCATCAGCAGCACGCCAGATGTCGGTCTGTCGAGCCGATGGGCAGTAAAAACGTGCTGACCAATCTGATCGCGCACGGTCTGCATCACCACCACTTTTTCATCCCGATCAAGCCAGCTACGGTGAACCAGCCAGCCTGAAGGTTTGTTGACGGCGACTAGCCACTCGTCCTGGTAAAGGATTTCGATCATGACGGCTCGCCAAATAACGCATCCAGCGCCAGCAGTTCCGCTAACACGACATCGCGGGCCGGGTGGGCGGCATCCAGCGCCATTTCATAATAGGGGGCAATGGCAAAGCCGTTTGGCAGCGGGTGACCGCCGTCAATCAAGGCGTGCATGCGGGGGATGAGCACCCACTGCAGCCATTCAAACGGCTCCAGGGTATCCATGCAGAAGGGTTGCGTACTCTCAAATGCGTCAGGCTGCGGCGCCGTCACTTGCCACAGTTGATGATCGCGCAATAGAGCTTCGAGTGCGTGCAGCTGTGCGCGCACGCTGTCGGGATGCGTCATGGAAAACCTCAACTGAAAAACTGAACGGCGCGCAGCATAGCAAAGACCGCGCAGAAATAAAAAAAAGGGAGCACTGTAAAAACAGTGCTCCCGGTTCGTTTCGCAGCAATCCAGCTACTTTTGGTGCTCCCTGCTCGTCCGTGACAACTTTTCCTCTGACCCGAAGGTCTGGTCTTCCCTCGACCGCTGCTTCCTGCACACATCATCCTGATGTGTCTGTTTCATCCTGAAACGTCCTGGTCTTCCTGACCCACCGGACATCCGTACCGGCTCTCATTCTCCTTCCTGGAGGTGTCCTTTAACGCGTCCTGCGTTATCCTCTTGCTTCTTCCTGAAGCCTTCCTTGTTGCGCCTTCCTGACGTATCCAGATTAAGAAACGCCATCATCCTGATGTTCGTTTCTTGCGTCGCCGTCCTGTCGACAGACATAGAATCCCTTATTCCGCTTCGTCTTACAAGGTACCCTGTAAGCCAAATTAAAGTGATAACGCCAGCTACCAACGTGCAATAAATATAATAACAAATTGATATATTTGAATTTTATTAGATTTAGATTGATGTCATGTTCGATTTATTGCGTCGATCTCTCACAGTCTTTGTAAGAGATCTCTCACAAGTGCAGTAGTATTCTGGATTACACGACGGGATGAAGGAGGTTGAGGAAATCCGCAAGAGAATCAGAGAGTACCTGGCGGGTTCGCGTACCAATCGTCTCTTTGAGCACCTCGCCCGTAAGATTACAGACGGAGATAATATCCAGTTCGCTGTCCAGCGTGGCGATAAAGAACGTCGGCGACAGCTTCAGGCGTTTTTGCGTGACCAGATGCCCGATCAGGTTCTCCTGCACGCGCAGGAAATCGTCTTCGCTCCAGGTTTGCAGCAGCATCAGCGTTTCATTTTCGAAGCGAGCGCACATATCCCCGGCAAACTGTGTGGTATAGAACGCGATTACGGCTGGTTGTACCACAATATTCATCGCGCGTTCAATTGGCTTTACATTCTGCTCTGCCGTAAACGGCTGCGGCTGCCAGATGACACTGTCTGTGGAGGCAGTAATAATGCACGGCGAAGGGATGCCGGACAGCGCTTCGCTCTGGGGCCAGGTTCCTTTTTGTTCATGCCATGCGTCGCAATAGCGCGCGGTAAACGCCTTCAAAGCCGCAGCAGTCTCTTTATCCACCGGTTTCTCTCTTTATATAAGCCAGGATACACTCAGCCGTATAGTTTACCTTTAAAGTGACAATGAAACATGTCTTACGAAAACCATGATGCCTTATCGGGCTTAACGCTGGGCAAAACCACTGCCTACCGTGATACCTACGATGCCAGCCTGCTGCAGGGCGTCCCGCGCAGCCTCAATCGCGATCCTCTGGGCCTGAAAGCCGATGCCCTGCCCTTCCACGGCGGCGATATCTGGACCCTGTATGAACTCTCCTGGCTGAACGCCCGCGGCTTACCGCAGGTGGCGGTGGGTCACGTTGAACTGGATTACACCAGCATCAACCTGGTGGAGTCCAAGAGCTTTAAACTGTACCTCAACAGCTTTAACCAGACCCGCTTTGACAGCTGGGAAGCGGTTCAGCGAACGCTGGAGCGCGATTTACGTTCCTGTGCACAAGGCAACGTAACGGTGGCGCTGTATCGTGTTGATGAACTGGAAGGTCAGCCTATCGCCCACTTCCACGGCACCTGCATTGACGAGCAGGATATTGCGATCGACAACTACCAGTTTGACACCGCCTGGCTGGAAAATGCCGCCAGCGGCAAAGTGGTGGAAGAGACGCTGGTCAGTCACCTGCTGAAATCCAACTGCCTGATCACCCATCAGCCCGACTGGGGTTCGGTACAAATCCAGTATCGCGGGGCAAAAATCGACCGCGAAAAGCTGCTGCGCTATCTGGTCTCTTTCCGTAACCATAATGAATTCCATGAGCAGTGCGTCGAGCGCATCTTCAATGACATTCTGCAGTTCTGCCAGCCAGAATGCCTGAGCGTCTACGCGCGCTATACCCGACGCGGCGGGCTGGACATCAATCCATGGCGCAGCAATACCGATTTCGTACCGGCAACCGGCCGTTTAGTGCGTCAGTAACAGAAATAATTTCACAATATGCGCGGTAGCTTCCGCGCTTTGGGTTGTGAAAGGTCATAAGCCAGGGCTATTGTAATCAACAGGGAAAGACGATAAACGTCCCATAAGGAGCTCACTTGATTACACATATTAGCCCGCTTGGCTCAATGGATATGTTGTCGCAGCTGGAAGTGGACATGCTCAAGAGCACGGCCAGCAGCGATCTTTATCAACTGTTTCGCAACTGTTCACTTGCCGTTCTGAACTCCGGCAGCCTGACCGACAACAGCAAAGAGCTGCTGTCCCGCTTTGAAAGCTTCGATATTAATGTCCTGCGCCGGGAACGTGGCGTGAAGCTGGAGCTGATCAACCCGCCAGAAGATGCCTTTGTCGACGGACGCATCATCCGTGCGCTGCAGGCCAACCTGTTTGCGGTGCTGCGCGATATCCTGTTTGTTAACGGCCAAATCAGCAATGCCGGGCGTTTCCAGCATCTGGATCTGGACAGCTCAGTCCATATCACCAACCTGGTGTTCTCCATTCTGCGTAACGCGCGTGCCCTACACGTAGGGGAAGCACCGAACACCGTCGTCTGCTGGGGCGGGCACTCCATTAACGAAAACGAATATCTGTACGCCCGTCGCGTAGGGACCCAGTTGGGCCTGCGCGAGCTGAATATCTGCACGGGCTGCGGCCCCGGCGCGATGGAAGCGCCAATGAAAGGTGCGGCGGTTGGCCACGCTCAGCAGCGCTATAAAGAAGGGCGCTTCATTGGCATGACCGAGCCGTCGATCATAGCCGCTGAGCCGCCTAATCCGCTGGTCAACGAACTGATCATCATGCCGGACATCGAGAAGCGTCTGGAGGCGTTCGTGCGTATCGCTCACGGGATTATCATCTTCCCTGGCGGCGTGGGTACGGCGGAAGAGCTGCTGTATCTGCTGGGTATTCTGATGCATCCGGCCAACAAGGACCAGGTACTGCCGCTGATCCTGACCGGCCCGAAAGAGAGCGCCGACTACTTCCGCGTGATGGATGAGTTTATCGTCCACACCCTGGGCGAAGCCGCACGTCGTCACTATCGCATTATCATCGATGACCCGGCAGAAGTGGCACGTCTGATGAAAAAGGCCATGCCGCAGGTGAAAGAGAACCGCCGCGACACCGGGGATGCCTACAGCTTTAACTGGTCAATCCGTATCTCACCGGATCTGCAAATCCCGTTTGAACCGTCGCACGAGAACATGGCGAACCTGAAACTGTATCCCGATCAGCCCGTTGAAGTGCTCGCCGCCGATCTGCGTCGCGCGTTCTCCGGCATTGTGGCGGGTAACGTTAAAGAGGTGGGCATCCAGGCCATTGAAGAGTTCGGCCCGTATAAAATTCATGGCGACCGCGAGATGATGCGGCGCATGGACGATCTGCTGCAGGGCTTCGTCGCTCAACACCGTATGAAGCTGCCAGGCTCTGCCTATATCCCTTGTTACGAGATTTGCGCGTAGTCTTTTAAGCCCGGTGCATCAGCCGGGCAAACAATCCTCTCTTGCACAGCCGGGTAAGGCCTTTTCGCCGCCCGGCTTATTTATTCCTGTCAGCCACATAGCCCGCGATTCAATATAATCTTCACTTATGTTTTTGCTATTTCATAACACAACGCAAACGATTACCTTGAAATTGAAACCGTGTCTTATCATCTCTGAACGCCAGATATCGCCAAAAAACACTATAAATGAGCATCTTTACAGCGTAAGTCACCTATCTTTAAGGGCGCACTATCTCACCGCATGTCGTTAATGGTAGCCTTCGCGACCATTAATTTGCCATGACGTTTCCTTAGCAGACAAATGGTCTAAATATATCCACATCAAAAGTGGATTATCGCATTTGGGATCACGATCACTGATAGATCCATTACGAAAATGTATCTTTCCGCCCGCCAAAAGAGACGGGTAAAAATTATATAAAAACCGTCACTGAACGAATTTCATATTACCGTCAGGCCGTTTTTCATCGGATTTGACTTGAAACCTGACATTTAGCTACTTCCTGGAGACACAATGGAAACCACCCAAACCAGCACCGTTGCTTCGATTGAATCCCGAAGCGGATGGCGTAAATCAGATACCATGTGGATGCTTGGCCTGTACGGTACAGCAATCGGCGCTGGTGTTCTTTTCCTGCCTATTAACGCGGGCGTTGGCGGATTGATTCCGCTGATTATCATGGCGATTATCGCTTTCCCGATGACCTACTTTGCACACCGCGGTCTGACCCGTTTTGTGCTGTCCGGTAAAAACCCGGGTGAAGACATCACCGAAGTTGTTGAAGAACATTTCGGTATCGGCGCAGGTAAACTGATTACCCTGCTCTACTTCTTCGCGATTTACCCGATTCTATTGGTGTACAGCGTCGCCATCACCAACACGGTGGATAGCTTCATGACCCACCAGCTGGGAATGACCCCACCACCGCGCGCCATTCTGTCGCTGATCCTGATCGTCGGCATGATGACCATCGTGCGCTTCGGTGAGCAGATGATCGTGAAAGCGATGAGCGTGCTGGTGTTCCCGTTTGTTATCGCCCTGATGGTGCTGGCGTGCTACCTGATCCCACAGTGGAACGGTGCGGCGCTGGATACCCTCTCCTTCAGCAGCGCATCCGCGACCGGTAACGGCCTGTTGATGACCCTGTGGCTGGCGATCCCGGTTATGGTGTTCTCCTTCAACCACTCCCCGATCATCTCCTCCTTCGCGGTCGCAAAGCGTGAAGAGTACGGTCAGGGCGCAGAGAAGAAGTGCTCCAGCATCCTGGCACGCGCTCACATCATGATGGTAATTACCGTTATGTTCTTCGTCTTCAGCTGTGTACTGAGCCTGTCCCCGGCGGACCTGGCAGCAGCTAAAGCCCAGAACATCTCGATTCTTTCTTACCTGGCGAACCACTTTAATGCACCGGTGATTGCCTGGATGGCACCGATCATCGCCATTATCGCGATTACCAAATCCTTCCTCGGCCACTACCTGGGCGCACGTGAAGGCTTTAACGGCATGGTGATTAAATCCCTGCGCGGTAAAGGTAAAAGCATTGAAATCAGCAAACTGAACAAAATCACCGCGCTGTTTATGCTGCTGACCACCTGGGCAGTTGCGACCATGAACCCGAGCATCCTCGGCATGATCGAAACCCTGGGCGGCCCGATTATCGCGATGATCCTGTTCCTGATGCCGATGTACGCGATTCAGAAAGTACCCGCGATGCGTAAATACAGCGGCCATATCAGCAACGTCTTCGTTGTGATTATGGGTCTGATTGCCATCTCCGCTATCTTCTTCTCACTGTTCGCTTAATTCCTCTCGCGCCGTCTTCGGACGGCGCACCCTTCTCTACACACGGAAAGCAAGAGACGCATCATGATTAGCGTTTTCGATATTTTTAAAATCGGCATTGGTCCTTCCAGCTCGCATACCGTCGGGCCAATGAAAGCCGGTAAACTCTTCACGGATGATCTCATTTCACGCGGCATTTTGCGCGATACCACCCGCGTGGTGGTTGATGTCTATGGCTCCCTGTCGCTCACCGGCAAAGGCCACCATACCGATATCGCCATCATTATGGGGCTGGCGGGCAACCTGCCGGATACCGTTGATATTGACGCGATCCCTGATTTTATCCAGGACGTGAATACCCATGGCCGACTGCTGCTGGCCAAAGGCGAACATGAAGTTGAATTCCCGGTTGATCGCTGCATGAATTTTCATGCTGATAATCTGTCGCTGCACGAAAACGGGATGCGGATCACCGCCCTGGCCGGCGACAAAGCGATTTACAGCCAGACTTATTACTCCATCGGCGGTGGGTTTATCGTCGATGAAGAACACTTTGGTCAGAGCAACAGCGCGCCTGTGGCGGTGCCGTACCCGTATAAATCGGCGGCAGACCTCCAGCGCCATTGCCAGGAAAGCGGCCTGTCGCTCTCCGGCCTGATGATGAAAAACGAACTGGCGCTGCACAGCAAAGAAGCGCTGGAACAGCACTTTGCTAACGTCTGGGATGTGATGCGCGGCGGTATTGAACGCGGTATCACCACCGAGGGCGTTCTGCCGGGCAAACTGCGCGTCCCGCGTCGTGCGGCAGCGCTGCGCCGGATGCTGGTCAGCAGCGACAAAACCACCAGCGATCCCATGGCGGTCGTGGACTGGATCAACATGTTCGCGCTGGCCGTCAACGAAGAGAACGCTGCGGGTGGCCGCGTGGTCACCGCGCCAACAAACGGCGCCTGCGGTATCGTTCCAGCGGTGCTGGCCTATTACGACAAGTTCATTCGCGAAGTCAACGCCAACTCACTGGCACGCTACATGCTGGTTACCAGCGCCATCGGCTCGCTGTACAAGATGAATGCCTCTATTTCAGGTGCAGAAGTCGGTTGCCAGGGTGAAGTGGGCGTGGCGTGTTCCATGGCGGCGGCTGGCCTTGCTGAGCTGCTGGGCGGTAGCCCGATGCAGGTCTGCATTGCCGCAGAAATTGGCATGGAGCATAACCTCGGTCTGACCTGCGATCCGGTCGCGGGTCAGGTACAGGTACCGTGCATCGAACGTAACGCGATTGCTTCAGTGAAGGCAGTCAATGCTGCACGTATGGCCCTGCGCCGTACCAGCGAGCCGCGCGTCTGCCTCGATAAAGTCATCGAAACCATGTACGAAACCGGGAAAGACATGAACGCCAAATACCGCGAAACCTCTCGCGGCGGTCTGGCGATGAAAGTGGTCACCTGCGATTAAGTCCAACAGGAGCTTCGTTTTGCGAGGCTCCTTCTCGTTCTTCCCGCCTCTCGTAGTTTCATTCCGCCGACGGTGTTACCCTTCATCCACTGGATTTAAGAGGGATTATCTGTGGCTGTTCATCTACTTATTGTCGACGCGCTGAACTTAATTCGCCGTATCCACGCGGTACAGGGCACCCCCTGCAAAGATACTTGCCTGAACGCGCTGGAACAGCTTATTCGCCACAGTCAGCCCACCCACGTGGTGGCGGTGTTCGATGACGAGGCGCGTAATACCGGCTGGCGCCATCAGCGTTTAGCGGACTACAAGGCCGGACGCGCGCCGATGCCGGACGATCTGCATGCCGAAATGCCGGTCATCCGCGCGGCCTTTGAGCAGCGCGGCGTGCCCTGCTGGGGCGCACAGGGCAACGAAGCCGACGACCTCGCCGCCACGCTGGCGGTAAAAATCGCCGGTGCCGGGCATCAGGCCACAATCGTCTCCACCGACAAGGGCTACTGTCAGCTGCTCTCACCGACCATCCGCATCCGCGATTATTTCCAGAAGCGCTGGCTGGATGCTCCCTTTATCGCCGCCGAATTTGGTGTATCACCCCAGCAGCTGCCGGACTACTGGGGTCTGGCGGGGATCAGCAGCTCAAAAGTACCGGGCGTAGCGGGCATTGGCCCGAAAAGCGCCGCGCAGCTACTGACGGATTTTCAGGATCTGGAGGGGATTTACGCGCGACTGGATGAAGTGCCAGAGAAGTGGCGCAAAAAACTGGAGGCGCACAAAGAGATGGCCTTTATCTGCCGCGACGTGGCACGACTACAGACTGATTTACAGCTCGACGGGAATTTACAGCAGTTGCGTTTAGCGCGGTAATTTTGGCCCGGTGGCGCTACGCTTCCCGGGCCCGGGAGATACATCCCTCTTCGTCAAAGAAGAGGGTTAACACTATCTCTCGTCGCGACGTCCGCCTGTGGCAGCCCACCAGCGGCGAACATGCACGGTCACCTCTTCGCGGTCGTGATAGAGCTGGCGCGCCTGAATGACCACGTTAATACCGTGTTCATCCATCTGCTCCTGAATGTAAGCCAGGTTCTGAGAGACTTCCTCATAGCGTTTTTTCATTGGCAGCTTGAGGTTAAAAATGGTCTCGCGACACCAGCCATTGACCAGCCAGGAGGCCATCAGTGCCGCCACTTTCGCGGGTTTTTCTACCATGTCGCACACCATCCAGGCGATGTTGTTGCGCGTTGGACGGTAGCGGAAACCATCCTCACGCAGCCAGGTCACCTGCCCGGTATCCATCAGGCTTTGCGCAATAGGGCCGTTATCAACGGAAGAGACCCACATGTTGCGTTTCACCAGCTGATAGGTCCAGCCGCCAGGACAGGCGCCCAGATCCACCGCATGCATCCCGTTTGCCAGGCGCTCATCCCACTCGTCGGCAGGAATAAAGATGTGGAACGCCTCCTCCAGCTTAAGGGTGGAGCGGCTCGGCGCATCAGAAGGGAACTTCAGACGCGGGATCCCCATATAAAACGGCGAGTTGTTGTTGGTGTACGAGTAGCCGGTGTAGCAACAGCCAGGCGCAATAAAGAACACATGCACGACCGGGCGCTTTGGCGTTTCGTAATTGGTGAGAACACCGACGTCACGCAGTGCGGCACGCAGCGGCACGGTGAACTTGCGGCAGAACTTCATCAGCTCTTTGCTTTCGTTGGTATCGGCAACTTCAACGCGCAGATCGCCACCTTTCTCCACCACACCCTGCAACATACCAACAATCGGCGTGATGCGATCTTCCGGCGGAAGATCCTTCAACAGTTCACCCGCAACAAACATCTGACGAGCAAAAATCAGCGAGCTAAACGGCAATTCGCGAACCAGTTTGTCCGCGTCCTCTACCTGATAGCATTCGAAAACGACATAGCCGGCATTCTCTTTGACGCGGGCAAAACCAAACACCTCGCGCTGCGTGGCTTTATCCGTGATTTCCGCGGCACACTCTTTTTCAAAACCCGGGCGACAATATAAGACAACTTTATTCATGAACAACGCCCTTGCGTTTAAGACGGAAAGAACCGATTAACATTAATACCCACCCGACCAGGAAGCTGACGCCGCCGACCGGGGTAACAAACGCCCACAGGCGTAAATGTGACAGCGCAAGGCAGTACAGGCTACCGCTGAACAGCACGGTACCCAGCGCCATAAATACGCTGCTCCAGTAAAACCAGATACTGATGCGACGCTGCATCGCCACGGCCAGTCCGAAGATGGCCAGCGTATGAAACGCCTGATATTCCAGGCCGGTGTGGATCCACCCCATCTCCACAACGCCCAACGATTTTCGTAAGACATGTGCGCCAAAAGCCCCCAGCGCAACAAAAATAAAGCCACTGACTGCGGCAAAAATCAGCATAAAACGGCTGGTCATGTGTCTGTCCTAAAGTAGTGCGCGTCCTGCACGCAAAAGAGAGTATTACTCGTAGCGAAAGCGAAATTTTTCCTGCTCGTTTGCCGCCCTGGCCAGGATCCACTGGCGAAACGCGGCTATTTTACCCAGTTCTGCCTGACTGTCATGACAAACCAGATAAAACGCATTCTTACTGACCAGAACATCATTAAAAGGACACACCAGGCGCCCTGCTTCTATTTCGGACTGCGACATCACGTTATTCGCCAGCGCAACGCCCTGACCGTGGATAGCCGCCTGCAGCACCATCGCACTATGGCTAAAGATCGGCCCCTGCTGCACGTTGATATGATTCAGACCCAGCTGGCGGGTATAGGTTTGCCAGTCACGACGAGAAGCATCGTGCAACAGCGTATGCTGCGCCAGATCGGCCGGCGTTTTTAACGCCTTCTCACCCGTTAACAGTAGTGGTGAACAGACCGGCAGCAAATATTCTGCGTACAATTTTTCGACACGCAGGCCAGGCCAGTTGCCACGACCATAGAAAATGGCCACGTCGACGTCGTCTGCCAGTTTGTCTTCCTGACGGTCGACGGCCTGGATTCGAACGTCGATCCCCGGATAAGCTGAGTTAAAGCTTGAGAGTCTTGGCACCAGCCACTGGATGGCAAAACTGGGCAATAAACTGACCGTCAGCGCGCCTTTTGCGCTCCGCGCCTGAAGCTTGCGGGTCGCGTCGGTTAGCTGGGAAAAGATCTCTTTGATATCCTGGAAATAGCTCTGCCCCTCTTCCGTCAAAAGGAGGGAACGATTGCGGCGGCGGAACAGCTTGAGGCCCAGGAAATCCTCGAGAGACTTGATTTGATGGCTGACTGCGGCCTGAGTCACAAAAAGCTCATCAGCCGCGCGCGTGAAGCTTAAATGACGCGCAGCAGCATCAAATACACGTAATGCATTCAGTGGTGGTAATCGCTTTGACATGGTTATCTGGCTTAGATGTTAACGGCTTTTAACAAACAGGAAACAACGTTTAACCTATTAGTTTTTTTTATCTGAGCCATTATAATTTGTCCGTTGAGGAACTACCAGCAAATACCTATAGTGGCGGCACTTCCTGAGCCGGAACGAAAAGCTTTTATTGGAATGCGTGTTCTGATGAGCTTTTGGCTTACGGTTGTGATGTTGTGTTGTTGTGTTTGCAATTGGTCTGCGATTCAGACCTCGGTAGCAACGCTACCAATTTTTCACTTCCTGTACATTTACCCTGTCTGTCCATAGTGATTAATGTAGCACCGCCCAATTGCGGTGCTTTTTTTTGGCTGCTATTCCATTAGTGTTCCAGTTCAACCATCTCTTTCACATCACCACGGTTGATTTGCTGTTTATTCCCGTTCGCATCTTTATACGAGATCATCCCGGTTTCATTGTCGGTTTGCGGCTTGCCGTCTGCAACAATGGCACGACCGTCGTTGGTATGCATGACGTAGTTAGAGCTTGAACAAGCGCTCAGAGCAAAGGTAAACATACAAGCAGAAACAATAGCGATAGACTTTTTCATGTTCTTCTCCTTCAGCAATTAATGCTATATGAACCATGTTTAAAACAGGCTAAGACATTCTCCTGACTCTATTTCAGCATAACCTGCTTCCTCCGTACCGCTTGCACAAACAGACAATTCCGATAGAGATCAACCTCCTTGCCCTGCTGCTCAATTTGCGCGACGATCTAATGACGATAAAGAGGAATTCCATGAACGCATTCAGCCCTGCCCATTTTCGCGCGCAGTTTCCGGCGCTGGCCGATGCCGGTGTCTATCTTGATAGCGCCGCAACGGCACTCAAGCCGCAGGCGGTCATTGACGCGACGCACCAGTTTTACAGCCTAAGCGCAGGCAATGTTCATCGCAGTCAGTTTGCCGAGGCGCAACGCTTAACCGCGCGCTACGAAGCGGCGCGCGATCAGGTCGCCAGCCTGCTTAATGCCAAAAGCGGCAAGAACATTGTCTGGACGCGGGGCACCACCGAAGCCATCAATATGGTAGCTCAGTGCTATGCCCGCCCGCGCCTGCAGCCGGGCGACGAGATTATCGTCAGCGAGGCGGAACACCACGCGAACCTGGTGCCGTGGCTGATGGTGGCCAAACAGACCGGTGCCCGGGTAGTGAAGCTCCCCCTGGGCGCAGACCGCCTTGCCGATGTCGCCCGCCTGCCCGAATTGATCACCCCGCGCAGCCGTATCCTCGCACTGGGGCAGATGTCCAACGTCACCGGCGGCTGCCCGGATCTTGCCCGCGCCATTAGCATCGCCCACGCCCATGCCATGGTGGTGATGGTGGACGGCGCGCAAGGGGTGGTGCACTTCCCGGCGGACGTGCAGCAGCTGGATATCGACTTCTATGCGTTCTCCGGGCATAAGCTGTACGGTCCGACCGGTATCGGGGCCCTGTACGGGAAAGCGGAACTGCTGGAACAGATGACGCCGTGGCTCGGCGGCGGCAAGATGATCGCTGAAGTGAGCTTCGACGGGTTTAAAACCCAGGACGTGCCCTATCGCCTGGAAGCAGGCACGCCGAACGTCGCCGGGGTGATTGGCCTGAGCGCGGCGCTGGAGTGGCTGGCGGATATCGATCTGCAGCAGGCTGAGAGCTGGAGCCGCGGGCTAACGACGCTTGCCGAAGACGCCCTGCAAAAACGCCCCGGTTTTCGCTCTTTTCGCGTGCAGGATTCGAGCCTGCTGGCGTTCGATTTTGCGGGTGTCCATCACAGCGACATGGTGACCCTGCTGGCGGAGTACGGCATTGCCCTGCGCGCCGGTCAGCACTGTGCTCAGCCGCTGCTGGCGGCACTCGGCGTCAACGGGACGCTGCGCGTCTCGTTTGCTCCTTATAACACCCAAAGCGATGTCGATGCGCTGGTTGCCGCCGTCGATCGCGCCCTTGCCCTACTGGTGGATGAATGACAAGCCCAACTCTGGCCGGACATCCGTTCGGCACCGTCATCACTGAAGAGACGTTAAAACACACCTTCGCCCCGCTGAATCAGTGGGAAGACAAATATCGCCAGCTGATCCTGCTGGGCAAACAGCTGCCTGCCCTTTCCGATGAACTGAAAGCGCAGGCAAAAGAGATCCCCGGCTGCGAAAACCGCGTCTGGCTTGGCGTCACGCCTGTAGGGGATAAGCTGCACTTCTTCGGTGACAGTGAAGGACGGATTGTTCGCGGGTTACTGGCGGTTCTGCTGACGGCTGTCGAGGGGAAAACGGCGGCGCAGCTGCTGGCCGAAAGCCCGCTGGCGCTGTTTGATGAACTGGGATTACGCGGTCAGCTGAGCGCCTCGCGCAGCCAGGGGCTGGCTGCGCTGAGTGAGGCAGTGCTGGAGGCGGCGCGTCAGGCCTGACGCTCGGCCTTCGCCATCATCTTTTTCAGGGCGTGAGATACCGCAATAAAGCCAAACGTCGCGGTCACCATGGTGGCCGCGCCAAAACCGGAGGCACAGTCCATCCGCTTTGGCCCTTCAGCCGTGCTCTTCATGGCGCACACCGAGCCGTCCGCCTGCGGATAAACCAGCGCTTCGGTTGAGAAGACGCAGTCCACGCCCAGCTTGCCTTTGCTGTTTTTCACCACCCCAAAGTCGCTCTTCAGCCGCTCGCGCAGTTTGGCCGCCAGCGGATCCTGAATCGTCTTCGCCAGATCGGCCACCTGGATCTGCGTCGGATCAATCTGTCCACCCGCACCACCGGTGGTCACCAGCGGAACTTTGTTGCGACGACACCAGGCGATCAGTGCCGCTTTAGGCCGCACGCTGTCGATGGCGTCGATCACATAGCTGTAGCCTGCGCCCAAATACTGCGCCACGTTCTCGGCGGTGACAAAATCGTCGATTACCGTCACCCGGCATTCCGGGTTGATCTGACGGATGCGTTCCGCCATCACCTCAGACTTGGCCAGCCCGACGCTGTCACGCAGGGCATGAATTTGACGGTTAGTGTTGGTGACGCAGACGTCGTCCATGTCGATTAACGTAATGGCGCCGATCCCGGTACGTGCCAGCGCTTCCGCCGCCCATGAGCCCACGCCGCCGATCCCGACCACGCAAACGTGCGCCCCGGCAAACAGCTGCAGGGCTTTTTCACCATATAAACGCGCGGTGCCACCAAAACGCTGGCGCCAGGCTTCGCTCATTACCACAGACATAAGACCTCAGATGTAAAAAGGGTGAGAGTTTCCTCTCACCCCAGCCCTCTGTTAATAAGAGGGAGGAAAACAGTGCCGAAATATTATCATACTCAGCCGCTAAAAACGCTGCCTGCCCCCGGCGCGGTTTTCAGCACCCAGACGCGTCCGTAGTGGTTATACCAACCCGCGCGGTGGCCTGCATCCGGGCCAATCCCCTGATAGATGTCAAAGTGCTGGCCTTTGATTGCGCCGCCGACGTCCAGCGCCACCATCAGGCGCAGCTCGTACTGGCCGGAGAATTTACCGTTGTGATCCAGCGTAGGCACTTCTGCCAGCAGGGTGGTGCCCGGCGGGATCACGGTCTTGTCAGAGGCTACCGACGCTCGGCCAATCAGCGGTACGGCACTCGCGCCCTTCACCGGGGCAAAATTTTGCGGCTTAAAGAAGACGAAGGACGGGTTTTGCTCCAGCAGCTCGCGCACTTCATATTCGCTGTGCTTTTCGCCCCACTCGCGGATCGCCTGCATCGACATGTCTTCTCGCTTCACTTCGCCACGGTCGATCAGCACCTTGCCGATGCTGCGATAGGCGTGGCCGTTCTTACCGGAGTAGCTAAAGAAGTTAAGCGGGCTGCCGTCGCCAAAATCAATATAGCCGCTGCCCTGCACATCCATAATGAAGTTATCCATCAGCGAGTTGCTGTAGGCGAGGATGTAAGTCTCATTCAGCGCACCGGAGTAAATCTCGGCACGGGACGGCAGACGACCGCGTTTTGGCGGCATGCGGTAGATGGGATACTTGAACTCACCCTGTGCGGTATGGCGCGCCTGCACCACCGGAGTGTAGTAGCCGGTGAACTGGACATTACCGTAGTTATCGGTGCCTTCCATCTGCCACGCATCGAGACCGTACTGGCGCATGGTGCGGGTGTCGCCCCCGGCACGCAGCCAATCCTGCACAGCATTATAGATAGCGTTCTGCGAACCATACAGCCGTGGTGAGGCGCTGCGGATCTGACTCACCTGTTCCGCATAGTCGCCGCCATTGATTGGCGCGCCCACGGCGTCAGGCTGATTCACTAAAGAGAAAGGCTGGGTGAATTTCCCATCTTTATATTGCTGACCGCGATCGGTCGGTTTGGAGGAACAGGCTGCAAGCATTGCTACCAGTGCGCCCGTCATCAGATACTTCGCCCAACGTCCTTTCATTGTCTCTCGTCTTTAAGTTGCCCGTTTCTGCGAAATGAAGATAACAAACCGGCAGGGGTATTGAAATGCGATTACATCCCCTTAGCTAAATTTTGCGCAATAAACGCTCTGATTGTTGCCAAATTGTTCAAACAAAGCTTAATTTGATGAATATTACCAAAAAGGGTTGCAACAAAAAGTCATCCGAGTATAGTGCGCATCCACGGACGCGGGGTGGAGCAGCCTGGTAGCTCGTCGGGCTCATAACCCGAAGGTCGTCAGTTCAAATCTGGCCCCCGCAACCAATTAAAATTTGATGAAGTATTTTTCTACAGAGTAGAAAGACGGACGCGGGGTGGAGCAGCCTGGTAGCTCGTCGGGCTCATAACCCGAAGGTCGTCGGTTCAAATCCGGCCCCCGCAACCAATCAAATTTGAAGAAGTGAAGAAGTAAGTTTCTACAGAGTAGAAAGACGGACGCGGGGTGGAGCAGCCTGGTAGCTCGTCGGGCTCATAACCCGAAGGTCGTCGGTTCAAATCCGGCCCCCGCAACCAATACTTCTAAAAACAAATAACACCCTCAAGGGTGTTTTTTTGTATCTGCAGTTTGTCATTTTACCGGGCGTTAACCCGGCATCCTGATTATCCTCTTCTGGCTAACGTCGCCCCGTCAGAGAAGTATGCCTTTATCCCCGCCAGAATCGACTCCGCCACTTCCTGCTGGAACGCCGCCGTTTTGAGCTTACGCTCCTCTTCCACGTTACTGATAAACGCCGTTTCGACCAGAATCGACGGGATATCCGGCGCTTTCAGCACCGCAAACCCCGCCTGCTCAACGCTGTTCTTATGCAGTTTATTCACCCTGCCCAGTTTACCCAGCACCGCTTTACCAAACTTCAGGCTGTCGGTGATGGTCAGGGACTGCACCATATCGAACAGGGTGTGATCGACATAGCGATCGCCGCTCTTACTGACACCACCGATCAGGTCAGAGGCGTTCTGCGAATCTGCCAGCAGTTTTGCAGCCGTACTGGTTGCCCCTTTGGTCGACAGCGCAAACACCGACGATCCGCTGGGCTGACGGCTGGTAAAGGCGTCCGCATGAATAGAGACGAACAGATCCGCGCGCTGCTTTTGCGCTTTGGCAACGCGCACCTTCAGCGGAATAAAGACGTCTTCGTTGCGCGTCATATAGGCGCGCATGTTGCTTTCTCTGTCGATCAACGCCTTCAGGCGGCGGCCGATCTGCAGCACCACGTCTTTTTCACGCGTATGGTATTTGCCCACCGCACCGGAGTCTTCCCCGCCGTGACCAGGATCGAGCATGATCACAATCGGGCGATCGCGTCCGGCTTTCCCCGGCTTCGGACCGCTTTGTGCAGGCGGAACCTGCTTTTCGAGATCGCCTTTGTTGTAATCTTCGAGCAAGGCCAGAAGCGGATCCTGAATATCCGTCGCGTTCGCCGGATAGAGATCCATCACCAGACGCTCTTTAAAACCGGCTACCGGCGCAAGAGCGAACAGCTGCGGCTTCACGTTCTGCTTCAGTTCAAACACCATCCGCACGGTATTCGGATCAAACTGCCCGACGCGCGCTGACTTGATGTAAGGATCGTCACCACGGATCTGCGCGCTCATGCCTTTCAGGACCGAGTTCAGGTTTACGCCTTCGATATCCACCACCACGCGCTCAGGATTGCTCAGCGCGAACTGCTTATAGTTCAGGATCCGGTTTGACTCGACCGTGACGCGGGTATAGGTCGACGATGGCCAGACGCGTACCGCTACCACCTGACTGACGGCAGCAAGCCCCACCTGACTTACGCTAAGTAACCACATGGCCCCGGCCCCTTGTAACAGGCGGCGACGACTTAATGCTTTACTGGATCCCGACATGCTTCTCCCGAGCAAAGATATCGAATAAATTCTCATTACGTCCAAATTGACCGAAAACTTTAACGAATGATGCATAAGCTGTCACCCAGAAAAGGGTAAACAATCATACGTTAACCTACGGTTTGGTCTGATTTTCTTTGTTACGGCAAAAAGTTTGGCTTGCGCGCAAGGCGATATTCGAATAAAAATACAAAAATTACGAATAAACATTCATTAAAGGGGTTGTGCCGTGGTGAAGGAACGTCGAATCGAACTGGTCCAGGGTTTTCGCCATTCTGTTCCCTATATCAATACCCATCGGGGAAAAACGTTTGTCATCATGCTGGGTGGCGAAGCCATTGAGCATGAAAACTTCTCCAGCATAGTTAATGATATCGGCCTGCTGCACAGCCTGGGTATTCGCCTTGTGGTGGTGTATGGCGCCCGTCCGCAGATTGAAGCCAATCTGTCCGTTCATCAACACGAACCCCTTTACCATAAACACACCCGCGTCACCGATGCCAAAACGCTGGAGCTGGTTAAGCAGGCTGCCGGTCTGCTGCAGCTGGATATTACTGCGCGGCTGTCAATGAGCCTGAATAACACCCCGCTGCAGGGGGCGCACATCAACGTGGTCAGCGGCAATTTTATTATTGCGCAGCCGCTTGGCGTCGACGACGGTGTAGATTACTGCCACAGCGGGCGTATTCGTCGTATTGATGAAGAAGCCATCCACCGCCAGCTGGACGGTGGTGCGATTGTGCTGACTGGCCCGGTCGCGGTCTCTGTCACCGGCGAAAGCTTTAACCTCACGTCGGAAGAGATTGCCACCCAGCTGGCTATCAAGCTGAAGGCTGAGAAAATGATCGGCTTCTGCTCCTCGCAGGGGGTAATCAACGAGCTGGGGAATATCGTCTCTGAGCTGTTCCCTAACGAAGCCCAGGCGCGGGTAGAAGCGCTGGAAGAACAAGGGGATTACTACTCCGGCACGGTGCGTTTCCTGCGCGGTGCGGTCAAAGCCTGCCGCAGTGGCGTGCGCCGCAGCCATTTGATCAGCTACCAGGAAGATGGCGCCCTGCTGCAGGAGCTGTTCTCCCGCGACGGTATCGGTACCCAGATTGTGATGGAGAGCGCCGAGCAGATCCGTCGTGCCACCATCAATGACATCGGCGGGATCCTCGAGCTTATTCGCCCGCTGGAGCAGCAGGGGATCCTGGTACGTCGCTCGCGCGAGCAGCTGGAGATGGAGATCGACAAGTTCACGATCATTCAGCGCGACAATCTCACCATCGCCTGTGCAGCGCTGTACCCCTTCCCGGAAGAGAAGATTGGTGAAATGGCCTGCGTGGCCGTACATCCGGACTACCGCAGCTCATCGCGCGGCGAGGTGCTACTGGAGCGGATCGCCGTTCAGGCGCGCCAGCAGGGCCTGAGCAAGCTGTTTGTGCTCACCACCCGCAGCATCCACTGGTTCCAGGAACGCGGTTTCTCGCCGGTGGATATCGATTCCCTGCCGGAATCCAAAAAAGAGATGTACAACTATCAGCGCCGCTCAAAGGTGCTGATGGCGGATTTAAGCTAACTCGCCGTCACCGCTCAGGCCGGGCATACGCCCGGCTTTTGACTGACTCACATCGCTTCAAAAATGGCACTCAGGCCGCTACGCCGCTCCGTACGGGTGATAACAGCCTGCGCCAGCACGCCTTCGTCGGCATACAGTGACAGCCGCTGACGGGCGCGGGTGATAGCGGTATACACCAGCTCCCGCGTCACCACGGGTGACATTTGTACCGGCAGGATCAGCGCCGCATGATCGAACTCAGAACCCTGAGATTTGTGGACCGTCATCGCCCAGGCGGTTTCATGCTCCGGCAGACGGCTGGGTTGGACTGACTTGACGCTGCCGTCCGGCATCTGGAACCACACGCGCAATCCCTGACCTCTCTCCAGCGCAATCCCGATATCGCCGTTGAACAGCCCCAGCGCGCTGTCGTTGCGCGAAATCATCACCGGCCGCCCCTCAAACCAGCGGGAATACGGCTGATGGCTGATCCGGCGTTTTTGCACCAGCACCTGCTCCAGCTTCTCATTGAGCCCGGCGACGCCAAAGGGCCCATCGCGCAGGGCGCACAGCAGCTGGTAGCGTCCGAATGCGGTCAGCACCTCTTCCGCAGGGGCCTGCTGGTGGACGGTGTCAAGAAAATGCCGGTAGCCCAGCAGAGCATCCTCGAGCATCGCCATATACTCTTCGCCACTCTGCAGCTGCTTTTTCTCGATATCGTTGAATCCGCCGTCAAACACCGCACGCATGGCCTGTCGATCGCCGCGGTTCACCGCTGCCGCCAGCTTGCCGATACCGGAATCGCTGCCAAAACGGTAGCTTTTTTGCAGCAGGCACAGGCTGTCGCGCAGCGCACCCGCCACCGGGCTGACGTTGCCTTCCATCTGACACCCGGTCAGCTCAGACAGCTCCTGTGCGCGCTGGGCGGTAAAGCCCGCGCTGGCCCAGGTACAGATATCACCCAGCACCGCCCCCGCTTCTACGGAGGCCAGCTGATCGCGATCGCCGAGGAAAATCACCCTTGCATGGGACGGTAAAGCGTCGATCAGGCGCGACATCATCGTCAGGTCGATCATCGAGGCTTCGTCCACCACCAGCACGTCCAGATGCAGCGGATTCCCGGCATGGTAGCGCAGACGCTGGCTACCGGGCTGCGCGCCGAGCAGACGGTGCAGCGTGCTGGCCTCGGCCGGGAACAGCTTGCGCTGTCCGTCGGTCAGGGGCAGCGTTTGCAGCGCCCCGCCCAGCGACTGCGTTAAGCGCGCGGCAGCTTTCCCGGTAGGGGCAGCCAGCCTGATGCGGCACCGCCCTTCCCCCGCCATCTGGATCAGCGCCGCCAGCAGCCTGGCGACGGTGGTGGTTTTGCCGGTTCCCGGTCCGCCGGAGATCACCGAGATACGGCGGGTTAACGCCACCGCTGCCGCTACCTTTTGCCAGTTGACGGCTTCGTCAGAGGCAAACAGCGCGTTCAGGGTGCGCTGCATTTCGCGACTGTCGTGCACCAGCGGCTGGTTGGCCTCGCTAAAGAACCCGGCTACCGCCCGTTCGTAGCGCCACATCCGGTTGAGATAGAGTCTGTCGCCAATCAGCACCAGCGGTGTGGGCAACTCGCCGCTACTGACCGCCGGCGAGCGCAGCAGCGTCTGGGGCCAGTCCAGCGAGTCGTCGTGCAGCGCAAAACAGGCCTGCAGTAACGCAGGGGTTTTCGCCTCTGCCCGCAGCTGCGACAGCGGCAGGCAGACATGCCCTTCTCCCGCATCGCGACTTAACAGCGCCGCCGCCAGCATCACGGCGGGTTCATCGTTACCCGCCACCATCATTGCGAATTGAACGTCCAGGCGACGCAGCACCCGCTGTTCTACGGCTTCCAGTAACAGTTTCTGCATCGTCATTGCGCAAGCTCCTCTTTGCTGGCGGCAAATAGCCTGTCCATGCGATCAATTAACACTACATCCGGACGGGTGGCAAAGCACCCTGCGCCCGGCGCGCTGCCGTCCACCCCGCGTAAAAAGAGGTAGATAACGCCGCCGAAATGCCGCTGATAGTCGTAGTCAGCAATGCGGTGACGCAAGTAGCGGTGCAGCGCCAGGGTATAGAGCTGATATTGCAGATCATAGCGGTGGGACTGCATCGCTTTGGCCATCGCCTGCGGGGTATAAGACTCGCTGTCTGCCCCCAGCCAGTTGGATTTGTAGTCCAGCAGGTAGTAGCGGCCGTTGTGACGGAACACCAGGTCAATAAAGCCTTTCAGCATCCCGCGCACCTGGCGGAAATCGAGCGGTGGGCACTCCTGTGAGAGTGGATCGTGCTCGCGGATCAGGGCATCCAGCGCATCGGCGGTCAACGGCCCGGCGATGGGCAGATAAAACTCCATCTCCACCTGCTTGTCCGCTTCGCGAAGCTGGTTCAGAGCGATCCCCTCTTCGTTGAGCGGTGCCTGCAGAACCTGGTTTACCCACCCGGTCAGGACGGGCTCCCAGCGGGCGTCATAGCCGCCTTTTTGCAGCATCTCCAGCATCCACTCGGGGTCGACTGGTTGCGTAAAATCGAGTTCCTCAAACAGGCTGTGTAAAAAGGTGCCCGGCGACGCGCCACGCGGGAACTGGTGCGGGGTCAGCGCCGGCTCCGGGGCCACGTCGCCAACGCCTGCGGCATCGACGTCGAGCCGCGGCATCAGATCCTGGGCGACGCTGTGCCCGTGCTGCTGCAGGCCGGAGTAGCTGGTCACCCGCCAGTCATCGTACAGCACGCGGGCAATCTGCCGCGCCTGCAGATCCGGGGTTAGCGGCGCGGGCATCTGCCAGCGGGCGGTGTCGGCGACCCCGGCCACCTGCAGCGCAATGTGCTCATTGCACAGGGTTTGCAGACACTGACGCAGGCCCACCGCATCTTTCGGCTCGCCCTGCTGGATCAGCCGCCCGAGCGCGCTCAGATGGAAATCGCTCTCGCCAGATTTGTCGCCGCGACGGCGAAACAGCGGCGCGACACCTAAGCTGCAATGCCATACGGATCGCGTCAGCGCTACGTACAGCAGGCGTA
The DNA here is from genome assembly GCF_025564065.1 of Silvania hatchlandensis. Taxonomy (GTDB): domain Bacteria; phylum Pseudomonadota; class Gammaproteobacteria; order Enterobacterales; family Enterobacteriaceae; genus Enterobacter; species Enterobacter hatchlandensis. Next base: position 68,777 of record NZ_JAMGZK010000042.1, on the reverse strand, counting down.
GGTCTTCCGCCAGCCGTTCGGCTTCGGCGAGCTCTACGCTGTCGTCGGCCTGGCTTAAGTCAAGCACTGCTTCAAAGGTTTTACGATCGTGATAAAAGGCCTGGTCCTGCACGCGGTAATTGGCGATAAATGGCAGCCACACCAGCGGATACTCCAGCCCTTTCGATTTATGGACGGTGACGATTTTGACCAGATGTTTGTCGCTTTCAAGGCGCATCTGCTGGCTGGAGGCGTTGCTGTTCGGATCGGCGATATGCTGCGCCAGCCAGCGCACCAGAGCATGCTCGCTCTCCAGCTGGGTTCCTGCCTCCTGCAACAGTTCGCTGATGTGCAAAATATCGGTCAGTCGGCGTTCGCCTCCCGCGGTGGCCAGCATGTTTTCGGCGATGTTGCGCCGGGTCATAATGTCACGCAGCATCGCCATCACCCCGCGCTTCTGCCAGCGCTCGCGGTAGCGGGTAAACTCTTCCACCGCCTCATCCCACAGTTCTTCACTGTTATTGAGGGTGTCGATGTCGAGCGCGGTCAGGCCGAGCATCGAGCTTGCCAGCGCGCTGCGCAACGTGCTTTCGCGCTCGGGTGCCAGCACCGCCTGCAGCAGCCAGAGCATCTCCTGCGCTTCCAGGGTTTCAAACACGCTGTCGCGATTGGATAGATACACCGACGGAATGTGCAGCAGGGTCAGCGCGTCACGCACCAGCCCCGCTTCCAGACGGCTGCGCACCAGCACCGTAATGTCAGACGCCTTCACCGGCTGGGCTCCATCGCCCCGGTAGAGGATTGCGTCGCCACGTACGCCCGCACTCAGCCAGTCGCGGATTTGCGCCGCGCAGTGCTGGGCCATAAAGGTTTGATAATCCCCGACGCCGCAGCCTTCGCCCTCCATCAGCCAGACGTTCATCGCGGGCTGTGTTTTTCCGTGCAGTTCAAAGCGCAGTCCGGCATTTCTGGCGGCGAATTTGACCGGCTGAAAGGGGATTTCACGGAACATAAAGGCATCGTTCATCTGTGAAAACAGGCTGTTCACGCTCTCGACCATTCCCGGTGCCGAGCGCCAGTTGGTGTCGAGGGTGTAATGGGCCGCAACTTCGCCACGCGCCTTCATGTAGGTAAAGATATCCGCGCCGCGAAACGCATAGATAGCCTGTTTGGGATCGCCAATCAGCAGCAGCGCGGTGTCCGGCTGCTGGCGCCATATACGGCGGAAAATACGGTACTGCTGGGGATCGGTATCCTGAAATTCATCAATCATCGCCACCGGGAAACGGCCCCGGATCGCCGCCGCCAGCGCGTCACCGTTTTCACTGTTCAGGGCGGCATCGAGGCGGCTCAACATATCGTCAAAGCCCAGCTCGCCGCGACGACGTTTTTCACGCGCAACGGCTTCACGGATCTCCGCCAGCGCGCGGGTGATCATCAGATCGTTGAGGGTCAGCGGCTCAGCCAGCAGGGTGTCGATAGCGGAAAACAAAGGATGTTCTGGTATCACGCCACCCGCTTTGGTGCGTTCCGCCAGGAAGGTCTGGGAGAACTTTTCCAGCGCGTCGGGCAGCTGATAGCTGTGCTTCTCCTCCTGCGCCCAGGCGGTAATACGTTCGACATATTTTGCCTGATTACCACGGTTAAACTTGCGCCGATCGATGGCGGAATTTTCGATAACGGCGTCGATTTCGCCCACGCTGTCAGACCACTTTTGTTTCATCCCGGCGATGAGAGCAACGATCTTCTCATGGCGGGAGGCCAGCGTTTCATCCGCCGGTGGTGGCGATTTGATGACGGGAGCTTCTCCCTGCAGATAGCGATCGATGGCCCGCAGCAGCGCTTCCGGGCCTTTCCACTGATTGTGAACCGCTTCGGCAATATCGCGCGGCAGCGGGTAGCAGTGGCGACGCCAGAAGTCCGCACAGGCCTGATAGCGTAAGGCTGACTCGTCTTCAATCAGCTGCTGCTCAAACAGCATCCCGGACTCGAAGGCATTGAGGCTGAGCATGCGCTGGCAGAAACCGTGGATAGTGAACACCGCGGCCTCATCCATCTGCCGTTCGGCCAGCAGCAGCCATGCCGCCGCCTGCTGTTTATCGACGATCTCATCCAGCAGACGGGCATATAAGGGGTTATCGGTGCTTTGCCGTAGACAGGCGATGCGCAGCTCATGAATGTTGGCGCGAATACGCCCGCGCAGCTCTTCTGTTGCGGCTTCGGTGAAGGTCACCACCAGCAGCTCTTCCACGCTCAGAGGGCGGGAAAAGGCTGCGCTGTCGCCCAGTTTGAGCAACAGTCGCAGATAGAGTGCCGCGATGGTGAAGGTTTTTCCGGTTCCCGCTGAGGCCTCTATCAATCGTTCCCCCTGTAACGGTAAACGTAGGGGGTCAAGGGACTCAGCGGTATCGGTCATTCGTTCTTACTCCTGGGCATAGATTGCTGCAATTCACTCACACTCTTCCAGACGGTCCAGCCTTTCGGTTGGGTATCGGTGGCTTGCTTACTCTGGCTACCGGACACCTGCGACAGGATAGCCATCCCCTGCGGGGCAACTACCGCCTGATGGAAGAAGTCGGCCACTTTCTGCGGCGTGAGCTGTTTGATCTCGGCCACTACTTTATCACGCGAATCGAAGCGCATATTACCCCGATCAAAATCTTTGCTGATCCTTGAGGCCTCTTCACCCAGGGTTTGTGGCGGCTGAGTGACCTGGGTAATGACGGCCTGCTGGATCTGAGCAAATTCTTCAGGTTTTAAGGCTCTCAGCTTCGCTTCTGCCTGCGGGAAGAAGGCCTGGAAACGCTCCCAGAGATAGGCTGGCTGCTTATCGCTGCTTTGCAGCAGGAAGCCCATTCCCCACTGGCGACCAACGTTCATGGAGAAGGCGAACACCGCATAGCCGAGCTGCTCTTCGGTGCGCAACTGGTTGTAGAACCACGGCTGAACGATTTGCCCCAGCACCGCGCTGTACGCCGAGCTGGCATATTCGTCATAGCCCGTTGGGACAAACACCGCCGCCAGCGCAGAATCGGTGCTGCTGCCTGCTTTATCGAAAATGACGTTCTGCTGTTTATCCACCAGCACGTCCTCGTTACGGCACCATTCGTTACCGTTGGCACCCAGCTGGCTGCGGACGTTTTGCGCCAGCGTTTTGGCCTGATCTTCGCTCATGTTACCGACGACCAAAAACTCCGGTCTGGCGTTGGTTTTCAGGGCTGCCCGATACGCCATCACCTCTTGCAGCGTGATGGAAGGCAGCAGCGCCCGGCGCTCTTCGCGCTGGAAGTAAGGAATTTGCGACAGCATCTGCACCGGCATAATGGCCTGGTCGAAGGCTTTACCCTTCTCGGCAGAGTCCATCATCTGGGTATACCAGGATTTCGCCTGCGCCAGCTGATCGTCGGTTGCGGTGTAGCTGAAATACCCATTCAGCAGCGCCTCGAACAGCTGCGGTAAACGCTGGGTGTAGCCGTTGGCATTGAGCATCAGGCCATTGTTGGCATTGGTGGAGAAACTGATCCCACCTACCGCCGCCTGGTTGCTGAGCTGATCCAGCGCGATCCCGGCCAGGTAGTCGTTCAGGGCAAACAGCACCTGATTTTTGGCGCTATCCATCGCCTGTGGATTACGCAGCACCATGCTGACGTTGGCTTTCGGTTCGCTGGCAAAATAGCGGCTCGGGGTGTAAACCACGCGCAGGTTGGACTCATCCACAATCAGCTGCGGCTGCGGATAGTCTTTCACAGGTTTAATCAGCGTGAAGTCTTCCGGAATATAGGGGTTCAGTTCCGGCAGCTTGAGCGCAATCCCGGCGGCTTTCTGCTGCCAGTCGGCGAAGGTGTTTTCGCTGATTTTGTCCACCTGATACTCGGCATTCACAAAGTAGGCGGTTTTGTTATGCGGTTCGTTCGGGCTGATGTACCAGATACGCGCATTCTGCGGCGTCATCATTGCCAGACGAGCTTTTACGGCGTCGGCATCATACCGATCCGCAATGTTAACGGCATCCAAAGTATGCGCGACCGGCACGCGGATCATGGTGTCAGCCAGCCACTCGACATAGTCCATATCGCGGGTGATTGACGGGTAGCGGAAGTCGAGATCCAGCACGTGCGCCAGCTCGTCAAAGTAGCGTTTATCCACGCCTTTTTCACGAAGCAGCGAGAGATAGCTGAAAATGGCCGCGACAACTTCATCCCGGTGAGCCAGCCCTTTGTCGGTTAAGGTGGCGGAGATCGCCAGTACGCCGCTGTTGCCGTTGACAACAGGATCGGAGTCGGCGCGAATGCCTTCCACCAGCCCCTGATTTTGCAGCCAGTCAGAGAGCGTGTCAGGGCTACGGTTGCCGATCAGGTAGTTCACCAGTTCATCGGTTTTACTGCGGAACTGGGCGGTGTTGTTATCAATACGAAACTCGACGCGCAGCACCTTGCGCGGCATCGCAGGAACGTAATGAATGATTAAGCCTTTCTGCGCATCAGTCACCACCGGTACGGTGGTTTCCGGTTTGGCGATATCTTTATTCGGCACCCGGCCGTAGGTCTGGGCTGCAAGCGTTGCCAGCTCAGGCAGCGGTTTGTTGCTGTACACCACGGCCTTCATCAGGTTGGCGGAGTAATACTTGTCGCGGAAGGTATGCAGCGCGTCGAGAACCGGGCTGTCAGGTTTGTCGCTCAGCGTCTCGAGATTACCACCGGAAAAACGCGAGCCAGGGTGCGCCGGGTTAATGGTTTCTGCACTGACCTGGGCCATGCGCATCCCGTCCCGGGTGCGAGCCATGGTCAGCTCGGCGTTAACGGCATTACGCTCGCGATCGGCATATTTTTTATCCAGCAGCGGTGCGGCAATGGCGTCCGCAAGGCGATCGACTGCGCCTTCCAGCGCATCGTTTTCCACTTCCAGATAAAAGGCAGTACGGTACGGCGCGGTGCTGGCGTTATGGCTGCCACCGTGCATTTTCAAAAATTCGGCAAGGCTGTCAGGCTGCGGATACTTCTTTGAGCCCATCAGCGTCATGTGCTCAAGATAGTGCGCAAGGCCGGGATGAGAGTCAGGATCTTCCAGCGAACCGACCGGCACGACCAGCGCCGACAGAGATTTAACGGCCTGTGGATCGGACACCAGCAGCACGATCATCCCGTTATCAAGACGGATCGCCTGATACTCACGGGTATCTTTATCGCTTTTGCGAATCGTTTCCTGAACGGGTTGCCAACCGGTGTTTGCCTGACTGAGGGGTGCCCAAAGGGCGACGAACAAAACCAACGTTTTCAATAAGGTGCTGCCTGACATTCACTACCTCTTCATCATGGACATCATCATTAACACACTTCGTGCCGGGCAAGCCAGCATCTCTTAATGGCGGTACATCAGTCCATGACAAGATGGGCATCATAAATGAATGCCCAAATCTGCGCAATTTTTATACAGACGTCAGGACGATTTAAATCTATACAACGGTAACAGGTAGCGCCGGGCCTCATCGGTGATGGCATCGAAGTATTCTGGCTCAAGGGTTCGCCACAGGCGTTGATACCAGACATCCTCTCCTTCTCCGCGCACCATCATGTTACCTTCGTAGGCCTGCAAAAATTTACTGCGCGCTTTTTGCAGGGTGGCCTCATCCGTTAACATGGCATCATTCGTGGCGTCATAACAGGCTTTAATCCACGCCCCCCCACTTTCTGGCAGCAACAGCAGCGGTTTATTCATCCCCTGCTTAAAGCCTTCGATAAACAGCGAGAGATGCTCCATCGCCTGCACGGCGGGCAGCGCCTGGAAACGCCATTCACCGTCTTTGCGCACGAACAACCGGCTTTCACCTTCACCGCCGCTCGCACAGTAGACAAGGTGTTCCAGCCAAAGTTGCAGACCTTGTGAAACGCTGAGCATCGATGGCCGCCAGCGCAGCAGCCCGTCCGCCTGCACATGCTGCAGCCAACCCGTCAGATTGATACCGTTGCAGTGAAGATCGATCTCCATGCTTTTGCCCGGCTGGCGGCACTCAATCACCCTGCCGGCCAGCGCTTGCATCTCCTGACACTGGGCATCCCAGGCGATTTCACCAAAGGCACCGTAAGGGAGCTGACCCGCCGCACGATAGCGACGGAACAGCACCTGCGCGTCTTCCTCCTCCACCAGCGCATTCAGCAACTGCTGGTTGAGCTGATAGCGGCTTAACCCCTCGAGGGTAAACGGCTCTTCATCCGGGATCTCGCTCTCTTCAGAGCGGAAGTTAACCTGCAGGCGCATCTGGAAAAAAGCGCGCACCGGGTGGGCCCAGAAGCGCTGGAGCTGCTCAAAGGCCAGGGTATCAACCTGCCGCGGCGCCAGGGTCTGGATAAAATCGCTGTGGGCTACCCCTTCTCGCTTCGCCGCCGGAAGCCACTCCCGGGCGTAGCTCTGCTGCTCGTTGTGCTCATAGTTCACGGCATCAAACGGCATCCGGCTGTGACAGCAGGTGATATGCGCTTTCACCCGCCGTTCACTTTCATCACAGTTAAGCGCTTCGTCACCCGGCAGGTAATGGCTTTGTCCAATATAGTCGACCAGCTCCTGTACCAGCACCGAGGGGAAACGCTCACTGTTATCCTGAATAGAGCGTCCGATATAGCTGATGTACAGTTGCTGCTGGGCGGAGATCAGCGCCTCGAGGAACAGGTAGCGATCATCATCCCGACGGCTACGATCCCCACGCTGCGGTTTTTGACTCATTAAATCAAAGCCCAGCGGTGCCAGCGCACGCGGGTAGACCCCGTCGTTCATGCCCAACAGGCAGACGACCTTAAAGGGAATAGAGCGCATTGGCATCAGGGTGCAGATATTGACCGGCCCGGCCAGGAAGCGCTGGCTGATCCGCTCCTGATCGAGGCGCTGGGTGAGTTCATCCCGCAGCAGCGACAGCGGGATCGCTTCGCCATAATGCGACGAGAGCCCCTCTTCGATAATGGCCTGCCACTGCTGCTCAATGAGCGCCATCGCGGCTTCGGTTTCCTGATCCGGCAGGAAAAAATCATTCAGCATCTCGCGGCAGACCGGCAGCCAGGCCTCAAGCGGCCGCGCCTGCATTAGCTCCCGTCGCCAGCGGTTAAGCTGCATCAACAGCGAGGCCAGATGCCCCACCAGCTCGGCAATTAACCCGCTGGATTCGTCATACGGCAGGACGGCATTCCATTCGCCCTGACTGCTCTCCATGGCGTAGCCGAGCAGCATGCGCGTCAGGCCAAACTGCCAGGTGTGCTGGCCGGTAACGGGCAGTTCAAACTCCTGCACGTTGTCGTCATCCATCCCCCAGCGCACGCCCGACTCGTTGACCCACTGGCGCAGGTAGCGCAGGGCGTCTTCATCAATATCAAAGCGGGCCGCCAGTACCGGAACATCCAGCAGCGCCAGCACGTCTTCAGGAACAAAGCGGCTGTCCGGCAGGGAAAGCAGGCTGACAAAGGCCTGCAGCGCCGGATGCGACTGGCGCGCACGCCGGTCCGATATCGCAAACGGCAAATAGCGATCGCCGGCGGCGCTGCCGAACACGGCCTGAATATAGGGGCTGTAGCTGTCGATATCGGCCACCATCACCACGATATCGCGCGGCGTGAGCTCAGGATCGTCTTCCAGCATCGCCAGCAGTTTGTCATGCAGCACTTCGACTTCACGCTGCGGGCTGTGACAAAGGTGCAGCGTCACGCTGCGATCGTCGGGGTCCAACAGGCGTTTGCTGTCGCTGCGGGCGAACTCCTTCGCATTGATGCCCTCCACCGAGCGCTTCTCAAGATCCAGAATATCCAGCTGCACGTTATGCAGCAGGCTGTCCGGGGTGATCTCGGCAAAGGCATCCACATCCCCTTCACCGGAAGCGGTCAGTTCGGAGAGCATGTAAATATAGTCGCGCCCCAGCTTTCCCCACGAGGCCAGCAGTGGGTTAGGTAAGTTTTGCACACCCGCGTCGTCAAAGAGCTGCTCCGCCGTACTGCTGTCTTTAAACAGCGGCACCGTGCGCTCATCAAACAGGCGGCGACGCTGGCGCGTCACAATCCGGGAGAGCCAGCGGGCATCCTGAATATCGCCCCAGTAATGGCGGCAGGGGTTGGTGAACAGAATATGGATATCAATGTGTCTGCCCAGCGCATTCAGCGCCTTCAGGTAGACCGGCGGCAAAGCGGAGATGCCGCAGATAAAGACCCTCGACGGCAACCCGGCGGGCGTCTCGGTTGCTGTGTCCAGCGTGCTGATAAAACGATCGTAGAGATTTGCACGGTGCCACTGGGGCTGGCCCAGCTTTTCGGTGTGTTCGACCAGCGCCTTCCACAGCGGTGCCTGCCAGATTTGTGCCTGGTCGAGGCCATCGATCAGTTCGCCTGCTTCCCAGCGCGTCAGCCATTCCGGGCGATAGACCAGATACTGGTCATAGAGATCCGCCGTCCGCGACGCCAGTTGGAACAGCTTCCGCTTGTCGGTATCGTCATTGAGGTAGTGGCGCAGCATGGTGAATTCATCCTGCGGCAACATCTCAGGCAGTAGCGACATCAGCTTCCAGCTCATGCTCTGCTTGTTGAATGCGCTCTGTTTCGGGATCTCCGGCAGCACGCGGACAAACATATCCCAGATAAAGCTGGCGGGCAGCGGGAAGTCGATATTGGCGGCAATACCAAACTTTTGCGAAAGGGACATCTGCAGCCACTGCGCCATACCGGTGCTCTGAACCAGGATCATTTCCGGTTCAAAGGGATCGTCGAGCCTCTGTTGCTCGACAATAAATTCCATCAGCGCTTCCAGCACGTCCAGACGGTTTGAGTGGTAGACCCTTAACATCGCTGCTCCCAACTACTGGCTAACCGGGCAGTGCAGGCGTGTCATCTGACCCCGCCGACCCAGAGGAGAAATAAGTGTGACCGAGATGCTGACACATCCGGCCTGTGTTGTCTGCATTCGGTTCACCTGCCAGCCCGCGGGTAATTCTGCGGGCGTGAGCTGCGACTGATTCCAGACCTGACGCCAGACCTGGCGGTACTGCTCCAGTGCCACGAACCGGCTGGCTAAAACACGATGATAGCCCGCAAGCGCAGTGACCACGATAACCATCAGCATCATGGCGAGTAACACTTCCACGATGCTAAACCCCTGCTGTTTCGCTACGGTTGCTGACACAGCGCACTCTCCTTAAGCGGGCAAAAGTCACTCCAGCCGTGCGGCAAAAAGACAACACCCTCGGCGCTCACCTCCCCCAGCCGCCACAGCGTGATGCCACCACTGCTGGTGATAAGCACGGCGCGCTGCGCCAGGATACGCAGGCAGGCGCGCCACGGCTGCTGCGGATGCTGCTGGCACGCCGCGTCCGCATCCGTCGGCCAGGGAAGCGTTCTGCCCCACTCCAGCGCCGACTGGGCTGTCGCCTGATGGTAAAGGGCCTCGCTGTCGGCCCTGACAATGCGCATCAGGGCATCAAGCTGCTGGTTGAGTCCGGTCAGCATCAGGCTGCCCAGCATTAATAGCAGGAGCACCAGCGCCAGCGACGACATTCCCTGCTGGCGGCTCATAAGTTAAACCCGGTGACACGATGATGCGCTTCAAGGTTACCGCCACGCGCTCCTTTGAAAGAGGCACCCAACGCGATGCTTAACTCTGGCGCGAACCCCGCCCGCATGATGCGCTGCACCTTAAAATGCACCACGGTGAGCCTGGCGGGATCGGTCACTCTCTCCCATCCCTTGCCGCTGCACTGCGTAGCGCCCCGTAGCGTCTCCAGTGCGCCATCGTTGAGGCGAAACCCCGTCTGTTCCGCAGCGGTTGGGGGCGTCGTCTCCCAGCGGCCATTGCTGTTCTCGTCCCACTGCACTATGATGCATTCGCCGCCCTGAGCAATCTTTAGCGCCTCGCCCTGGCACTCGCCCGCGCAGTAACCCGCCCGTTGCAGGTGCTTACCGATACCGGCCATCCGCAGCCAGATCTCCTCTTCACGTTCCTGCTGCTGCGTCTGCAGCAGTATCGCTCGCTGCAAACCGGGTAAAAACCGCGCCGCGCTCATCAGCAGGACGCTGCTTATCGCCATCGCTATCAGGACTTCGGTCAGTGAAAATCCCTGCTGAGTTACTGACATGCGAATCCTCCCTTGCCGTTGCACATGCGGATGCGCCCCCAGGACGAGACGATAATCAGCCATTCGCCGGCCTGGCTTTGCAGGCGAATTCGCCCCGCCCAGGCGGTATCCCGCAGGCCATAAAACCCCAGCGCGGGCGTAATCTCGGTGATGTGAATATCCGGCCACAGCGGGATGAGCGCAAAGGCGCTGTCGGCCTGGCACGCGGGGATATCGGTTTTGAGCAGGCACCACTGCTGGCCGTCCTGCTTTAGCGCCACAACGTGATCCCGGTTATGTCGCCAGGCGTCGTTGCGCAGCACTACAAGAAAATCCCGCACCTGGCGCGCCGTCTGCCAGAGTTGCTGCTGTTGCTGCCAGCGTCGCCAGCCGTACAGCCCTGTCGCGCTGAGCGTAACGATAAGTGCGACGGCGACCAGCATTTCAATGAGCGTAAAGCCCTTTTCCTTTTTCATGACGCCAGTGTGACGGGGCAAGAACAGCAATTCGAGGCGCAGTTCAGAGATTGTCGAGGCGGGTTCAGCACTTTCTTGCAGTTTGCAGCGCGTTGCGCATAAGCCGGAAACAGGCTCGCAAAACCATTATTTGGGCATAAAAAAACCGGCACACAAGGTGCCGGTTATGTCAGGCTTGCGATATCAGATGGCCACAGGGGCTTTGATGCCCGGATGCGGGTCGTAGCCCTCGATGTCGAAGTCTTCAAAGCGGTAGTCGAAAATGGATCCCGGCTTACGCTTGATGACCAGCTTCGGCAGCGCTCGCGGCTCGCGGGACAACTGAAGATGGGTCTGTTCCATATGGTTGCTGTACAGGTGGGTATCCCCGCCGGTCCAGACAAAATCACCCACTTCCAGCTCGCACTGCTGAGCCATCATATGCACCAGCAGTGCATAGCTGGCGATGTTAAACGGCAGGCCGAGGAACACATCGCAGGAGCGCTGGTACAGCTGACAGGAGAGCTTGCCATCCGCCACATAGAACTGGAAAAACGCGTGGCACGGTGCCAGCGCCATTTTGTCCAGCTCGCCCACGTTCCAGGCAGAAACGATAATACGGCGCGAGTCCGGATCGTTTTTCAGCTGGTTCACCACGGTGGTGATCTGGTCGATATGGCGGCCATCCGGCGTTGGCCAGGCGCGCCACTGCTTGCCGTAGACCGGGCCCAGATCGCCATTGTCGTCTGCCCACTCGTCCCAGATAGAGACGTTGTTCTCACGCAGGTACGCGATGTTGGTATCGCCCTGCAGGAACCAAAGCAGCTCATGAATGATTGAGCGTAAATGGCAGCGCTTGGTTGTCACCAGCGGAAAGCCATCCTGCAGGTTGAAGCGCATCTGGTGACCAAAAATGGAGGTCGTACCGGTACCGGTGCGGTCGTTTTTTGCCGTGCCCTCATCGAGCACTTTTTGCATCAGTTCAAGATACTGTTTCATAATGACTCAGGAGACCTGTTGCTGTGGACGACGGTACGCCCAGACCATCATCGCGATACCCGCGACAATCATCGGAATAGAGAGGATCTGCCCCATACTGATGTACTGTACCCATTCACCAGTGAATTGCTGATCCGGCTGGCGGAAGAATTCCACGATGATACGGAAGGCACCGTAGCCAATCAGGAACAAGCCAGATACCGAGCCCGTCGGACGCGGTTTGCGGATAAACAGGTTCAGAATGATAAACAGTACCACCCCTTCCAGCGCCATCTCGTACAGCTGTGACATATGACGCGGCAGGGCACCGTAGGTGTCGAACAGCGACTGCCACTCAGGATGTGAAGGCAGCAGAGCAAGATCTTCGGCACGCGACTGCGGGAACAGCATGGTAAACGGCACGCTCGGATCGACGCGGCCCCACAACTCGCCGTTGATAAAGTTACCCAGACGACCAGCACCCAGCCCGAACGGGATCAATGGCGCAATAAAATCAGCCACCTGGAAGAAGGTACGTTTGGTGCGTTTCGCGAAGATCACCATCACCAGGATGACGCCAATCAGGCCGCCGTGGAAGGACATGCCGCCATCCCAGACGCGGAACAGATAGAGCGGATCGCTCATGAACACCGGGAAGTTGTAGAACAGCACATAGCCGATGCGCCCACCGAGGAAGACGCCGAGGAAGCCTGCGTACAGCAGGTTTTCTACTTCGTCTTTGGTCCAGCCGCTGCCAGGGCGTTTGGCGCGACGGCCAGCCAGCCACATGGCAAAAACGAACCCGACCAGATACATCAGGCCATACCAGTGAAGCGCTACGGGTCCAATTGAGAAAATGACCGGATCGAATTCCGGAAAATGCAGATAGCCACTGTTCATCTGTCACCACAAGATGTTGATATTCCGCTGAAAGTGGACAGCGGTAGAGACGTGCGCGAGGGGTTGCCTGCGCTCCAAAGTTGCGAATCATAGCACAAGCGGGCGGGGAGGATGCGCCCGAGATGTAAAAGATGTGTATAGAGACGTCGCACGTTTGTATCCCTCAGCCCAGCGCTGAGGGATACCCGTTGTTAACGCCCACCGCGGATCAAACCGCCCATTCCGCGACGCTCCATAAAGGCCGCCACCTGGTGGCGTACTTCGGTTGCCAGCTGGGCTTCCAGACTGCGGGTCGCCAGCAGCTGCGCCTCTTCTAAATCAATGTGGCGCAGCAGGTACTTCACGCGGGCCACGGAGCGACCGTTCATGGACAGATGATGGAAACCGAGGCCAATCAGGATCGCCACGCACATGGAGTCCCCTGCCATCTCGCCGCACAGGCGCAGGTCGATGCCGTGGGTTTGCGCCTCGCGGGCAATCATCGCCAGCGCCCGCAGCATCGCCGGGTGCAGGCTATCGTAAATACTCGCCACGCGGGTGTTGTTGCGATCCACCGCCAGCATGTACTGGGTCAGGTCGTTGGTGCCCACCGAGATAAAGTCAACGCGATTGGCCAGCTGTGGCAGCATAAAGACCATCGACGGGACTTCGATCATCACCCCCAGCCGGGGTTTTGGAATCTCGTAGCCGATCATCTCTTCGACTTCGCGCCCGGCACGTTCGATCAGTCGTCGGGCTTCGTCGATTTCGTCAATGCTGGTCACCATCGGCAACAGAATGCTGAGGTTCCCGGTCGCGGCATTGGCGCGCAGCATGGCGCGCACCTGAATAAGAAAGATCTCCGGCTGATCGAGGGTGATGCGAATGCCGCGCCAGCCCAGACAGGGGTTTTCTTCGCTGATCGGCATGTACGGAAGTTGCTTATCCGCGCCCACGTCCAGGGTACGCAGCGTCACCGGCTTGTCGTTGAACATCTGCAACATGCCCTGATACTGCGCGACCTGCTCCTCTTCCGAGGGGAAGCCGCTCTGCAGCATAAACGGGATTTCGGTGCGGTAAAGACCGATGCCATCGATGCGCCCGCCAAGCTTCTCTTCATGCGCCGGACTGAGACCGGCATTGAGCATCACTTTGATCCGCTCGCCGCTTTTCAGCGCCGCAGGCTGATTAACATCGTCTTCTGCCAGACGGCTCAGCTCGTTCTCTTCGCTGATAAGTCGCTGGTACTCCTGCAGCAGAACCGGCTCCGGATCGACCAGCAGCTCACCGCGATAACCGTCCACCACCAGCGTGCGGTGGTGCAAGGCCGACGGCTGGATATCCGCCCCCATGACGGTCGGGATCCCCAGCGCACGCACCATAATGGCGGCGTGCGAGTTGGCCGCACCGTCGCGAACCACAATCCCGGCAAGTCTGTCCTGTGGCAGTTCCGCAAGGGTGGTGGCCGAAAGCTCATCGGCCACCAGCACAAAGCGCGGCGGCCAGGTGTTCGGCCCCTGAATGGTGTCATCGAGATGGAACAGCAGGCGCTGCCCCAGCGTGCGCAGGTCTCCGGCACGCTCTTTAAGATAACCGTCGGTTAAGGTGGCAAACTGCTCAGCGAATTTCTCGATGCTCTTTTTGACCGCCCACTCGGCAACCGAGCCGTTATCCACTTCGGTAAACAGCTCTCGACGCAGTCGGGCATCAGAAAGCAGGTGGGAGTAGAGATCGAAAATGGCGGCGGTTTCTTTCTGCGCACCGGCGGCAAAACGTTTACTGTAGCGGCGAAACTCGTTAGCCGCCTCTTCCAGCGCACCGGTCAGACGCTCGCGTTCAAGGGCAGTATCCAGCGTGGACGCTTCGTAAACCTGTTCCATCAGCGGCAGGGTGGCATCCATCCAACCTTCGGCAATCGCCACGCCGGGCGACGCGGGCAAGGCACGAATACGCGTCTGTCGGTACTGACCAAACAGCGCCGTTAACTGAGACTGGGAGAGGATCGCCGCCATTTGCGTGGCCAGCGTAACGAGGAAAGACTCTTCACTTTCATCGTATTGCCGCAGTTCACGCTGCTGGACCACCAGCACGCCAAGCAGCTGGCGGCGCTGGATAATCGGCACGCCAAGGAACGCCCGAAAGCGTTCTTCTCTTACTGCAGGAATATATTTAAAGCTGGGGTGCTTCTGTGCATCGGCAAGGTTGATGGGTTCAGCCAGACGCCCGACCAGGCCCACTACGCCTTCATCAAAGGCGAGCGCAACGGTACGACCGCGCGGTTTTTTCAGTCCGCGCGTCGCCATCAGGTAATAGCATCTGCGGTCATGGTCGGCCAGATAAACCGAACAGACTTCGGTTTCCATTGCAAGGCAGATGTCAGTGACCAGAATATCCAGCGCCTCGTTGAGCCGTGGAGCACTGGCCACCTTCTCGACTATTTCGCGCAGGCGGGTGAGCATAATGTGCGTAGCTTAACCTCTTTTACGTCGCCAGGCAGGTGCGCTCTGTGGTTTAGGAGGGGCCTCCTGAAGCATCATCACAGCACTTGCGAACTCTTTCATCACCCTGCGGTAAACGTCGCGCTTAAACGACACGACCTGACGAACGGGATACCAGTAGCTAACCCAGCGCCAGCCATCGAATTCAGGCGTGCTGCTGGTTTGCATATTGATATCCGCATCGCTGCTCACCAATTGCAGAAGAAACCACTTCTGTTTCTGGCCGATACATACCGGCTTTGTGTCCCAACGCACCAAACGCTTCGGTAACTTGTAACGCAACCAGTTGCGGGTCGAAGCCAGAATGCGGACATCCTTACGGCTTAAGCCAACTTCTTCGAACAGCTCCCGATACATCGCTTGCTCTGCGGACTCTCCCGGGTTAATTCCCCCTTGGGGAAATTGCCAGGAGTGCTGACCATATCGCCGGGCCCACATAACCTGCCCCTGGCGATTACAAATTACGATACCTACGTTCGGGCGGTAGCCATCGTCATCAATCACCGGACTACCTCAAACTAAACCTGATATATGAATGATTGTTTCACACTCCAGTGAGGCGGTAAACCACTCTCTTACGGGCCTGGAGCCGAATAACATTTGAATAACTCACAATTATCATCAGAGTTATAAACAGATGAGCGGTCGGATGCGCAATTTTATTCACTTTTTCTGTGGATAGAGTTGTGAAGAAGTTCGTGATTACCGATGGACAACCTAAACCGCCCCGGATAATGCAGAATTTTCTTATCTTAATAAAATCCTATATTTCATTTAGTTAGAGTTATAAAATTGCAACAAACAACGTATAGTGTGATACAGGTCACTCTTAAGATCTGCGCGTTGATGAAAGATCGAGCAGCGTCGGTTTTATCCACAGATTGTGCCAATAAGTTAGTCACATTTTGTCGAGTTTTTCGATTTTCATCGCACGTCAAGGCTGTAAATGGAAACAGTAGTGGGGGTTATTCCCAGTTATCCCACTTTTCTGTGGATAAGTAGGTGTAAGATCCTGTTTATTGCCAGTGACCAGATTTGAACAACCTGAAGCTCAACCGCTAGCCCGCCACAAAGTTTGACTTAAAAATATAGATAAATCATCAACCTGGCACAAGCAAAAAGAAAAAGTTAAACTCTCTCTGTGCGGTGGAAAACTACCGGTCATTTTTTAACCAACGGATACATTATCATGCTTCCCCTCGTCCCGATGTCCTCAGCTCCTGAAACGGAAGCGGCATTACTGCAGCAGGCACAACGTCTGGCGGGTTACTCGCTGGGAGAACTTGCCGCACTCGCCGGCCTGCCGATCCCGGCGGATCTTAAGCGCGATAAAGGCTGGATAGGCGTGCTGCTGGAACTGTGGCTCGGGGCCAGCGCAGGCAGCAAACCCGAGCAGGACTTTGCCGCCCTGGGCGTGGAGCTGAAAACCATCCCGGTCGACAGCCAGGGCCGACCGCTGGAGACAACGTTCGTCTGCGTAGCGCCGCTCACTGGCAATACGGGGATCACCTGGGAAAGCAGTCATGTGCGGCATAAGCTCAAGCGCGTACTGTGGATGCCGGTCGAAGGTGATCGTGCGATCCCGCTGGCGGCGAGGCGCGTCGGTGCACCGTTAATCTGGAGCCCGAATGAGGAAGAGGATCGTCAGCTGCGGCTGGACTGGGAAGAGTTGATGGACATGATTGTGCTCGGTCAGGTTGAGCGCATCACGGCCCGCCACGGTGAAGTGCTGCAGCTTCGGCCAAAGGCGGCAAACAGCAAAGCCCTCACCGAGGCAATTGGCGCACGCGGCGAGCCGATTTTAACCCTTCCGCGCGGTTTTTATTTGAAAAAGAACTTCACGGGTGCCCTGTTAGCACGTCACTTTTTGCTGAATACCTGATTTTTGGCGCGATTTGTGATGTTTTTAACAGAATCGTCGGCTTTTTAAGATTTTCCCTCTTTCGGGAAACCCGCTCAGCAGTTATTACTACACTAAGATCTAACACGAACCAGGTGAGGTGATAAAAATGAAAAAATGGGCAGTGATAATCTCGGCTGTTGGTTTAGCGTTTGCCGTTTCTGGTTGTAGTAGCGATTATGTTATGGCGACCAAAGATGGTCGCATGATCCTGACCGACGGCAAACCCCAAGTCGACGATGATACCGGTCTGGTCAGCTACCGCGATCAGCAAGGTAATAATATGCAGATCAACCGCGATGATGTGTCGCAAATTATCGAACGATAATGCGTAAGGTCAGCGGCTGGCTGGCCTTTTGATTTTTCTCTTCCCCTTTTGCTTCCCCTCTGCCATGTTTATATCCCGCTGTCGGGAGGTTCCTGACGCCGTTAACATGTCCAATAAGGAAGCCGGCTATGCATTATCACCGTATCCCCCATAGTTCTCTTGAGATAAGCCAGCTGGGGTTGGGCACGATGACATTCGGTGAACAAAATAGCGAAGCCGATGCCCATGAACAACTCGATTACGCCGTCAGCCAGGGCATCAACCTGATCGACGTCGCTGAAATGTACCCCGTGCCGCCGCGCCCGGAGACCCAGGGATTAACCGAGACCTACGTCGGCAACTGGCTGGCGAAACGCGGCAACCGCGAAAAGCTGATTGTTGCCTCTAAGGTCAGCGGCCCTTCCCGCCTTAATGACACCGGTATCCGCCCGAATCAGATCCTCGATCGCAAGAACATCCGTGCAGCGCTGGATGACAGCCTGAAGCGCCTGCAGACCGATTATCTCGACCTCTATCAGGTGCACTGGCCGCAGCGTCCAACCAACTGCTTTGGCAAGCTGGGTTACAGCTGGAGCGACGGCGCGCCGGTGGTGACGCTGCTGGAAACCCTGGAAGCGCTGACCGAATGCCAGCGCGCCGGGAAGATTCGCTACATTGGCGTCTCTAACGAAACGGCCTTTGGGGTGATGCGCTATCTGCATCTGGCGGATAAGCACGACCTGCCGCGCATCGTGACCATCCAGAATCCTTACAGCCTGCTGAACCGCAGCTATGAGGTGGCGCTGTCGGAAGTTACGCAGTATGAAGGCGTCGAGTTGCTGGCGTACTCCTGCCTGGGCTTTGGCACGCTGACCGGTAAGTACCTCAACGGCGCACAGCCTGCAGGGGCGCGTAATACGCTATTCAGCCGCTTCACCCGCTACAGCGGTGAGCAGACGCAGAAAGCGGTGGCGGCCTATGTGGATATCGCCAAACGCCACGGGCTCGATCCAGCGCAGATGGCGCTGGCCTTTGTCCGTCGTCAGCCGTTTGTGGCCAGCACCCTTCTGGGCGCAACCACTCTGGAACAGCTGAAAACCAACGTGGAAAGCCTGCATCTGACGCTAAGCGAAGAGGTGTTAGCGGAGATTGAAGTGGTGCATCAGGTGTATACCTATCCAGCTCCCTGATAAAAGCAAAAAGGCAACGTCAGTTGCCTTTTTTACTGTTTGCGCCCTCTCCCGTGGGAGAGGGTTAGGGTGAGGGCATCAAGCCGCACATGATGTTTACCGACGTCGCTGCCATAGCCACAGCGCCGCGATCGCCAGCGCAAACAGCCCACCGAATCCGACGCCAATGCCCACTACCGGCACCCCCACTTTCACGGCCAGCGAGTAAACGCCCAGCATCAGCAGCATGGCGGCGTTCTCACCCAGGTTTTGCACCGCAATGGCATTGCCTGCCCCGACGGTATGCTTGCCGCGCTCCTGCAGCAGAGCGTTAAGCGGTACCACGAAGAACCCGCCGAGGATCCCCATCAGGAACAGCAGCGCATACGCCGGTAACAGCGCGTGCTGCAACGAGAACAGCAGCACCACCACGCCAATCAGCACCCCGGCTGGCATGCAGCGGGCGACCGTTTGCAGCGTCACCAGCTTTGCCGCCGCACCCGCACCGACGACGATCCCTACCGCTACCATCGCATTAAGATAGGTTGGCGTGGCGTTGTCCGTGATCCCCAGCACCGTCGGCACCCACAGCACCAGCAGGAAGCGCAGCGTGACCCCCGCCCCCCAGAACATGCTGGTGCCAATCAGTGAGAAGCGGGTTTCGCCGTTATGCCACAGCACCCGGCAGGCGTTGAAGAAGCTGGCGGTCATGGGGGTGAAGCGCCAGGACTGACCCGGACGTGCCGCCGGCAGCTTAGGAATAAACAGGTTCGCGACAACTGCCCCGGCATAAACCACGGCGCACACGCCCAGCGCGGCCAGCACATGCCAGTCAGCCAGGATGCCGCCAGCCATCGAGCCCAGCAGGATCGCCGCAATGGTCGACGACTCCATCAGACCGTTAGCTTTAACCAGCTTATCGCCAGTAGTGAGTTCCCCCAGGATGCCATACTTGGCAGGTGAATAGGCCGCAGCCCCGATCCCCACCAGCGTGTAGCCGATAAACGGGTTCACCCCGACGCAGATACTGGCCGCCCCCAGCAGCTTCAGGCTGTTGGCGAACATCATCACCCGGCCTTTGGCAAAGCTGTCCGCCACCTGGCCGACAAAGGGGGCGAAGACGATATAAGCCCCAACAAACACCATCTGCAGGATCGGCTGGCTCCAGTCCGGGTACAACTGCGACTTCAGCAGCGCCAGGGTGGCAAACAGCAGCGCGTTATCGCCAAAGGCCGAAAGGAACTGCGCGGCGGTAACCGCCATCATCCCCTTCGACCAGATGGAGGTGTTAGTGGGTGCTGACTCACTCATGATGCGACTCCGCCTGTTCAACCATGCCTTTCAGGGTGACAAAATCCGGTTTGCCGCTGCCCAGCAGCGGAAGTTGCTTCAGATAGCGAATATCGCGCGGTACGGCCAGCTCCGGGATACCGTGCTCGCGCGCCCGCTGGAGCAGCTGCTCGCGCGTGAGCTCGCTGTCGGTGGTAAACAGCACCAGCGCCTCGCCTTTACTGGCATCGGCTTTTATCGCTGTCGCGTGCATTTTGTCAGCCGATACCGACAGCGCCAGCTGCTCGACCATCTCCAGCGACACCATCTCGCCCGCGATTTTGGCAAAGCGTTTGGCCCGGCCCTGGATCTGCACGTAGCCTTGATCGTCGAAGCGCACGATATCGCCGGTGTCATACCAGCCGGTTTCCACTTCACCCTGGGCGTTTTCCGCCGTTGGCGCTTCCAGCACCCCGGGGTTTTCCACCCGCAGATAGCCGTTCATCACGTTCGGGCCTTTCAGCTGCAGGCGACCGCCCTCTTCAATACCCGGCACTTCCAGCAGCCGCGCGTCCATTCCCGGTAAAATACGCCCGACCGTGCCGGGCTTCGCCGCCATCGGCACGTTAATAGAGACCACCGGCGCGCACTCGGTCACGCCGTAGCCTTCCAGAATGCGCAGGCCAAACTTATCCTGCCAAAGCTGGCGGGTGCTCTCCTGCAGTTTTTCCGCTCCGGCCACCACGTAGCGCACACGGTGGAAGTCATACGCATTGGCAAAGCGCGCGTAATGGCCCAGGAAGGTGGAGGTACCAAAAATCACCGTACAGTTACGGTCATAGGTCAGCTCCGGCACAATGCGGTAGTGCAGCGGGCTGGGATAGAGAAACACTTCCGCACCGGTCAGCAGTGGAGTGAGAAGCCCCACCGTCAGGCCGAAGGAGTGGAACAGCGGCAGCGCCGACATAAAGCGATCGTCGGCGGTAAAGTCGGCGATGGTTTTAATCTGTTCGACGTTAGCCAGCAGGCTTTTGTGGCTGTGCACGACCCCCTTCGGGTTCCCTTCGGAGCCGGAGGTAAAGAGGATAATGGCCGCATCTTCCGGCTGCTGTTTTACCTGCGCCAGGTGCGGGGCCAGAAGGTGGGCAAAGATCCACAGCTTGTCACCGGTGGTGACCTCGGCTTTGAGATCTTCCAGGAACACCCAGCGTACCTGGGTCAGCTGTTCCGGCAGGTGCCAGAGCTTGCCTTTATCGAGGAACGTGCGTGAGGTAAAGACCGTGTTGATCTGCGCGGCAGTAATGGCGCTGCTCAGCCCTTTTACCCCGGCGGTGTAGTTCAGCATCGCCGGGATGCGCCCGCGTGAGACGGCGCCAAAAATCACCGCCGCGCTGATGCCCGCAGTGGGCAGCATCAGGCCAATCTTTTCGCCCTGCTGGCTGTATTTTTCAAGAATACGCCCGACAAACAAGGTCTTGGTCAGCAGCTTGCGGTAGGTGTCGGGAGCGAAGTTAATGTCGTCAATGCAGTGTTTCTTTGCACCAAAGCGGGACATCGCCGTCAGCAACGACTCGTACAGCGTTTCGCGCGGGCGCACCGCCATCCGGGCTTCCATCATAATCTGATGCAACATTTCACCGGCGATTTTACGCCGATCGCGGGCGCGGGGCGCTTCGGGCATCGGCAACGACGTTGGCGGCAGCAGATGCAGGGTAATGCGCGGAAACAGGCGCTGTTTCACTCGCCCTTTCAGGCGGCTGAAGTGGGTCAACTCGGCCCCTTCGATGCGCAGCGGCACCACCGTAGCGCCAGATTTCGCCGCCACAAAACCCGCTCCGTCATAAATTTTCATCAGCGAGCCGGTTACCGAAATCCGCCCTTCGGGGAAGATCACTACCGGACGCCCCTGCTCGATCAGGCGCACCAGATGTTTGATCATCATTGGCCTGGTGGGATCGAGCGGAACAAAATCAATCAACTTCGTTAACCAACGCATGTACCACTGCTGGCTGACGGAGGTATAGACCGCAAACACCGGGCGCACGGGCAAAAATAGCGCCAGCAGGATGCCATCAATGAACGAAACGTGGTTGGGGGTAATAAGAACGCGATCGGCGTGTAATGACCGGGTGTCGCCAGTCAGACGCACACGAAAGAGAATACGGAACAGCGTGCGGAAGAACCCAAATAGCATTTCAACTCCCTGTGCCAGTCAATTTATCGGGTTGCGGAAAATTGTGGCAGATTACACGAGAAGTGTAGCAGGGGCGACAGCTGTGTTCAGACAAAAAAAAACCTGCGCATCTGCGCAGGTTGGTGCAAGTGATGAGTACGCAGTACGTACTAAGAATTCTCACCAATCAATACCTCTGGGATCTTGATTGTGGCGTTTGCCCCCTCACTTCTCCAGCGGGAAAAAGCAACAGCCTGAGGCAAAGTGTAACTAATGATTCCGATTAACATTCTTCTGTTACGCTTCGCTGTGTAACGATTACACGCTTTCCTATGGGGTGCATCACGTTTGTGAATTGCCCCTCGGCCGCAAGCTTGAATACACCTCGCTTTTCCGCAACACTAGTTGGTGTGTAAACGCTTACCCCAAAGAGAAGGTATCGAATGGCGACAATTAAGGATGTGGCCCGACTGGCTGGTGTTTCTGTCGCCACTGTTTCGCGTGTCATCAATGACTCACCGAAGGCCAGCGAGACATCCCGCAAGGCGGTGCTCACCGCCATGGAATCGCTCAACTATCATCCCAATGCCAACGCCCGCGCCCTCGCTCAACAGTCCACCGACACCGTCGGGTTAGTGGTCGGGGATGTCTCGGATCCCTTTTTCGGCGCAATGGTCAAAGCCGTAGAGCAGGTCGCCTATCAGACCGGCAATTTTCTGCTGATCGGCAACGGCTATCACAACGAACAGAAAGAGCGTCAGGCCATTGAGCAGCTGATTCGCCACCGCTGTGCGGCGCTGGTGGTGCATGCTAAAAAGCTGACGGATGAAGAGCTGGTGCATCTGATGAATCAGATCCCCGGCATGGTGATTATCAACCGCATAATCCCCGGCTACGAACAGCGCTGCGTGGCGCTGGATGACCGCTACGGTGCCTGGCTCGCCACCCGCCATCTGATCCAGCAGGGGCATACCCGCATCGGCTATCTGTGCTCGAATCACCCCATTTCCGACGCCGACGATCGCCTGCAGGGCTACTATGATGCCCTGCGCGAAAACGGCCTGCCCTGTAACGACCGACTGGTAACCTACGGTGAACCCGATGAGAGCGGCGGCGAACAGGCCATGACGGAACTGCTGGGACGCGGACGCAACTTTAGCGCCGTCGCCTGTTACAACGACTCGATGGCGGCCGGGGCGATGGGGGTGTTGAACGACAATGGCATTGATATTCCGGGTGAGATTTCGCTGATTGGCTTCGATGACATTCTGATTTCTCGCTATGTGCGTCCACGCCTGACGACCGTGCGTTACCCGATTGTCACTATGGCAACTCAGGCCGCCGAGCTGGCGTTGTCACTGGCCGATAAGCGCCTGCCGCCGGACGTGACGCATATCTTCAGCCCGACGCTGGTGCGCCGTCACTCGGTCACGCCACCGGCGGAATCCGCCAGCGAATAGCGGTAAAGATGGACTGTTTTGTTCGGGTACTCCAGCGCATCGCCGATGTAGTGCCAGCCGTAACCTTCATAAAAATCGCGACAGGCCGACCAGAGATGCAGGTCGCGATGCCCGGCCTCGGCGGCATACGCCTGCACGTGTCGCTGCAGCTGCCCTGCCAGCCCTTTTCCACGCGCCTGTTCATCCACGTACAGCGCCGCCAGCCACGGGAAGAGATCCTGGCGGGTAATCAGATCGCAGCGCCAGAGTCCCACCGTGCCGAGCAGGCGCTCGCCCTCGGTGGCGATAAAGGTCAGCGGCAGCGCGCCCGGGGTCTGACTGTGGGCCACTACGCTTGCAAAAAACTCACGCGGCAGTCCGTCACCAAACGCCTGCCACTGCCAGTCGATGACCTGTTCAGCGTGTTGGGGCGCCCTGTATAGCGGTTGAATATTCACACCAGTTTGCCCTGGAAAATAGGTACGGATTCAAACAGGTAGCCGTCAAAATCCGGGGCATCTTCGTCAGACAGCTCCAGCAGGCTCTTTTTCACGTTTTCCAGATGTTGCCACATCGCCTGCCAGGCCCCCATCACGTCGCGGCGGCGCAGCGCAGCCAGAATGGTCTGCCTGTCGCCCAACCACTTCAGGCGATACGCCCGGCTGGCAATATGCACGTTAAACTGTTGCCACAGCGGGCTGCTGTCCATGTGGTGCCAGACGCTTTCGACGGTCGCCAGCAGCATCTGATTCTGCGTGGCCCCCGCCAGCACCAGGTGGAACATCTTGTTGTTGTCCTGGCTGTTGTCGTTGGCGGCGATGGCGCGCTGCTCCTGCTCGATGATGCGACGCAGGTTGTCGATATCCGCGCGGGTCGCCATTTTGGCGGCAAAGGCGGCAATATTGCTTTCGAGCAGCTGGCGCGCCTGCAGGATTTCAAACGGGCCGACGTCGCTTTTTAACAGGCGCTCTTCCTCGTTCTCGTGCTCCTCGGGGATACGCATGACGTACACGCCGGAACCCTGGCGGATATCCACGGTACCCTGCAGTTCGAGCATCAACAGCGCTTCACGCACGATGGTGCGGCTGACGCCGTAGGTTTCCGCCATATTGCGTTCCGGCGGCAGGCGTGAGCCCACGGGATAGTGCCCCTGGATGATTTGGTCGCGAAGATCCTCGCCTATCTCCTGGTACTGTTTCTTTTCCGCCGGGACGACTGCCTTATCCACGTTATCACCTGTGCTGTGAGTTAATGCGCAGGCCGGGCATCCT
This sequence comes from Silvania hatchlandensis, assembly GCF_025564065.1. Taxonomy (GTDB): domain Bacteria; phylum Pseudomonadota; class Gammaproteobacteria; order Enterobacterales; family Enterobacteriaceae; genus Enterobacter; species Enterobacter hatchlandensis. Next base: position 44,385 of record NZ_JAMGZK010000042.1, on the reverse strand, counting down.
CCCGGCCAGTGTGGGCGCTATGTTACCAGAACCGCCGCAATCTTCGCCTACTTCCATTCGTCATCGACGTTCAGGGTCAGCATGCGCTCATCGCGCAACTGGCGGAACCAGCTGGCCGATTTTTTGGCCCGCCGGGCGCGGTTGTTATCAAGGTCGATTTCAATCAGGCCGTAGCGGTTTTTAAACGCATTCATCGGCGAGACGTTATCGGTAAAGGCCCATAGCATATAGCCGTGGCAGTTGGCCCCCTCCTCACGCGCCAGCAGCGTATAAAACAGATGCTCGCTGATAAAGTTGATGCGGTAGTCGTCGGCAATTACCCCGTCGCTATTGCGGTACTGCGCTTCGTTTTCGACCCCCATTCCGCTTTCGGCCACAAACCAGTCGATGTTGCGATAGTCGTTTTTAATCCGCATCGCCATGTCGTAAATAATGCGCGGGGCAATCTCCCAGCCGCGCGACGGATTCATCCGCCTGCCCGGCAGCTCAAACGGCTCGTAGTAGTACGCCGGGTGGAACGGCGTCTCAGGATGCCAGGCGCGGGACGGGGCTTTAACCCGGTGCGGGTAATAGAGGTTAATCCCCAGCTCGTCGACGGTGTTATCGGCGATCAGCGCCAGCTCATCGTCGTTGTAGTCCCACTGCACCTGATGTTTATCCAGCAGGGTAAACAGTTCCTGCGGGTAATGCCCGTGCACCAGCGGATCGAGGAACACCCGGTTGTAGAACAGGTCGTAGATCTCCGCTGCCTTTACGTCGTGAGCGGCGCGGGAACGGGGATACGTGACTTCCGGGTTAAGGATGCAGCCCACGCTGCCCGCGTAGCCTTTGTCGCGGAACAGCTTCACTACCTTCGCCGTCGCCAGCACCTTATGGTGATTCCACTGCATCCAAATACCGGTGTTCTGCTCGTACGGCCAGCGCAGCGCATCCAGATAAACCCGGGTCTGCACCACAATCGGCTCGTTAAAGGTAAACCAGCGCTTCACCAGGTGGTGATAGCGGGCAAAGACCTGTTCGGCGTAGCGGGTGAACAGTTCGACCACGTGCTTCGACGCCCAGCCACCGTAGGTGTCCAGCAGCGTACCCGGCAGCTCGTAGTGCTCAAGGCAGATCATCGGCTCAATGCCCTGACGCTGCATCTCGGCGAACAGGGCGTCGTAATACGCGGCGTACTCCTTATCCACCGTCGCGGTTTCATAGTCGGTGAGAAAACGCGACCAGTTGATCGAGGTGCGATAGTGGGTCAGCCCGGCCTGCTTCATCAGGGCCACGTCTTCACGAAAACGGTTGATGAAATCGGTGGCCACCGCCGGGCCATAGCCGTTATGCCAGACCTGACGATCGTTTTTGTACCACTGGTCGATCCATGAATCCTGCCCTGCTTTCTTGCCGCTCCAGCCCTCGGTTTGCCAAGCGGAGGCGGCGGCCCCGAGGATGAAATCCTCAGGGATGGTTATCTGTTTTATGCTCATACGTTATTCGTCGCCTGTTGGTTTTGCGCCTGCAGTGCTGCCTGCTCGGCACGGCGTGAAGCGATCTTCACAAACGGCAGATAGATAAGGACGGCGGTGATGATGCAGATACCCTGCGTGACCACCGCGCCCATTGAGCCCGCGGTAGAGAGCCAGGCGTTAATCAGCGGCGGCGTGGTCCAGGGCACCATCACCACCGCCTTCCCGGCAAAGCCGGTGACGGTGGCGAAGTAGCCGATAGAGCCGGTGACCAGCGGGGTGATGATGAACGGGATCGCCAGAATCGGGTTGAGCATGATTGGCATACCGAAAATCACCGGTTCGTTGATGTTAAAGATGCCAGGGCCGATGGAGAGCTTGGCGATCTCCTTCATCTCTTTACGCTTGGTGCCAATCATTACCGCAATCAGCAGGCCGATGGTTAAGCCCGAGCCGCCGATGCTCATGTACACATCCCAGAACGGCATGGTGATGATGTTCGGGATCTCTTTGCCCTGCTCAAAAGCGCTCATGTTGACGGTGATGGCCCCCAGCAGCAGCGGCTCGCGGATCGGTTTGATCATCTGGTTGCCATGAATGCCGATCACCCAGAACAGCTGGGCAACAAACATCAGCAGCAGGATGCCCGGCAGGCTTTGCACCACGCGCTCCAGCGGCTGTTGCACGACCTGGTATACCGCATCGTACAGATACATGCCGGTTGCCTGGTGGAAGACAAAACCAAAGGTGGCGATGGCGGTGGTGGTAATAATGGCCGGGATCAGCGCCGAGAACGAGGCCGCCACGTTTGGCGGTACGGTGTCAGGCATTCTGATTTTCAGGCCCGGACGCCCCTCGAGCCAGCAGTAAATTTCCACCGACAGGATGGCGATAAACATCCCGAGGAACAGGCTGCGGGTGTCGGAGAACTGGCGCATCAGCACGTCTTTAACCATGTGCATTTCGCCATCGACCATCATCTCGACGGTGGTTGGCGTGACGCAGATAAAGCAGATCACCGCCAGCAGACCTGGGAACAGTGACTTGATGCCGTTAATGCGCCCCAGCTCAATGCCGATCAAGAACACCGCACCGATATTAAGGAAGTTCAGCGTGGCGTAGTTGAGCGCACTGGTGATCGGCTTTAAGGTGGCCAGAAACGAGAGCGATTCAAAACTGGCTAAGCCGTTTTTCGGATCCAGCACCATGTTGGAGATCAGCACCGAAAACGCGCCCACGATGATGACCGGCATTAAGGTGATGAAGGCAGATTTTATCGCCATGATATAGCGATAACTGTTGAACGTAGTGGCGAAACTGCCCAGCGAATTGATCAGTTTTTCCTGTAATGCCATCGGGTAATACCTCAGTAAAAGGGCTTTTTATTGGGATAAGGTGGACAGCCTGCTTCTATTGGCATACCAAAAATAGCTTCTGATGATAATTTGTTCTGTGATTAAGCTCTCAACGCGGAAAGAGGTATTCCAGAGTGTGATTTACCGCCACTTTGGTATGCCACTTTCACCCACAACGATCGCCGTAACCAAAAAGCGTGATCCTGATGGGGGTTTTGCCCTTCCCGCCCGGCTTATGCGCCAGACCGTCTGTGATAAACTGCCGGGCATAACGGGGAAGCAGGAATAATCAATGGCAACAATGCTGGATGTCTCACTGCGCGCGGGCGTGTCGAAAGCCACGGTGTCGCGCGTACTGAACGGCACGGGTCAGGTCAAAGAGAGTACGCGTCAGCAGGTCTTTCGCGCGATGGAAGAGCTGGGCTATCGCCCTAATTTCCTGGCGCGCTCGCTGGCGAACCGCACCAGCAACAGCATTGGGCTGGTGGTGTCGACCTTCAACGGTTTTTACTTTGGCCGCCTGCTGCAGCAGGCTTCTCGCCAGACCGAATCACACGGTAAGCAGCTGATTGTCACCGACGGGCACGATACCCCGGAGCGGGAAGAAGAAGCCGTGCAGATTCTGGCCGATCGCCAGTGCGACGCCATTGTGCTGTATACCCGCTTTATGAGCGAAAAGGCGATCATGAAGCTTATCAACAGCGTCTCGATGCCGCTGGTGGTGATCAACCGCGACGTCAGCCAGGCGCGAGAGCGCTGCGTGTTCTTCGAGCAGCAGGACGCCGCCTTTAAAGCGGTGGAGTACCTGATTAGCCAGGGCCATCGGGAGATCGCCTGCATGACCGTCCCCATCCACACCCCGACCGGCAAGGCGCGCCTGATGGGCTACCGCCAGGCGCTGGAAAAACATGCCATTGCCTGGGATGAGAGCCGGGTGAAGTATGGCGATGCGGGCATGACCCGAGGGTATGAGCTGTGTCAGGAGCTGCTTAACGAAAAGGTGTCGTTCAGTGCGCTGTTTGCCTGCAACGATGATATGGCGCTGGGGGCCTCAAAGGCGCTGCACCAGGCCGGGCTGCATATTCCGCAGGACGTGTCGCTGTTTGGTTTTGACGATGCGCCGTGCGCGAAGTGGCTGGAGCCTGCTCTGTCGACGGTCTATCTGCCGATCGACAATATGATCACTACCGCTATCGATCAGGCGATTCGGCTGGCGAGCAGTCAGCCGATCGAGGCGATCCCGCCCTTCACCGGCACGCTGGTATTACGCGATTCGGTGGCGACGGGACCCTGGTTTTCTCAGAACAGTTCGAGGGCGAGCAGTTCCTGAATGGTCTGGCGACGGCGAATCAGACGCGCCGCGCCGTTATCGAACAGCACTTCCGGCAGCAGCGGACGGCTGTTGTAGTTCGAGGACATGGACGCCCCGTACGCGCCGGTATCGTGCAGCACCAGATAATCCCCCGGCGCAACCGCTGGCAGGGCGCGGGTTTCCACTTTTCCGCCTTCCTGCTGGGTAAAGACATCCCCGGATTCGCACAGCGGGCCTGCCACTACGGTTTCTACGCGCGGTGCCTGGGTTAAATCACGACCGTCGGCGGCCAGCGCCGAAATGTGGTGATAGCTGCCGTACATTGACGGGCGCATCAGATCGTTAAAGCCCGCGTCGATCAGCACGAAGTGACGGCTGCCCATCGCCTTCACGCTGCGCACCTGTGACACCAGCACGCCCGATTCAGCCACCAGGAAACGACCCGGCTCGATCTCCAGCTTCACCGCATGACCCAGGTGGGCGGCGATTTTGTCGCGCGCGCCGTTCCACAGGCCATAGTAGTGATCGGTGTCGATCGCCTCTTCCCCTTCGCGATACGGGATCGATAAGCCACCGCCTGCGGAGATCGCCTCCAGATCCTGACCAAACTCAATCACCTGGCGCACCATCGCACCGCATACCTGCTCAAGATGGCCGTAATCCACGCCGGAGCCGATATGCATGTGAATGCCCACCAGCGTCAGGTTATAGCGTTGCAGCACCTCCAGCGCCGCCGGCAGGTCGCTGTACCAGATCCCGTGCTTACTGTTTTCGCCGCCGGTGTTCGTTTTTTGACTGTGGCCGTGACCAAAGCCTGGGTTAACGCGCAGCCAGACGCGATGGCCCGGTGACACCTGACCCAGCTGCTCGAGCATATCTACTGAACCGGCATTCACCGGGATCTGCAGTTCATGGACCCGGGCCAGCGTCGCGCTGTCGATCAGATCGGCGGTAAAGACAATTGCATCGCCGTCGATCTTTGGATCGTATCCGGCGGCCAGCGCGCGCTCGATTTCACCCAGCGACACGGAATCCACCTTCACGCCCTGCTCGCGCATCAGGCGCAGAATGTGGATGTTAGAGCAGGCTTTCTGGGCAAAACGCACTACGTCGAACTGATGCAGGGCCGCAATTTTCTCGCGGATAATCTGTGCGTCGTACACCCATACCGGGCAGCCAAACTCAGCAGGCAGGCGCAGCAGATTGTCGGCATTCAGGTCGGTGTCGGTATTGTTCAGCGGGCGTGGCATGGTGCTCTCCGGGAGGCTATTTTTTTATGATTACGCCACAGTGCGAAGGGAATAAAAAATATCGTTTTATCGCCAGTCTATGCAAAAATGATATGGATTCTGCTCAGACAGGTTGCGACTATGCCCGCTGTAAACTTACGCCACATTGAGATTTTCCACGCCGTGATGACCGCCGGTAATCTGACCGAAGCCGCACGCCTGCTGCGCACTTCGCAGCCGACGGTAAGCCGCGAGCTGGCGCGCTTTGAAAAGGTTATCGGGTTGACCCTGTTTGAGCGCACGCGCGGACGCCTGCATCCCACAGTGCAGGGGCTGCGGCTGTTCGAAGAGGTACAGCGATCCTGGTACGGGCTGGACCGCATCGTCAGCGCCGCCGACAGCCTGCGCGAGTTTCGCCAGGGCGAGCTGTCCGTCGTCTGCCTGCCGGTCTTTTCCCAGTCGTTTTTACCCGCCCTGTTGCAGCCGTTTCTGGCCCGCTACCCGGACGTGAACCTGACGATTGTGCCCCAGGAGTCGCCCCTGCTGGAGGAGTGGCTCTCGGCCCAGCGCCATGATTTAGGCCTGACCGAAACCCTCGCGACCCCGGCGGGTACCACACGTCACGAGCTGCTGTCGCTGGATGAAGTTTGTGTTTTACCTGCCGGGCATAAGCTTGCGGAAAAAGCGGTGCTGACCCCGGCGGATTTTCACGGCGAGAACTACATCAGCCTGTCGCGCACCGACAGCTACCGGCAGCTGCTGGACTCGCTGTTTGCCGAGCATCAGATTAAACGACGGATGGTGGTGGAGACCCATAGCGCGGCGTCCATCTGCGCGATGGTGCGGGCCGGGGTGGGGATTTCGGTGGTGAATCCGCTGACGGCGCTGGATTATGCCGACAGCGGGATCGTTGCCCGCCGGTTCAGTATTTCGGTGCCGTTCACGGTCAGCCTGATCCGCCCCCTGCACCGCCCGGCCTCGGCGCTGGTCGACACCTTTAGCCAGCATCTGCAAGCGGGTCTTGGTGCCTTTACCCGCCCGCTGGAACAGCTGTTAGCGTGAGAGCATAAACTCCACCGCATCGGCGGCGTGGATCGCGGCCGTATCAAACACCGGGATCGGGCTTTCCACCGCCGGGATCAGCAGGCCAATTTCGGTGCAGCCGAAGATCACCCCTTCTGCTCCTTGATCCGCGAGCTGCTGGATCAGCTCAAGGTAATAACGGCGCGAGGCGTCGCTGAAGGTGCCGAGGCACAGCTCGTCGAAGATCACCTGATTGATGCGCGCCCGGTCGGCTTCGTCTGGTATCAGGGTTTCAATGGCAAACTGCGACGTCAGCCGCCCGCGGTAGAAATCCTGCTCCATGGTGTAGCGGGTACCCAGCAGCGCTACGCGAGTCATGCCGGTGGCGGTAATGGCCCGGCCGGTAGCATCCGCGATATGCAGGAACGGCAGCGAACAGCGCGACTCAATCTGTTCCGCCACTTTGTGCATGGTGTTGGTGCAGAGCAAAATACCCTCCGCCCCTGCCCCCTGTAACCCCAGCGCGGCACTGGCGAGGATCTCCCCGGCTTTATCCCAGTCACCGCTGGACTGGCAGGCTTCAATCTCGTGAAAATCGACGCTGTGTAGGATCAGGCTTGCCGAATGCAGCCCGCCCAGGCGTTGTTTTATCCCTTCGTTAATCAGACGATAATAAGGAATGGTGGATTCCCAGCTCATTCCTCCCAGCAGGCCGATCGTTTTCATCTCTTTCTCCGTTGCGGTTTTCCCCAGTGAAGCAAACTTGTGATCGAGTTTCCAGTTCTCTGTTTCCACATTTCCTTTTACCCGCGTCTGGGATAAATTAAATGAAACATCGTTTCACTATAAAAAGGACACAGGCATGTTTATTTTCCACAAAGAGACCTCTCTGGAAGATCTCGGCAATGGCGTTTCACGTCGAATTCTGGCGCATGACGGCAAAATGATGGCGGTAGAAGTCAATTTTGAACAAGGCGCAGTAGGCCCGATGCATAACCACCCGCACGAGCAGCTGACCTATGTTTTATCCGGCGAATTCGAATTCACCATCGGTGAAGAGAAGCACGTTGTCACCGCTGGCGATACGCTGTACAAGCAGCCGCATATCATGCACGGCTGCGTGTGCCTGAAGCCCGGTACGCTGCTGGATACCTTTACCCCGGTTCGCGAAGACTTCCTGAAATAAAAAATCAGGCGATGCGCAGGCATCGCCTTTTTAGCCTCTGACCTTAGCCACTCATCATTCCGCTGAACAACAATTCAAGTTACTAATCATTTCGTTGCTACTTATTCTGATGTTACCAAATTGCTACCAATATTAGTCGTTTGTAACTGTTGGCCATAACTCCCAGAATACTTGGGCTCTGACCGTTGTTTTTGCCGGTTTTTTTTCAGTGCCTTTCCCCATACACCGCTAAAAATGCCACGCATCTCACCTTATTGAAACGCTGTTTCGACCTCGATCACATTTCCACTATTTATAGAATGACGCCGATTGAAATCAGAATAAAATAAATTAAAACGATGTTTTACAATTTGAAAACGATGGTTCATAAGTTTTAAAAAATTGCGACACCGGGCAAATTTCCGTTTTAAACCATTAATTACCAGGTAGGTATGTATGAATGAAAACAAGATGCTGGGGCTGGCGTGGATATCACCCTACATAATAGGGCTGATACTCTTTACCGCCTTCCCCTTCGTATCATCTTTCTTTCTCAGTTTTACTGATTACGACTTGATGAGCCCGCCGGTATTTAACGGCATTGAGAACTATCGCTACATGTTTACAGAAGACACCCTCTTCTGGAAATCCATGGGCGTGACCTTTGCCTATGTCTTTTTAACCATCCCGTTAAAACTGGCATTTGCACTGGGCATTGCGTTTGTTCTGAACTTTAAACTGCGCGGCATCGGCTTCTTCCGTACCGCTTACTATATTCCGTCGATCCTCGGCAGCTCCGTCGCCATTGCCGTTCTGTGGCGCGCCCTGTTTGCGATTGATGGCCTGCTTAACAGCTTCCTTGCCGTGTTTGGTTTTGACGCGGTGAACTGGCTTGGCGAACCGTCTCTGGCGCTGATGTCCGTCACCCTGCTGCGCGTCTGGCAGTTTGGTTCTGCGATGGTGATCTTCCTGGCCGCGCTGCAAAACGTACCGCAGTCTCAGTACGAAGCCGCGATGATCGACGGTGCGTCCAAATGGCAGATGTTCATGAAAGTGACCGTGCCGCTGATTACGCCGGTTATCTTCTTCAACTTCATCATGCAGACCACGCAGGCGTTCCAGGAATTTACCGGACCTTATGTTATTACCGGCGGTGGACCAACTTACTCCACTTACCTGTTCTCGCTGTACATTTACGACACCGCATTCAAGTACTTTGATATGGGTTACGGCGCCGCACTGGCCTGGATCCTGTTCCTGGTAGTCGCTGTCTTTGCCGCTATCGCCTTCAAGTCTTCGAAATACTGGGTGTTCTACTCCGCCGATAAGGGAGGCAAAAATGGCTGATATTCAACAACTCTCCGAGGCGAGAAGCATCGCAGAACGTGAAGTGGCGCGCACGCTGCGCCGTGAAAAAATCAACGCCGCTATTCGCTATGTGATCCTGCTGTTTGTGGGTCTGCTGATGCTCTATCCGCTGGTGTGGATGTTCTCGGCGTCGTTCAAACCGAACCACGAGATCTTCACTACCCTGGGGCTGTGGCCTGCACATGCCACCTGGGACGGCTTTATCAACGGCTGGAAAACCGGTACCGAGTACAACTTCGGTCATTACATGCTGAACACCTTCAAGTATGTGATCCCGAAAGTGATCCTGACCATTATCTCCTCCACCATCGTGGCGTACGGTTTTGCCCGCTTCGAGATCCCATGGAAGAAATTCTGGTTCGCGACGCTGATTACCACCATGTTGCTGCCAAGTACCGTACTGCTGATCCCACAGTACCTGATGTTCCGTGAAATGGGCATGCTCAACAGCTACATGCCACTGTACCTGCCGCTGGCGTTTGCCACCCAAGGGTTCTTCGTCTTCATGCTGATTCAGTTCCTGCGCGGCGTACCGCGTGACATGGAAGAAGCGGCGCAGATCGACGGCTGTAACTCTATCCAGGTGCTGTGGTACGTGGTGGTGCCGATTCTGAAACCGGCCATCATCTCTGTCGCACTGTTCCAGTTCATGTGGTCTATGAACGACTTTATCGGGCCGCTGATTTATGTCTACAGCGTGGATAAATACCCGATTGCACTGGCTCTGAAAATGTCCATCGACGTCACCGAAGGTGCCCCGTGGAACGAAATTCTGGCAATGGCGAGCATCTCCATTCTGCCATCTATCATTGTCTTCTTCCTGGCACAGCGCTACTTCGTACAGGGCGTAACCAGCAGCGGAATTAAAGGTTAAGAGGGAAATATCATGGCTGAAGTTATCTTCAACAAACTGGAAAAGGTTTACTCCAACGGCTTCAAAGCGGTACATGCTATCGACCTGAAAATCGCTGAAGGTGAATTCATGGTGATTGTCGGTCCGTCCGGCTGCGCCAAATCCACTACCCTGCGTATGCTGGCCGGCCTGGAAACCATCAGCGGCGGCGAAGTCCGCATTGGCGACAAAATCGTCAACAACCTCGCGCCAAAAGAGCGCGGGATTGCGATGGTGTTCCAGAACTATGCGCTGTATCCGCACATGACAGTACGTGAAAACCTGGCCTTTGGTCTGAAGCTGAGCAAGCTGCCAAAAGCGCAGATCGAAGCACAGGTTAACGAAGCGGCCAAAATCCTTGAGCTGGATGAGCTGCTGGATCGTCTGCCGCGCCAGCTCTCCGGTGGTCAGGCGCAGCGTGTGGCCGTAGGCCGTGCGATTGTGAAAAAGCCAGACGTGTTCCTGTTCGATGAACCCCTGTCGAACCTGGATGCGAAGCTGCGCGCCTCGATGCGTATTCGTATCTCTGACCTGCACAAGCAGCTGAAAGCCTCCGGCAAACCGGCGACGACCGTGTACGTAACGCACGACCAGACCGAAGCGATGACCATGGGCGATCGCATCTGCGTGATGAAGCTCGGCCATATCATGCAGGTGGATACCCCGGACAACCTGTACCACCGACCAAAAAACATGTTCGTTGCCGGCTTTATCGGCTCCCCAGAAATGAACATCCGCGCCACCAGACTGGTGCAGCAGGACGGTCAGCTGTCTCTGACCATTGGCAATCAGACCATGCCGTTAAGCGCAGAGCTGAAAGAGAAAGTCGCCAGCTACGCCGATAAAGACATGTTCTACGGCATTCGCCCGGACTTTGTGTCGATCTCCGATGAGCCATTCGCACAAGGCGGCTGCAGCGGCGAGATGGTTCGCGCCGAAAACATGGGACACGAATTCTTCGTTTACCTGAAAGTTGGCGAGTACGAACTGACTGCCCGAATTCCTTCCGATGAAGCTAAGCCGATGATTAACAAAGGCCTTCACCGTAAGGTGTACTTTACGTTCGACATGCATAAGTGTCATATCTTTGACGCGAAAACTGAACAGAACATCTCTCTCTAACTGGAGTTATAAAAATGAAAAAAGTGCTTTTAAGCGCAGCAATCTCCGCCACTCTGGGCCTTACTGCTTTGCCATCGATGGCGCAAGATGTTGATTTACGTATGTCCTGGTGGGGCGGCAACGGCCGTCACCAGGTCACACTGAAAGCGCTGGAAGAGTTCCACAAACAGAACCCGGATATCACCGTGAAAGCGGAATATACCGGCTGGGATGGTCACTTATCTCGCCTGACCACCCAGATTGCGGGTGGCACCGAGCCGGACGTGATGCAGACTAACTGGAACTGGCTGCCGATCTTCTCCAAAACCGGCGACGGCTTCTACGACCTGAACAAAATGAAGGACGTGATCGACCTGAGCCAGTTCGATCCGAAAGAGCTGCAGTCCACCACCGTTGACGGCAAGCTGAACGGGATCCCAATCTCCGTGACCGCGCGCGTGTTCTACTTCAACGATGAAGCGTGGAAAAAAGCGGGCGTTGAATACCCGAAAACCTGGGATGAGCTGAAAGCCGCCGGTAAAGCCTTCGAAGGCAAGCTGGGCAAACAGTACTATCCGGTGGTGCTGGAGCACCAGGATACGCTGGCGCTGCTGAACTCTTACATGATTCAGAAGTACAACGTGCCTGCGGTCGACGAGAAAGCGAAAAAACTCGCCTGGAGCAAAGAGCAGTGGGTTGAGTTCTTCCAGACCTATAAATCACTGGTTGATAGCCACGTGATGCCGGACACCAAGTACTATGCGTCGTTCGGTAAGAGCAACATGTACGAGATGAAGCCGTGGATCGAGGGTGAATGGGGCGGTACCTACATGTGGAACTCCACCATCAAAAAATACTCCGATAACCTGAAGCCACCAGCAAAACTGGAGCTGGGCAGCTACCCAATGCTGCCGGGTGCAACCGATGCGGGCCTGTTCTTTAAACCTGCACAGATGCTCTCAATTGGTAAATCGACTAAAAACCCGGAAGCTGCAGCGAAAGTGATTAACTTCCTGCTGAACAGCAAAGAAGGCGTTGAGACCCTGGGTCTGGAGCGTGGCGTACCGCTGAGCAAAGTGGCGGTGAAATACCTGACTGAAAGCGGCGCCATCAAAGAGAGCGATCCGGCGGTTGCGGGCCTGCGTCTGGCGCAGTCTCTGCCAACCAAACTTTCCGTATCGCCATACTTTGACGATCCGCAGATCGTTGCCCAGTTCGGTACCTCTCTGCAGTACATCGACTACGGTCAGAAAACCGTGGAAGAAGCCGCAGCCGACTTCCAGCGTCAGGCTGAACGTATCCTGAAACGCGCAATGCGCTAATTACGGTCTTATATCAATACCCTGGCGCTTCGGCGGCGGGGTATTTTTTTATCTGAAGGGTCACAAAAGGACTGAAAAATGAAAGGCAAAATCATCCCGCTGTCATTTCGCACGCGTCAGGACAGCATTACCGGACACGACGTTATACGGATGACGCCCCCGCACATTATTTGTCACCGCAATTACTTCTATCAGAAATGTTTTACCCGCGATGGCGGCAAGCTGATTTTTGGCGGCGCGTTTGAAGGCCACTGGAACTACTACCTGCTGGATATCGCCAAACAACAAGCCACCCAGCTGACCGACGGTGCCGGGGACAATACCTTTGGCGGCTTCCTCTCGGCTGACGATCAATCGCTCTGGTACGTAAAAGAGAGTCATCAGCTCAGGCGCGTCAGTCTCGACAGCCTGGAAGAGCACGTGGTGTATGAGGTCGACAGCGACTGGGTCGCCTACGGCACCTGGGTGGCGAACAGCGATTGCACAAAGCTGGTGGGCATTGAGATCAAAAAAAGCGACTGGCAGCCGCTCACCGACTGGCGCAAGTTCCGCGATTTTTACTTCACCAACCCGGAATGCCGCTTAATCAATATCGATCTGCAAACCGGTGAACGTCGGGTGATGCTGCAGGAAAAACGCTGGCTCGGGCACCCGATTTACCGTCCGTTCGACGACAATACGGTGGCGTTTTGCCACGAAGGCCCCCGCGATGCGATTGATGCGCGGATGTGGCTGATTAACGAAGACGGCAGCAACCTGCGTAAGGTGCGCCAGCACGCAGCGGGCGAAAGTTTTACCCACGAATTCTGGGTGCCGGACGGGTCTGCGCTTTATTACGTGGCGCACAAAGAGAACGATCCACAGCGCTACCTGTTCAGCGCCGATCCGCAGACGCTGGAAAACCGCCAGCTGATGGCGATACCGCCCTGCTCCCATCTGATGAGTAACCACGACGGTTCGCTGATTGTCGGCGATGGCGCTCCGCACAACACCGGTGATATCAGCCTGAACGATCCGTTTATCTGGGTGTTCGACATCAACAAGGGTACGCAAACTGCGGTGTGTCAGCATAACACCAGTTGGAAAGTGCTCGACGGCGATCGTCAGGTGACGCACCCGCACCCGTCGTTTTCGCCGGACAATAAGTGGGTGCTGTATACGTCGGATGAAGAAGGGATGCCTGCGCTGTACCTCGTTGCGGTCTGATGCCCTCACTCCACCCTCCCCCACGGGGCTGAGGGATCCCCACAAAAAAATTGGCACGGTCGGCTCCCTCTCCATTCAGGGAGAGGGTTGGGGTGAGGGGGAGCATGCGGCTTCGGTGGTGGTTCCGTTCACTTTACGTTCATTGCTTCTCTGGAATGACCGAACCGGTGAACGTGCCATGGCGGCTCAATCGCCGCCGCCCTGGCAACCCGGGCTCCCGGCAAGAAAATCGTCGCTACGCGATGCCCTCAGCTTATTCCTTTCGGCTTTCGGGTCGTGCGTGATCCTACATCCATGTAGGTCACGCCCTCTCGGCGCATCCCTGCGCCTCGCCCCGGCCTACAGGAAACGCTTCGGCGATTTTCAGCCGGACCAATCAATCGCTGTAAGTCTCTTAATATCCTGTAACCCCTCTTTTGCTTTTAGAACAAGAAAATTACTGGGGATTCCTCAACCCACGGGGAGAGGGTGGTCCTGCAACCCGCTACAGGCCGATATCGCGAAGCTTCTCCCCGCTCATCAGCTTGCGTTCGATGTGTTCCAGCGTCACGCCTTTGGTTTCTGGAACCAGCCAGAAGGTGATCCCGATAAATACCACGTTCAGCACGGTATAAAGCCAGAAGGTTCCCGCTGCGCCGATAGAATCCAGCAAGGTCAGGAATGTGGCTCCGATGATCATGTTCGACACCCAGTTGGTGGTGGTGGAACAAGTAATCCCGAAGTCACGGCATTTTAATGGCTGAATTTCAGAGCACAGGATCCACACCACCGGGGCGGCACTCATGGCGTAACCCGCAATGCACATCATCGTCATCCCCACGGACAGCCAGGATAAACTGCTGGAGGCGGTACCATTATCAAACTGCATCAGGCAATACCCGAGGATCAGCGTCCCCAGCGCCATCACGCTAAACCCAATTTTGAGCGCGGGCTTACGGCCCGCTTTATCGACGGTAAACACCGCAATAAAGGTGGCGAACATAAAGGTCAGCCCGACCACCAGCGTAGCGACCATCTGCTGTTCGGTGGTGGTGAAGCCGGCCATTTTGAAGATGCGTGGCGCGTAATACATGATGATGTTCATACCGGTAAACTGCTGCATCGCCTGCAACAGCATGCCGAGAAATACCGCCCGGCGCACGTTGCGGTTGATTTTGAACAAAGCCCAGCCGCCCTGCTTGAGCTTGAGGCTTTCGCGGATCTCGTTCAGCTCTTCACGCGCTTTCTCAGAGGTATCGCGCAGCATCCGCAGCACTTCTTCCGCTTCGACGTGACGCCCTTTTTGCGCCAGCCAGCGTGGGCTGTTGGGTAAAAAGATGACCAGCACAATCAGCAATACCGCCGGCAGCGCCAGCACGCCCAGCATCGCGCGCCAGTTGCCGCTGTAGCTGAAATACGTATCCGAAAGAAAGGCCAGCACGATACCCAACGTCACCATCAGCTGGTACATGCTGATCATTTTGCCGCGCACGTTCTCGCTCGCCATCTCCGAGAGATAAAGCGGTGCGGTGTAGGAGGCAATCCCCACGGCCACGCCGAGCAGCACGCGCGAAAGCAGTAACGCCTCAACCCCGGTGGCAAACGCAGAGCCCAACGAGCCGGCCACAAACAGAATGGCGCCCACCATCAGGCTGTATTTTCGGCCCAAACGGAATGAGAGCCAGCCATTGAACAAGGCCCCCAATGCCGCGCCCAGCATCATACTGCTCACCACCCACTCCTGCAGGCGATTGCTTAACGTAAAGTGATCGGTAATAAAAGGCAGCGCACCGGCAATGACGCCGATGTCCAGCCCAAACAGTAAACCGGCCACCGCAGCGGAAATGGAAACAAACTGGTTCATCCTTCGGGTATCGCGAAGGGCGCGGGGCATAAAAGTAGCGTTGCTGATAGATGTCATATTTTCCTGCCTGAACAGCGTAAGACGTTAAACGAAATTACGAGAAAGCCAGAGAAAGTGTCAGGGCGTATAACGTGAAGATATGGATTTATTGGCTGGCAGGTGTCGTTCTGTGATGGACATTACAATTTCAACTCAGGATGAATAATCACCACTATTTGTTAATCACCTAATTTATAAACAATATATTTGTGATGAAGGTCATTTCACTAAAACACCTATGGATTTTTCTCTTTTCATCATATGGACAATGGATAATTGCGGGCAAAAAAAACCTCCGCCCGTGGGCAGAGGTCTTTCGGCAGGGGCGAGAATTAACGCGCCAGCCAGCCACCGTCAACCGCTACGGTGTAGCCGTTGATGTAGTCAGACGCGCTGGAGGCCAGGAATACCACCGGCCCCATCAGGTCACTTGGCAGACCCCAACGACCCGCAGGGATACGCTCAAGGATTGCCGCACTGCGCTCTTCGTCAGCACGCAGCTGCTGGGTGTTATTGGTCGCCATGTAGCCCGGTGCGATCGCATTCACGTTAATGTTGTGCTGCGCCCACTCGTTCGCCATCAGACGGGTTACGCCCATTACGCCGCTTTTAGATGCGGTGTAAGACGGAACGCGGATGCCGCCCTGGTAGGAGAGCATGGACGCGATGTTGATGATCTTGCCGCCGTTGCCCTGCGCGATGAAGTGCTTCGCAGCAGCCTGCGCCATGAAGAACACGCTCTTGATGTTCAGGTTCATCACGTCGTCCCAGTCTTTCTCGCTGAAGTTGATCGCGTCGTCACGACGGATCAGGCCAGCGTTGTTGACCAGAATGTCGATATGACCGAATTCAGCCACCGCGCGCTCCAGCAGTTCAGGGATCGCGTCGATTTTACGCAGGTCAGCGGTCAGGCTCAGGAAACGACGGCCCAGCGCGGTCACGCGCTCGATGGTCTCCTGCGGCTCAACGATGTTGATACCGACGATGTCACAGCCCGCTTCGGCCAGACCCACTGCCATACCCTGGCCCAGACCGGTATCACAACCCGTAACGACCGCAACTTTACCCTGCAGAGAAAATGCATCCAGAATCATTTTTGTTCCTTAGTCTTTCGGCGCCTGAACGAACAGGCAAGTTTATGCTTAACTGTCCGCGACTAGCGCAGATCCTTGACGGCCACGTGGTCCATATCATCGAAGACCTGGTTTTCGCCAACCATGCCCCAGATGAAGGTATAGGCACGCGTACCTACGCCTGAGTGAATTGACCAGCTTGGGGAGATGACCGCCTGCTCGTTATGCATAACGATATGGCGCGTCTCCTGCGGCTGACCCATCATATGGAATACACAGGCGTCTTCTTCCATATTGAAGTAGAAGTACACTTCCATGCGGCGCTCATGGGTATGGCACGGCATGGTGTTCCACAGGTTGCCCGGATCCAGCTCGGTCAGACCCATGCTGAGCTGGCAGGTTTCCAGCACATCAGGAACGAAGTATTTGTTGATGGTGCGGCGGTTGCTGGTGAGGTTGTCACCCAGCGTGACCGGAGAAACATCCGCAGGGGTCACTTTTTTGGTCGGATAGGTGGTGTGTGCCGGGGCGCAGTTATAGTAGAACTTCGCTGGCTTGCTGCTATCGACGCTGGCAAAGACCACTTCCTGCGCGCCTTTACCCACATACAGGGCATCGCGTGCGCCGATTTCATAGCACTGACCGTCAACGGTGATGGTGCCCGGGCCGCCGATATTAATCACACCCAGCTCGCGACGCTCCAGGAAGAAGCTGACGCCAAGCTGTTTGCCCACTTCGCCACCGACAGAAACCGTTTTGGCCACCGGCATGATGCCGCCGACAATGATGCGGTCAATGTGGCTGTACACCATGGTGTACTCATCCGCGACAAACACTTTCTCGACTAAAAACTCATTACGCAGCCCCTGGGTATCCAGCGTTTTCGCATGCGCACTGTGGATGCTTTGTCTGACTTCCACATTAACCTCCAGAATTAATCGGCCTTAACGACCAGGATAATTTACAAAACGACGTTCCGTTTTCTTGATGGACACATATTATCTGCTGTGAAATAGGTTTTCAATTACATTTAAAACGTTGTTTCACTTTTTCTGTTTGTTATTGTCAAAAATGCAGTTCGGATCACGATTGTTAGGGGATTGACGAACAGCCTCCACGATTGATACTTAATGGGTAGCTTAAAATCACAATTAAAAACAGTATCTTATAAAAATCATCAAAAATGTCATTGGGGAACACTTTTACGAAGTCTGCTAAAAAACATTCCGCTGAAGACTGGCTTTTCCTTCAGAAGTGCGCCACCAGTCACACACATTGAAACGATGTTTTGATATTTTAACACCCAGTTTTTAAACTCATATTTTATCGATCGGACCGCAGGGCGATCCCTGCCGTCGAATTCAAGGAGTGCATCATGGCAAAAGGTATGCGGGTCAAACTGAACTATGACGTCAGCCGCGATCCGGATACAGGCGTGGAAATTACCCGCCTGACCCCCCCTGAAGTAACCTGTCACCGTAACTACTTCTATCAGAAGTGTTTTTTTAACGATGGCAGCCATCTGCTTTTCGCCGGGGAATTCGACGGTCACTGGAACTACTATCTTCTCGACGTGAATAAAGCTGAAGCGGTGCAGTTGACCGAAGGCTCAGGCGACAACACTTTTGGCGGCTTCCTGTCCCCGGATGATAAATCGCTCTACTACGTTAAGAATGATCGCACCCTGCTGGAAGTCAATCTCACCACTCTGGTTGAGCGCGAAGTGTATCGCGTCAGCGATGAGTGGGTCGGCTATGGCACCTGGGTGGCAAACAGCGACTGCACCAAGCTGGTGGGGATCGAAATTGCGAAAAGCGACTGGACGCCGCTGAACGACTGGAAAATCTTCCACGACTTCTTCCATAAAGGCCCGCACTGTCGTCTGCTGCGCGTAGATCTGCAGACCGGTGAAAGCAGCGTGATCCACGAAGAGAAAAACTGGCTCGGCCACCCGATCTACCGTCCGTTTGACGACAGCACCGTCGCGTTCTGCCATGAAGGCCCGCACGATCTGGTCGACGCGCGCATGTGGATGGTGAATGAAGACGGTAGCAACGTGCGTAAAGTGAAAGAGCACGCGGAAGGTGAAAGCTGCACCCATGAATTCTGGGTGCCGAACGGCTCATCGCTGATGTATGTTTCGTACCTGAAGGGTCAGCAAGGTCGCACTATTTACAGTTTCAATCCGGATACCGGTGTCAACAAAGCCGTTATGCAGATGCCAGCCTGTTCTCACCTGATGAGTAACTTCGACGGCACGATGCTGGTGGGCGATGGTTCCGGTACGCCGGTGGATGTGAAAGACACCAGCGGTTACACCATCGATAACGACCCGTATTTGTACGCCTTCGATGTGGCGAAGGAAGCTTACTTCCGCATCGCCCGTCACGATACCTCCTGGGCAACGGTGGCCAATAGCCGCCAGGTGACCCATCCGCATCCATCCTTTACCCCGGATGATAAAGCGGTTCTGTTTAGTTCCGATAAAGACGGCAAGCCTGCGCTCTATATCGCGAAACTTCCTGAGCAACCTGAACTGTTGCGTGAGTAATAAAAGTTTGTGTTTCTGTAACTGGCCTTGCCCTCCTTTATGGAGGGCTTTTTTTTGGCCCGCGCTCCCTGACAAATAATGAAGACAGTACCAGGAAGGGCATATATTGCGGGCATAAAAAAAACCGGCTCATCTGAGCCGGTTAATCCCGGAGAGGTATGACTTTTTATTAGAAGGAATACGCTACGCCGACACGGAAACGGGTTTGACGCTCGTCGGTGGTTTTCACACCCACGTTACCCACTTCGGTATACGGGGACCAGTTTTTATCCAGTTTGTACGCCAGCTTGACGTTATATTCCTGGGAGTAATCTTTGTTGTTATTACGGATGTTGCCTTCGGAACTTTTCGCGTAAACATAGTTCAGCTCGGTACGGAAGTCGCCCATCACCCAACCTACCCACGCATCGCCGCGGTTAACTTTGTCATCTTCTCTGTCAGGAGTAGAAGGATAACGGGTGTATTCATAGCGGTAACGACCGGAAATGTAGAAACCATTGTCGAAGCTGTATTGCGCTTGCAGGAAGGGTTTATAAATCGTATTGCTCTCTTTACTTTCTACCGTAAAGCCCGGAGTCAGAGAGATATTTTTATCTGCTTTCCAGCGCCAGCTGATCTGATCTTCGTGGCCGTTACCTACCATATCTGAGAACGGCTGGTCAGTTTTATCGCCACCCGATTTCCATTTAGCTTCGACAGAGAAGCCAAAACCATTATCAAAACGATGCGATACCGACACGCGGTCGGCGTTGGTGCCAGTATCGATGTATTCGTGACGCAGATCGACGGTTACAGCTTGAGCTGCGAAAGATGCGCCAATAAGTGAAGCGAGGACCAGAGATTTCTTAAACATGAAAAACCCTCAATTAAAATTACGTTTCGTTTTTATGGAACTGCATTTTATTTTTTAATAAACGTAATTTTAGTGATCCTGATCGAAATTATTTGTTTCATTTTTTTTGGCAAGGCAGGGCGTGACTGTCATCAACAAAAGAGGGGTCTTAAGGGGGATTAAAACGATCGCGATCACACAAATCCATTATTCAAATGAGAGTGATTACGTTTAGAATGAATAGAAATCTTAAGAATGTACTGAGAGAGGTAAAAATATGACAGGAGTCACAAAAGAATAAGCCTCCATAAATGGAGGCTTATATTTTGATGTATATCAACGAAAATTATCGTTCTATTGCCAGCGCCACGCCCTGCCCGCCGCCAATACACAGCGTCGCCAGCCCTTTGCGGGCATCGCGTTTTATCATCTCATGCACCAGTGAAACGAGGATCCTGCACCCTGATGCGCCGATCGGATGCCCCAGGGCAATGGCTCCGCCGTTAACGTTCACCCGGCGTTCATCCCACTCCAGCATTTTGCCCACCGACAGCGCCTGTGCGGCAAAGGCTTCATTCACTTCAATCAGATCAACATCCGCCAGCTGCCAGCCTGCCCGCTCCAGACAGCGGCGGGTTGCATACACCGGGGCGATCCCCATTAAGGCCGGATCCACCCCGACGCTGGCGAAAGCTTTGATGCGCGCCAGCACCGGTAAATTCAGCGCTTCGGCTTTGCTTTCGCTCATCATCATCACTGCGGCTGCCCCGTCATTAATAGAAGAGGCGTTGCCGGCAGTCACCGAGCCGGTCAGTTCAAAGGCCGGGTTCAGCAGCGCCAGCCCTTCGGCGCTGGCATCCGTGCGCGGCTGCTCATCGGTATCTACCAGCTGAGCCTCGCCACCCGGCTTTTGCGCACTCACCGGCACGATCTCATCGCGAAAGCGACCCGAATCGATGGCAGCACGCGCTTTATGCTGCGAGCTCAGGGCATAAGCATCCTGCAGCTCGCGGGTGATGCCATATTCCCGCGCCAGGTTTTCGGCCGTGACGCCCATATGGTAATCGTTGAACGCATCCCATAAACCGTCGTGTACCAGGCTGTCGATCAGCTGGCTGTTGCCGAGCTGCGCCCCGGTGCGGCTGTCGGTCAGGACATGCGGGGCGCGGCTCATGTTCTCCTGGCCCCCGGCAATGACCACATCCGCTTCCCCGCACTGGATCGCCTGCGTCGCCAGGTGCAGCGCCTTCAGGCCGGATCCGCAGACGTCGTTAATGGTAATGGCAGAGACGGTGTTAGGCAGTCCGCCTTTCAGCGCGGCCTGGCGGGCAGGGTTTTGCCCGGCGCCTGCTGTCAGCACCTGGCCCAGAATCACCTCGTCGATCTCGTGTGCTTCGATCCCGCTGCGCTCCACCAGCGCCCGGAGCACCACGCTGCCGAGATCGACTGCCGAGTGACCCGCCAGCGCCCCCTGGAAACAGCCGATGGCGGTGCGCAAGGCACCCACTATCACCACCTCTTTCATCTCTACCTCTGCGCAAAATGACACCGGACATAGTAGAGGATTGTTATCAACAATTTGTGTAATTGTTTAAAATAAGTGAGTTTTATCACAAAGGTTCCGCCGTCGGCGAAGCGGCATGAGAGGTACGGCTTTATTTTATTGGCGAGAGTGTTTGCTTTATCACGCCTTAACGATAAGTTAAGAGATGCAAACACGCGTTTACACTGGAGTAACAAATGTCCGACTGTATCATTCCAGAAATAAAAGAATCAGAAGAAGAAATCATCGCTATTCGTCGTTATTTACACGCCAATCCTGAATTAAGCCTAGAAGAGTTTAATACCAGTAATCTGGTCGCTCGCCAGCTTGAAGGCTGGGGATATCAGGTGACCCGGGATATTGGCAAAACCGGCGTTGTCGGTTCCCTCAGCAAAGGCGATGGCAAGAAATCCATCGGCCTGCGTGCCGATATGGATGCCCTGCCGATCCTCGAAGCCACCAATTTACCCTGGGCCAGCACCGTACCCGGTAAAATGCACGCCTGCGGTCACGACGGTCATACCTCTATTTTACTGGCCGCCGCCAAATATATTGCCTCTGACAGCTGTCAGTTTAACGGCACCGTGCACCTTATTTTCCAGCCTGCCGAAGAAGCAATTGGCGGGGCTGATTTAATGATTAAAGAGGGGCTGTTTGACCGCTTCCCCTGTGACCGTATTTTTGCCCTGCACAATATGCCTTACCTGCCGACCGGTAAATTTGGCTTCTATGAAGGCAACTTTATGGCCTCTGCCGATACCGTAAAAATTACCCTGCAGGGTTACGGCGGTCACGGCGCCCATCCGGAACGCACCGTCGATCCGATTGTCACCGGCGCGGCATTGATCATGTCCCTGCAAAGCATTGTGGCGCGTAACGTGCCGCCGGGAGAGACCGCGGTGGTGACCGTCGGCACCTTCCAGGCGGGTATCGCCTCTAACGTGATCCCTGACAGCGCAGTGATGGAGCTGACGGTGCGCTCAATGAAGCCAGAGATCCGCGAGTTACTGATCCGCCGTATTCAGGAGATCACCGACTTCACCGCCCGCAGCTACGGGGCCACCAGCGAAATCGAAATCTATGACTCCTATCCGGTGCTGGTGAACGATGCAGAGCAGACGGCGTTTGCCCGCCAGCTGGCCATCGAATTCTTCGGACAGGATGCGGTCCTCGACAGCGTTTCGCCGTCCAACGGCAGCGAAGATTTCGCCTTTATGCTCCAGCAGCGTCCGGGCAGCTATTTCTTACTCGGCAACGGGGAGAAAGGCGAAAAAGGCGGCTGCATGGTGCATAACCCTGGCTACGACTTTAATGACGAAATCATCACCACCGGGGCCTCATTCTTTGCCCGTTTAGTTGAAAACTATTGCCGTTAAGACAGGGACATATAATGAAAAAATATTTTTTACCGCTGGTGGCATTAATGGCGGCGTCATCCGCTTTCGCAGGCGAGATCAAAGAGCTGCGCTTTGGCGTGGATCCAACCTTTGCCCCTTTTGAATCCAAAAATCCGCAGGGCGAGGTGGTCGGTTTTGATATCGATCTGGGCAATGCGATCTGTAAGCAGCTGCAGGCGAAATGCGTCTGGGTTGAAAGTAACTTCGACGGCATTATCCCGTCGCTGAAAGCGCGTAAGTTTGATGCCATCCTCTCCGGGATGTACATCACCGAGAAGCGCAAAGAGCAGATTGCCTTCAGCGATAAGATTTATAGCGGCCCTGCCTTCCTGGTGGCGCGTAAAGATAGCCTGCCGGGCAACAGCGTCGATCAGCTGAAGGGCAAGACGATTGGCGTGGAGCAAGGTTCCGCCCAGGAAACCTATGCCAACCAGCAGTGGCGCGGCCAGGGTGTCAACGTGGTGGCTTATCAGGGCGCTGACCAGGTGATTCGGGATCTTGAGTCCGGGCGTATCGACGGGGCCGTACTCTCCGGCGTGATGGCGGAATACAGCTTCCTGAGCCAGCCGCAGGGCAAAGCGTTTGCCTTTGTCGGCGGCGCGCTGCAGGACGATGCCCTGTTTGGTGCCGGAGCGGCCATTGGCCTGCGTAAAGAGGATGACAAGCTGCGTCAGGAGTTGAACGGCGCGCTCGCTGCGATCCTCGCCGATGGAACCTACAAAAAGCTCGCCTCGCAGTACTTTAGCTTCGATATTTATACCGGCAAGTAATGACACTCCGCCCTTCAGCCTTTGAAGGGCGGATATTTCCAGTGCTGCGTTAAAGCGGGCGAGTATCCATTTAACGGATCCTGCTCAGGAAACGGAAGCGCAACGATACGCGCCAGCATTGCCGGTGTCGCAGCCTGCTTACACAGATCGGCATCCGTCCCCGGCGGATAAGCCCCCACCACCAAAAAATCGCGCGTTGCAGATAAACGACAGTGCCCGGTGCCCGCAGGCAATAAAAGTGCGTCCCCCGCTTCTACCTCGATCACTTCTCCTCCTGGCCCACCCATCAGCAGGCGCGCCGCCCCCTGGGCAATACCTAAAACTTCATGAGCAGTAGAGTGGTAATGGTGATAGTCGAAAACCCCGTTGCGCCACTGGGGCGGCCAGCCGTTATTGGCAAATCGGTGTTCAAACCGGCTTGCAATATCGCCATCCGGTATCGCCCCTTTATAGATCAATACCGGCAAATGGGGATTATTCGGCATCCAGTCCCGGGCTGAAAGCATCAGCGTCTGAGGCGTAATCATATTTTTAGCGCCCATGGGTCTTCTCCGTCGATCAACACACGTTGTTAAGTGTAGATCGTGTTGACGGTGGTCTTGATCACAACGGATCCGCCTTGTGCTGCAGATAGTGCCGCAGCCAGTTTCCGGCCGTCCCCGGCGGGGAGCGTTTATTCCACACCAGATCGATCGCTACCGATCGCGGCCAGCCCGGCACGTTGAGCTGCACCAGCGTTTTTGTCGGGGCAAACTCCTCCACCAGCGCGCAGGGCAGCGCGCACCAGCCGAAGCCCTGCACCGCCATGCTGAGCAGCATCAGATAGTTGGGCGCCGACCACACTGGCCCCTGCGCCAGCACCGGCTCGCGTTCCATATAGGTGTTCAGCCGCAGCTCGCGCCAGCCGTGCAGTTCATCGGCTGCTGTCTGCCTTTGCGCCGCCAGCGGATGGCCCACCGAAGTATAAATCGCCATATGGGTCTGCATCGGCAGGCGGATCGCAGCGATGTCGGTGGGATAACTTTCCCGCGCCTCGGTCAGGCCGATGTGCGCCCGCCCTTTTTGCAGCAGGTCGATGACATCTTCTTCTTCGCCGACCAGGCATTCGAATTCGGTGTGGGGAAAGCGCTCATCAAAGCGGAACAGCAGATCTTCCAGTACATCCGGGTGCAGCGTATCCGACAGCACAAAGGTCAGCCGCGCTTCGGTCTCTTCGCTGAGCGACACCGCCAGCTCATCCAGCCGCGCGCTGGCCGCCAGGATCGACTGAACGTAGCCCAGCACCTGCTTGCCCTGGGCAGTGAGCACCGGCTGGCGGGCGCTGCGATCGAACAGCGCAAAGCCGAGATCGTCTTCCAGATGGGCGATGGCAGTGCTGATAGTGGACTGGCTTTTACGCAGGCGGCGAGCGGCAGCGGAGAAAGAGCCTGCCGCCACCGTTTCAACAAACGCGGTTAACGCTTCGGGTGAGTAGCGCATGAGGTATCTACTTTATCGATGGAATCTAACTTTTATATATCAGTTTTATCGATAAAAATAGCACCAGATTTTGCCCATCCCGGCAAGTTAATGAGGTATCAGAGTATGCAGCACAACGACATTCAGCGCAGAACACTGCCGGAACGCATCTTCCACGCCGTCTGTTTTGAGGGGATTGCCACGGCCATCCTCGCCCCGACCACCGCCTGGCTAATGCAGCGCCCGATCCTGGAGATGGGCGCGTTAACGATTATTCTCGCCACCACGGCGATGATCTGGAACATCATCTACAACGCCGGTTTCGACAGAGTGTGGCCACGACATAAAGTGGCCCGCACCGCGAAAGTCCGCGCCCTGCACGCCCTCGGCTTTGAAGTCGGGTTTATTTTTATCGGCGTCAGCATCGTGTCGATGGTGCTGGGGGTAAGCCTGCTGCAGGCCTTTACCCTCGAGATCGGTTTCTTTATTTTCTTCCTGCCGTACACCATGTTCTATAACTGGGCCTACGACACCCTGCGCGATCGCCTGATGGCGCGACGCCAGCAGCAGCGGACGATCGCTGACTAATCTTCCCGGCCGGAAATCCTTTCCGGCCCTCCCCTCACAGCGTCAACTGCGCCATGCGCTCAGCATTATGGTAAAATAGCCTCCTTTTTTGTTGGTTTTATAGTTGATACGTTTCTCTCATGTCGAAAATCTGGTCTAAAGAAGAGACCCTCTGGAGCTTTGCCCTGTACGGCACTGCCGTGGGTGCAGGAACGTTGTTTCTGCCTATCCAGCTGGGGTCCGCAGGCGCTATCGTCCTGCTCATCACTGCCCTCGTGGCATACCCACTCACCTACTGGCCCCACAAAGCGTTATGCCAGTTCATCCTCTGTGCAAAGACAAAGGCCAGTGAAGGGATCACCGGGGCGGTCACCCACTATTACGGGAAGACCATCGGGAATCTGATCACTACGCTCTACTTTGTCGCCTTTTTTGTAGTGGTGTTAATTTATGCCGTGGCAATCACCAACTCGCTGACCGAACAGCTGGCCAAACACATGACGGTGGATACTACCGTGAGGGTGCTGGTCAGCCTGGGCGTGGTGCTGACGTTGAATCTGATCTTCTTAATGGGGCGGCATATCACCATTCGGGTGATGGGCTTTTTGGTCTTCCCGCTGATTGCGTACTTCCTGCTGGTGTCGCTGTACCTCACCGGCAGCTGGCAGCCTTCGCTGCTCACCAGCCAGATGACGTTCGATCAGCACACCCTGCACCAGGTATGGGTCTCGATTCCGGTGATGGTCTTTGCCTTCAGCCACACCCCGATTATTTCGACCTTTGCCGTCGACCGCCGGGAGAAGTACGGCGATGCCGCCATGGGTAAATGCACCCGCATCATGAAGGTGGCGTACCTGATCATCTGCCTGAGCGTGCTGTTCTTTGTCTTTAGCTGCCTGCTGTCGATCCCGCCGTCGTATATCATCGCGGCCAAAGACGAAGGGGTGACGATCCTCTCTGCGCTGTCGATGATGCCCTCCTCCCCGGCCTGGCTTGGGATCTCCGGCATTGTGGTGGCGATTGTCGCAATGTCGAAGTCGTTTCTCGGCACCTACTTTGGCGTGATTGAAGGGGCGACGGAGATCGTGAAATCCTCGTTGAATCAGGTGGGGGTCAAGAAAAGCCGGGCCTTCAACCGGGCGGTGTCGATTATCGGGGTTTCACTGATCACCTTTGCGGTGTGCTGCATTAATCCCAACGCCATCTCGATGATTTACGCCATCAGCGGGCCGCTTATCGCCATGATCCTGTTCATCATGCCGACGCTGTCGACGTATCTGATCCCGGCCCTGAAGCCTTATCGATCCATCGGCAACGTGCTGACGCTGATTGTCGGGATAATGTGCGTGTCGGTGATGTTTATCGCTTGAGATGGTACAGCACATGAAGCGCAAGACGGTGCTCAGGGGGAAGCGACGGATGCAGAAAATAGCTCTGTTTTGTCATCCCCAGGCGCAGCATTAACGATTCGGAAGAGACGTTGTGGATGGAGGTAAATGAAACCACCTCATTCAGCCGCAGTTCCTGAAAGGCAAAGGCCAGGCAGGCCGTTGCCGCTTCGCAGGCAAACCCCTTGTGCCAGAATGGTTTCGCCAGACGCCAGCCAATTTCGGTACAGGGCGAAAAGGGAAAACGATCGGGTTGATGATGCAACCCGACCGTACCGAGAAAGGTTCCGCTGACCTTCTCCTCCATGGCCCAGAATCCCCAGCCGTTAAGATCAATGAGTGCGCTAAAACGTTCTGCCAGCGCATCGCTCTCTTCCCGGCTCAGGGGAGCGGGGAAGCACCCCATCACCTCCGGATCGCTGTTCAGGGCGGCAAAGGGTACCAGATCGTCTGGTCGCCATTGCCGCAGCCGCACGCGGGGTGTTTCAGGCGCGGATATCATCATATTCGCGGGTCTTATCAAATTCGTGTTTTGCAAACGGGCACAGGGGAATGATTTTGCGATTTTCTGCACGCATCTTTTCCACCACCTTCGCCACCAGCAGCTTGCCTACTCCCTGCCCTTTCAGGCTCTCATCAACGTCCGTATGCTCAATAATGCTGAGGTGCTCGCCGGTGGGGACAAAGACAATCTCCGCAACCTGATTGCCGTCGGCGTCGTTCACGTAATACTTATTATGGCCTTCCTGAATTTCCATAGTGTCTCGCTTATTTGTGGCGGTATTTGAGTGCGCCGCTCGGGCAGGTGTCAATCACACGTACAACGGTTTCAACATCCACTTCATCCGGGATTACCCAGGGTTTACGTTTCAGATTGAATAGCTTACCGCTGCCGCGCACGCAATTACCCGCATGCTGACAGATACCGGTATTAAAGTAGACGTCAATTTTTTCACCGGTATAGGCCCGGTATCCTGCGTCCAGGAGATCGTTATCCATGACATTGCCTCTGTCGTTTTTTTACGTTCGCAGTAAGCATAGCCCTTTACTTTGGGAAATCGGAAATGAAATTTAAAAATAAACAACAATTACCTGTGATGTCTTTATTCACGTTGGATAATGAGGGGTTACTTTTAACAGAGATACACGTTGTCCATGAAACACCTTTCGCCACTCATTATAGCGCTGAGTTTAACGTCGCTAATCGGGTGCAGCACGCCGGCACCGAATAAAGTCGTGCAGATTAATGCTCTGCAAATTCCGTTTATTCTCCCAGGTACACATACATTACCGGCATCACATACCGCCTTACTGTATAAAAGCAATAAACAGGATATTGATTCTCTTACTGGTGCGCTTAAAAAACAGTATCTACAGGATGTTAAAACCAAAGATATTTTTGCCCAGGATAGCGATATACAGCCCGTCTACGCTTCCCTTTCAAAACTTGAGGCGTTAGGCATGATTAATCAGCAGTACCTGAAAGAGCAGAATGAAGTTGGGTTGCAGCAAATTCACCTTGTGTTGAACCCCATTATTCGCGGTTAAAAAAAGGCCCGACATCGCAATGCCGGGCCTGTTTAAATAGCGAGGTTTTTTACTTGTCGGTAATTTCTACCACCACACGACGATCCGGAGACAAGCACCCAATCAGCGCATTGCCGCTCTGACCATTACACTGTGACCCCGTTACCGACTCACTTTCGCCGCGGCCTTCTGCGGAGACGTTTTGTGCCGGAATGCCCAAAGAAACCAGCTCATCGGCAACAGCTTGCGCACGGCGCGAGGAGAGTTGCTGATTGTAGTCAGACGCGCCGAGGCGATCGCTGTAGCCAACAACTACTGCCGACTTGCCGTCAGCAGGCTGTAAGCCAGGGCTGTTATACAGCTGACGAATGGCAGCATGCCCTTCGCTGGTGAGGGTGGCGGAGTCATAACCGAACATTACATCGGACTTAAGATTAAAGTGCTGCGGCGCGGGAGCCGGTGCCACAACAGCCGCAGGCGTCGCGACAACGGGGGTATCGTCATGCTGGCCGAAACGGTAAGTCAGCCCGGCCGTGACCGAACTGACGTCGCTACTTACACCGATCTGGTAGGCATTACCCACGTTGCTCACCCACTGATACTCAACGCGGCCTGCCCAGTTTTTATTAAAGGCATATTCGGTACCGACGGCCGCCAGCGGGCGCACGCCGGTTTCAAAGCGGTTATGGCCGCTGACGTCAGATTCTGCGCGGTAGCCCATCGCCCCGGCGCGACCATACAGGTCCCAATTTGGCGTTACGGCATAGCTGGCTTTCAGGGACATCTGAATACCCTGACTTTTCATTCTGGCGCCAGAGCCACCTTGATGACCGTTGATCTGCATATTCCCTAAATAGTCGTAACCACCTTCAACCGCCAGCCATGGGTTAATCTGGTAGCCGGTATAAATACCGCCGCCCACATTATCGCGATCGATATCAAAATGGTTTGTGCCGCTATTGTTTTCGCGTGCTTTTGCACCGGTGTTGGTATCGAAATAGTGCGACCAACCGAATTTTGCACCGCTGTACCAGGTGCCGGCATCACCCGCAGCAAAAGCGGCGGTGGTTGTGAAAGCATTCGCAATAATTAGCGCAACAATCGTCTTCTTCATAATAATCCCGTTTACACTTACCGTAGACAAATTTATTGATATATTTCAGTCGGCAAACGATATAGCGAAACGCAGACGAGGTTAATGCAAATTCTGTTTAATTTTAAATTTCCCTTCAGAACGACTCGGGCAAGGCTTTTAGTTCCTGCAGATATCCGCCGCGCTTAAAGGTGATATATTCTCCACGCTTCAGGGCCGACAGCACATTTAATATACTGCTGCGTGAAAGGAGGGTTCGGTCCTGAATATAATCCAGAATGGATATTCGCATCCGGGCCTCTTCCGGCAAAGTCATCATCTCCAGCAGGTGGCTACGTATCACCGAATAGGTCCGCTGCTGCATCACTAAAGCATCGCGGTAAAACAGATAAGCAGTATGGTAAGAGAGCACGGCTGCAGCGTCTTCCCATAATCCTTGCTGGCGAAAGCATTCCACCGCCTGTTCTGCATCGACACGCAGTATGGTCGATTCAGATTCCGCGCGCAGAATATGCCCTTTCGTCGGCTGGATCATCTCCGCAATGCCAAACAGATGCGAGTCGTAGACCGTGACAATTAGCAGACCATCGGAAGCGCGCAGGATCGACAGCGCCCCCTGCAAAAACAGGTACAGCTGCGGGCGGCCTTTATGGGTCCACGTCATTCTTTTACGCGGAACAACCTTCATTTTTTCAGCAATCGGCTCAAGCACGGCAGTTAAACGCTGCACGGACGCTTCCGGACGGATGGGGGGAATGAGATGCATAACATGACCTGATAGCAGGGGGTAATAGCCAGTATAGTCCAGTTATATCTGCTGGTTACAAGATGCAGGATGTAATGAAGAGTGACAAGGATGTCAGTGAGTGAGATAGAAAAGCTGGAGCGGGCGAAGGGAATCGAACCCTCGTATAGAGCTTGGGAAGCTCTCGTTCTACCATTGAACTACGCCCGCTTTGAGGTGCGTAAGGCATTATAGACTTTACGCACCTTCTGACAAGACTCCCGATGACTAAGTGGCGATTAAATAGTCACTTAGCACTTCGGTTTGCTGCCCTGCGCCGGCAAGTAGCGCACCGGATCGATAGCCGTCGCCCGGTAGCGGATCTGGAAATGCAGCGCCACGGTGTTAGAGCCGGTACTGCCCATGGTAGCAATCTTCTGTCCGGCCTTCACGTTTTGGCCGTTGTTAACCAGCATCGAATCGTTATGGGCGTAGGCGGTGATGTAATCCTCGCCGTGCTTAATCATGATCAAATTACCGTAGCCGCGCAGCTGATTGCCGACGTAGACCACTTTGCCCGCATCGGAGGCATACACTGGTGCGCCTCGGGTACCGGCGATATCAATGCCTTTGTTGCCGCCTTCGGAGGTGGAGTACGGCATCACCACTTTACCGCTCGCAGGCCAGACCCAGCAGCGCTGTCCTACCGGAGGCCATGACGATTTAGGCACCACGTAAGATGGCGTCACCGCGGCGGTTTTACCGCTGCTTTTCGACGAGGATTTTTTGGCAGTCGCACCGTTGACCTTCAGTTTTTGCCCCACTTCGATGGTGTAGGGCGCAGAGATGTTGTTGAGCCGCGCGAGATCCCTCACGCTGGTGCCGGTCGACCGCGCAATGCGATACAGGGTATCGCCGCGTTTAACGGTATATACAGGACCAGAATCCGATGATTGGCTGCCCGCGCAGCCTGCCAGTAGCAAGGCCAGGATCAGGCAAAACAGAGCAGAAACGGGATTTTTCGTCGGGCTTCCTGCGAACACAACAGTTCCTCGGTCGGCGTGAATGGCCGCGCTATCATAACAGCCTCACTGCCGATGCCCAAGAGCACCCTATACGACAAAAAGCCTACGGGTGATTAGGCTATACTCGCCCGGCCCGATCGCGCTGAACTTACCTGAACGCTGTAAGTCAGTCCCATCCGGCGATATCAGCTCGGGAGTCACTATGGGAACACAGGAACACGTCATTCTGGTAAACGATCGAGGCGCCGTTATCGGCACGCAGGAGAAGTACGCTGCGCACACCTCGCATACCCCCCTTCATCTGGCATTCTCGTGCTGGCTTTTCAACGCCCATGGCGAATGCCTGGTAACGCGTCGCGCCATGAGCAAAAAAGCCTGGCCCGGCGTGTGGACGAATTCCGTTTGCGGTCATCCACAGCTGGACGAAGCCCCGGAGCAGGCGCTGATCCGTCGCTGCCGCTTTGAGGTGGGTATAGAAATTACGGATATTCTTTCGGTTGCCCCGGCATTTCGTTACTGCGAAACCGACCCTTCCGGGATTGTCGAAAACGAGCTCTGCCCGGTGTTTGCCGCGCAGGCTGACGGCGCCGTGGCGATTAATCGTGATGAAGTGATGGATTATCAGTGGGTCAAACTGGATGCGCTGCTCTGCGCGTTACAGGCTACGCCCTGGGCCTTTAGCCCGTGGATGGTAATGGAGGCCCACGAGGCCAAAGCCGAGCTGCTGGCTTACGCTGCCCGCGCACATAAATAAAAAAAGCCCCGACGCGATTAACGCCGGGGCTTTTTAATAACTTAACGACTTACTTTACCGGACGCATCGCCGGGAACAGGATCACGTCGCGGATGGTGTGGCTGTTGGTGAACAGCATAACCATACGGTCGATACCAATACCCAGACCTGCCGTTGGCGGCAAACCGTGTTCCAGTGCGGTCACGTAGTCTTCATCGAAGAACATCGCTTCGTCATCGCCCGCGGCTTTCGCGTTAACCTGGTCCTGGAAGCGCTGCGCCTGATCTTCCGCATCGTTCAGCTCGCTAAAGCCGTTGCCGATTTCACGGCCACCGATGAAGAATTCGAAGCGGTCAGTAATCTCTGGGTTCTCGTCGTTACGACGCGCCAGCGGAGACACTTCGGCCGGGTATTCGGTGATAAAGGTCGGCTGAATCAGATGCGCTTCGGCCACTTCTTCGAAGATCTCGGTCACGATACGGCCCTGACCCCAGCTCTTCTCAACCTTGATACCGATGCTTTCAGCGATTGCTTTCGCCGAGTCGAAGTTATCCAGATCGGCCATCTCGGTTTCCGGACGGTACTTCTTGATAGCCTCGCGCATAGTCAGCTTAACGAACGGCTTACCGAAGTCGAAGACTTCTTCACCGTAAGGCACTTCGGTTTTGCCCAGAATATCCTGCGCCAGGGTACGGAACAGGGATTCGGTCAGCTCGATCAGATCTTTGTAATCTGCGTACGCCATATAGAGTTCCATCATGGTGAACTCTGGGTTATGACGAACGGAAATGCCTTCGTTACGGAAGTTACGGTTGATCTCGAATACGCGATCGAAGCCGCCAACCACCAGACGCTTGAGGTACAGTTCCGGCGCGATACGCAGGTACATGTCCAGGTCCAGTGCGTTGTGATGGGTGATGAACGGACGCGCAGACGCACCGCCCGGGATCACCTGCATCATTGGCGTTTCCACTTCCATAAAGTCGCGGCCAACCATGAACTGGCGGATACCGGCCATGATCTGAGAGCGAATTTTGAAGGTGTTGCGGGAGTCATCGTTAGAGATGAGATCCAGGTAACGCTGACGGTAGCGTGCTTCCTGATCCTGCAGGCCGTGGAACTTGTCCGGCAGCGGGCGCAGGGCTTTGGTCAGCAGACGCAGCTCGGTGCAGTGAATGGACAGCTCGCCGGTCTTGGTTTTGAACAGCTTACCGCGGGCACCGAGGATATCGCCCAGATCCCACTTTTTAAACTGCTCGTTGTAGATGCCTTCTGGCAGGTCGTCACGCGAAACGTACAGCTGAATACGGCCGCCCACGTCCTGCAGGGTGATGAAGGACGCTTTACCCATAATGCGGCGGGTCATCATGCGGCCGGCAACGGCCACTTCGATGTCCAGCGCTTCCAGCTCTTCGTTCTCTTTAGCGTCGAAGTCAGCGTGCAGTTGGTCTGAGGTGCGATCGCGGCGGAAATCGTTCGGGAACGGCACGCCCTGCTCACGCAGTGTAGCCAGCTTCTCGCGGCGGGTTTTCAGTTCATTATTAAGATCTGCTACCGCGTCAGCGCTCTGTACTTGTTGTTCAGACATGTTGGTTCCTCATAACCCTGCTTTCAAACTTGCTTCGATAAATTGGTCCAGGCTGCCATCCAGCACCGCCTGCGTGTTACGGGTTTCAACACCGGTACGCAGGTCTTTAATGCGGGAGTCATCAAGGACATAAGAACGGATCTGGCTGCCCCAGCCGATGTCAGATTTGTTGTCTTCCATCGCCTGTTTCTCAGCATTTTTCTTTTGCATCTCCAGTTCATAAAGCTTGGCTTTCATTTGCTTCATGGCCTGGTCTTTGTTCTTATGCTGGGAACGGTCGTTCTGGCACTGCGTTACCGTATTGGTTGGGATGTGCGTAATACGCACCGCCGATTCGGTACGGTTAACGTGCTGACCACCCGCACCGGAGGCGCGGTAAACGTCGATACGCAGGTCAGCCGGGTTGATTTCGATATCGATATCGTCTTTCACTTCCGGATAGACAAACGCGGAGCTGAAAGAGGTGTGGCGACGACCACCGGAATCGAACGGACTCTTACGCACCAGGCGATGAACGCCGGTTTCAGTACGCAGCCATCCATAAGCGTAATCACCAATAATTTTGACGGTGACAGATTTCAGACCCGCCACTTCGCCTTCGGATTCTTCGATGATCTCGGTCTTGAAGCCGCGTGCTTCAGCCCAACGCAGATACATACGCGTCAGCATGCTGGCCCAGTCCTGCGCTTCTGTCCCGCCGGAACCGGCCTGGATATCGAGATAACAATCGGCGCTGTCATACTCACCGGAGAACATACGACGGAATTCAAGCTGAGCCAGCTTCTCTTCCAGCACGTCGAGTTCTGCAACGGCTTCGTTGAACGTCTCTTCGTCGTCGGCTTCAATTGCCAGCTCCAGCAGCCCGGAAACATCCTCCAGACCCTGCGCCATTTGATCCAACGTATCGACGATGGCTTCGAGAGAAGAACGTTCTTTACCCAGCGCCTGTGCGCGTTCAGGTTCGTTCCAGACGTCCGACTGTTCCAGCTCGGCGTTTACTTCTTCAAGACGCTCTTTCTTAGCATCATAGTCAAAGATACCCCCTAAGAACGTCGGAGCGCTCCGTGAGGTCCTGAATGCGGTTCTTTACCGGATTAATTTCAAACATGGTCTGTTTTCTTTTATGGACGAGTAAAATGCGGTGATAAGGGCGGAATTGTACCGGATTCACGCCCTGTTTTATAGCGGAATAGTGATGCTAAAGTGGCCAGATATGGTCGATGATGATTTGCAGCGTGCGGTTGCCGCGAAACTCGTTGATATCCAGTTTGTAGGCCAGCTCGACTTCGCGCACGCCGTTATCCGGCCAGACCGCGGTATCGACGTTAAAGGCGATCCCATCCAGCAGGGGCCCACCGCCCACCGGCTCAACCATCACTTTCAGGTGACGCTCGCCAACCAGACGCTGTTGCAGCAGGCGAAAACGCCCGTCGAACAGCGGCTCCGGGAACATCTGTCCCCACGGCCCGGCGTCGCGCAGCATCTGCGCCACCTCCATAGTCATATCGGCAGCCGCTAACGGGCCGTCGGAGACCACCTCACCCTGCAGCAGGGCCGGATCCAGCCAGTCGGTCACCAGCTCGCTGAACAGACGCTGAAACTGATCGAACTTCGCCTCTTCAAGTGATAAACCCGCCGCCATCGCGTGGCCGCCAAACTTTATCATCAGCCCCGGATGCAGCGTATCCAGCCGCTCAAGCGCATCACGCATATGCAGCCCTTGAATGGATCGACCGGAGCCTTTCAGCGTCCCGTCTCCGGCAGGGGCAAACGCAATCACCGGGCGGTGAAAACGCTCTTTGATGCGCGAGGCTAAAATACCGACCACGCCCTGATGCCACTCGGGGTGATACATCGCCAGCCCGCCGGGCAGCGTCTCGCTGCTGCGTTCCAGCTTTTCACAGAGGGTCAGGGCCTCGGCCTGCATCCCCTGCTCAATCTCTTTGCGGGTCTGGTTCAGGGCATCCAGCTCGCTGGCCAGCACCCGCGCCTCACCGATGTTGTCGCACAACAGCAGCGCCACGCCGACCGACATATCATCCAGACGCCCCGCCGCGTTCAGACGCGGCCCAAGAGCAAAGCCCAGATCGCTGGCAGCCAGCTTCTGGGGATCGCGGTTGGAAATTTCCAGCAGTGCCTTAATGCCCGGACGGCATTTACCCGCACGAATGCGGCTCAGGCCTTGCCAGGTCAGAATGCGGTTGTTGGCATCCAGCGGCACTACGTCGGCCACGGTGCCGAGCGCCACCAGATCCAGCAGCTCAGCCAGATTGGGCACCGCAATCCCGCGCGCGTCAAACCAGCCTTTATCCCGCAGCAGCGTGCGCAGCGCCAGCATCAGGTAGAACGCGACCCCCACGCCCGCCAGCGATTTTGACGGAAACGCACATTCGCGCAGATTGGGGTTAACGATCGCTTTTGCCGCCGGGAGCGTGTCGCCGGGCAGGTGGTGATCGGTGACCAGCACCGGGATCCCCAGTTTGTGCGCATGATCGACACCGGCATGGGACGAGATCCCGTTATCCACCGTCAGGATCATCTGCGCGCCGCGCGCGTGCGCCTGATCGACCACTTCCGGGCTCAGGCCGTAGCCGTCCTCAAAGCGATTCGGCACCAGATACGCAACGTTATCGCACCCCATCGCCCGCAGGCTGAGCACGCTCAGCGCGGTGCTGGTGGCGCCATCCGCATCAAAATCACCGACAACGATGATCCGTGTCCCTTCGCTAAATGCCTGGTAAAGCAGTTCGGCTGCGCGATCCACACCGCTGAGCTGCTGCCAGGGCAGCATGCCTTTTACGCCGCGTTCAAGGTCGCCCGCGTTATGCACGCCGCGACTGGCGTACAGCCGACGCAGAAGGGGGGGCAGATCGGCGGGCAGATCTGCATGTGCATCCACCTCACGGCGACGAAGCTGTATCGTTGATTTCACGTGAATTATTTACCGCCAAACTGTTTCTGGTGCGCGTCGAGGAACTCTTTCATCTCTTTCGGCCCCTGATAGCCCGGCACCACATAGCCGTTGCTCAGCACGATAGCCGGAGTTCCGGTCACGCCGAACTGCACGCCCAGCGCGTAGTGGTTCGCAATATCGATATCGCAGGAAGCAGGCTGAACGCCTTTGCTGCTCATCGCATCATCGAACGCTTTTTTGCGATCTTTGGCGCACCAGATGGCCTTCATATCCTGTTCTGGTTTGCTATTGATGCCCGCGCGCGGGAATGCGAGGTAACGCACGGTGATCCCCAGCGCGTTGTAGTCTTTCATCTCTTCATGCAGCTTGTGACAGTAGCCGCAGGTGATGTCGGTAAACACGGTAATGACGTGTTTTTCCTGCGCAGCTTTGTAGACGATCATCTCTTTTTCCAGCGCATTCAGGTTTTTCATCAGCATCTGGTTGGTGATGTTCACCGGCTGAGCGCCGCTCACGTCGTACATCGGGCCCTGCAGAAAGTGCTTACCGTCTTCGGTGACGTACAGCACGCCGCCGTTGGTCAGCACCGTCTTCAGCCCTGCGACCGGCGCAGGTTGAATATCACTGCTGGTGACGCCGAGCTTCGCCAGCGATTGTTTAATGGCCGCATCGTCAGCGTGGGCCAGACCGGATAATGAGGCTGCCAGCAGAGAGAACAGCACTAAAGACTTTTTCATATTCATTCCTGTTGCGATTCAGCACTCACGCGCGTGGGTGATGCTGTTGGTGTAGCTGCCGCAGGCGTTCCGTCGCGACATGCGTGTAGATTTGCGTCGTTGACAGGTCACTGTGCCCCAGCAGCATCTGGACCACGCGCAGATCGGCGCCATGGTTTAAAAGATGGGTGGCAAAGGCATGACGCAGAACGTGCGGCGAAAGTTTTTCACTGTCGATACCCGCCAGTGTGGCGTAATGTTTGATGCGATGCCAGAAGGTTTGACGCGTCATTTGTCGGGCGCGCTGGCTCGGGAACAGCACATCGATAGAGACCCCGTTGAGTAACCACGGACGCCCGTACTCAAGATAGTTCTCCAGCCAGTACACCGCCTCTTCGCCCAGCGGCACCAGACGCTCTTTATTGCCTTTACCGATCACCCGTACCACGCCCTGACGCAGGCTGATGTCGCTCATCGACAAGCCGACCAGCTCCGAGACGCGCAACCCGGTGGCGTATAAGACCTCAAGCATCGCTTTATCGCGTAACTCCAGCGGTTGGTCAACCACGGGCGACTGTAATAATCTCTCAATTTGCGCTTCGCTAAGATCTTTCGGCAGACGCTGCGGCAGCTTTGGCGAGGCCAGCACCGCACTGGGATCGTCCGCGCGGAATTTCTCACGATACAGATGCTGAAACAGACGCCGGATAGCGCTTAGCAGCCGCGCGGAGCTGGTGGCCTTATAGCCGCCTTCCATGCGCTCGGCCAGCAGGGCCTGCAGATCGTCACTTTGCGCGGTTTCGAGGGAGCGGCCATGATGCTGTAGCCAGGCCGTCAGCATCGCCAGATCGCGTCGGTAAGCACTGAGGGTATTTTCGGCCAGATTCTTCTCCAGCCACAGCGCATCGAGAAACTGTTCGATGAGTGCGAGATCCTTTTCCACATCAGCCCCTATGGTTCAGCAATCGGTGCATTATGCCTGAATGCGCATTGTTTCTGGTACACTACTCGCAAAGTCATAGCAAGTATTGAGACATTTTAGCGATGAATATTGGTCTGTTTTATGGTTCCAGCACCTGCTACACCGAGATGGCAGCGGAGAAAATTCGCGACATTATCGGCCCGGAACTGGTGACGCTGCATAATCTTAAAGACGACGCCCCGACGGTGATGGAACAGTACGACGTGCTGATCCTCGGGATCCCCACCTGGGACTTTGGTGAACTGCAGGAAGACTGGGAAGCGATCTGGGAACAGCTTGATTCGCTGCAGCTTGAAGGCAAAATCATCGCGCTGTACGGCATGGGCGATCAGTTAGGCTACGGCGAGTGGTTCCTCGACGCGCTGGGGATGCTGCATGACAAGCTGGCAGCAAAAGGCGTGACGTTTATTGGTTACTGGCCGACCGAAGGCTATGAGTTTACCAGCAAGAAGCCAATCATTGCCGACGGCCAGCTGTTTGTTGGGCTGGCACTGGATGAAACCAACCAGTACGATCTAAGCGAAGAGCGCCTGCAAAACTGGTGCGAGCAGATCCTGGGCGAAATGGCGGAGCAGTTCAGCTAAACCGCTACCGCCGTCCATGCGTCGGTTGTTGCGAAATCATCCGGCGCAGATCCCGCCACTCCCCTTCATCCATACTGTCTGCGGATAACCATAAATGGTGGCAGCGCTGTCCGTCGCCTTTGCGCAGACGAAACATCATGCCGACATTAAGCATCCACGGGGTGCCAACAATCTCCCAGTCACTCCCTTGCCAGTGTAGGCGGGAATCCATCAGCAGTTTGATTTCACCCTGCCGGGTGTTGATGCGCCGCTGGCTACGCACGCTATCGAACACTACCAGCGAAAGTAATAGCAGCCAGAGTGGTGTGTAGCTAAGCGGCCACGGCATCAACAGGATCAACGCCGCAACCAGGCCGTGGAGCAAAAGAGACATCCACTGTGAGCGCCACGAGACGCGCAGATCAGATTGCCACAGGACCACGTTCCCGATTCCGTGTTTGAATTAAAAGCACCATCCGTTGCAGTTCGGCGTCGGCAGGTTTGCCGTGATTCATCAACCAGTTAAATAAGTCGGGATCGTCGCTCTCGAGCAGGCGGATGAACAGATGTTTATCGTCATCGCTTAGGCTGTCGTATTCGTATTCGAAGAACGGCATGATGGAAATGTCGAGCTCGCGCATGCCGCGACGACATGCCCAGTGAATGCGGGGTTTGTTACTAATATCCATGTGTTCTATTCCTGCATAACGTTGAGTTCAGGCAGTATTCTGTTCGTCTCTGCTGAAATGTGCATCAACCGTGAAGAAACTGCCCTTAGTG
Organism: Silvania hatchlandensis; assembly: GCF_025564065.1. Lineage (GTDB taxonomy): Bacteria > Pseudomonadota > Gammaproteobacteria > Enterobacterales > Enterobacteriaceae > Enterobacter > Enterobacter hatchlandensis. The sequence continues at coordinate 4,852 of NZ_JAMGZK010000042.1, read as the reverse complement.
TAACGTGTTTTTTGCGGCTTCATTACTGCAATATTACAGACTCACAGCACGCCTTCAGAAAAAAACCGCAAAGAATATACGTGTTCATCGGTTTTGCGCTGCATTACGCAGAACTGCGTGAAGGCACGAATAGCCTGATGAAACCACTTGCAATGGCTACAGTCTCTTTTACCATTAGGCCTTAACAAAGCGTTAAGCAATTCAGGACATCACTATGGCTTTTACACCTTTTTCTCCGCGCCAGCCTGTCGCCTCTGCGCGTCTGCCGCTGACGCTTATGACGCTTGATGACTGGGCGCTGGCGACTCTCACAGGTGCAGATAGCGAAAAGTACCTGCAGGGCCAGGTGACTGCGGACGTCAGCCAGTTGACCGAGCACCAGCACCTGCTGGCCGCGCACTGCGATCCTAAAGGCAAGATGTGGAGCAACCTGCGTCTTTTCCGCCGCGGGGCCGGTTTTGCCCTGATCGAACGCCGCAGCCTGCGCGATGCGCAGCTCACCGAGCTGAAAAAGTATGCGGTATTCTCCAAAGTCACCATCGCCGCTGATGATGAATTAGTGCTGTTAGGCGTGGCAGGGTTCCAGGCGCGCGCCGCGTTGAAAAACCTGTTCAGCGAGCTGCCAGATGGGGAAAAACAGGTCATCAGCGACGGCGTCACTTCCCTTCTGTGGTTTGAACACCCTGCAGAGCGTTTTCTGCTGGTCACCGACGCAGCAACAGCTGAGCGCGTTACCGAAGCCCTGCGCGGCGAAGCGCAGCTGAACAATTCCCAGCAGTGGCTGGCGCTCAACATCGAAGCGGGCCAGCCGGTTATCGACGCTGCAAACAGCGGGCAGTTTATTCCACAGGCGACGAATTTACAGGCACTCGGCGGTATCAGCTTTAAAAAAGGCTGCTACACCGGCCAGGAGATGGTCGCACGAGCGAAGTTCCGCGGCGCTAACAAGCGTGCGCTGTGGTATCTGGCCGGTCACGCCAGCCGCGTACCGGAAGCGGGCGAAGACCTCGAACTGAAAATGGGTGACAACTGGCGCCGTACCGGCACTGTGCTGGCCGCCGTTCAGTTGGATGATGGTCGTCTGCTGGTGCAGGCCGTTATGAATAACGATATGGAGCCAGACAGCGTGTTCCGCGTACGCGAAGATGTGAATACTCTGAGCATTGAACCGCTGCCGTACTCGTTGGAAGAGTGAATTCTGTTGCCGGGTTTACCCGGCAATCTTATTTATACCTGCCCGACATACAAATAAATCGCCAGGAAGTGGCACACGCTGCCACCCAGCACAAAACCGTGCCAGATGGCGTGGTTGTAGGGGATGCGATTACAGACGTAAAAAATCACCCCCAGCGAATAGACCACACCCCCGACCGCCAGCAGAGTAACCCCGCCCGCCGCCAGTTTTACCGCCAGTTGATACACCACAATCAGCGACAGCCAGCCCATCGTCAGATAGGTCACCAGCGACAGCACTTCAAACCGGTGCGCGATGGTCAGTTTGAACAGGATCCCCAGCAGCGCCAGGCTCCAGATAACAATCATCAGCCCACGCGCCAGCGGTGAATTCAGACCGACCAGCAAGAAAGGCGTATAGGTGCCGGCAATCAGCAGATAGATGGCGCAGTGGTCGAATTTCTTCAACCAGGTTTTGGCCCGCCGATGCGGAATGGCGTGATACAGCGTAGAGGCCAGAAACAATAAAATCATGCTCCCGCCGTACAGGCTGTAACTGGTGATCGCCAGCGCGCTGGCGTTAGTGTCGACTGCCTGTACCAGCAGCAGCACCAGCCCGACAATACCAAACACCAGACCAATCCCGTGACTGATGCTGTTGGCTATTTCCTCAGCCAGTGAATATCCCTGTACGGTTAATGACTTGCTAACCATAGAGAACTCCAGGAAAACCTACGTGAGTAATGCATTGCAGACTATGCTAACTGAGAATGATTCCAGTGAACACCTGTTAGCCAAAATAAATATCATGTGATATTTAGACTAATATAATCATCATGTTAACAGAACATTTCAGCTAACGGTCGTTCACTTAAAAAATCAAAGGCATTTAAAATCAATGACATAAAACTGCGTCTGATGCGGATAGATTTCCGCGATCACGCGCTTAAGTTCCTCACGCGTCATGTTCTCCTGCTGGGCATGTTTTTCGGTCAACGTCTCCAGCGTCACCGTCGAGGTGTCCGTCACCTCAATGGTGCAGAAGTACTCCTGATCCTCAAAACGCCCAACCCGCAGAATATCGCCCGCTTTGAAATGCGCTTCACTCTCGTCGCGGATGGTGATGGTTTTACGCCCGGCCAGAATGTCATCCTGAAAACGCTGAAAAAAAGTAATGTCGTTTGGCTGCATGTTATTATTCCCTGAAGATGAAGTCTGATAAGTGAGTTTAGCCACTGTGAGCATGTTCTCCCATTCCGCCATTGCCAGTCTCAATAATCTGGAGATGATGGTCTACAACACCGTCATCAAAAACCGCGATCGGGTGATGTACATGACCATCCGCGAACTGGCAGATGCGGCGGGGGTGTCCACCACCACCGTGCTACGCTTTTGTCGCAAACTGAATTGCGATGGCTATTCTGAATTCCGCGTCCGTTTTAAATTATATCTCGAACAAAACGAGCCGCAGCAGGCCAATTTTGGTGCCAGTGAGATTATCAGTTTTTTCAAAAGCGTAAACAACGACGAATTTGATACGCTATTAAATAACGCCGTAGAGATAATCTTATCGTCGGAGCGTATTATATTTGTCGGCGCAGGTACCTCGGGGTCGCTGGCAAAATATGGCGCACGTTTCTTTTCCAATATTGGTAAGTTCAGCAACCATATCGACGATCCTTATTTCCCGGTCACCAACGATATGGCGAAAAACGCTCTGGCGATTGTGCTTTCGGTCTCGGGTGAAACCGAAGAGATCCTGCGCTTCGCCAGCCAGTTCAGCCTGCATCACTGCAAGGTGCTCTCCATTACCAGCCACGAACATTCGCGGCTGGCGAAACTGGCGGACTTTAATCTCTCCTGGCATGTCCCGCAAACGCGTATCGCAGGCGTCTATGATATTACGACGCAAATTCCGGTGGTTTATATTCTTGAATCTCTGGGGCGTAAGCTGGCGAAGAAATTAACGGAATAAAACACCCTGTTTTTTAGAGGTAACAAATTACAATTTCTGCGAATTGTTATATCGTGACTTTTTATTCCCCTTTGTTAGACTCAAAAACAGACAGCAATAAACGAGATCAGCAAAGATGAAAAAACTCACCTTACCGAAAGACTTTTTATGGGGCGGCGCGGTTGCGGCGCACCAGGTTGAAGGCGGCTGGAACAAAGGCGGCAAAGGCCCGAGCATTTGTGACGTGCTGACCGGCGGCGCCCACGGCGTTCCGCGTGAAATTACCCAGCAGGTGGAAGCTGGCAAATACTATCCAAACCACGAAGCCATTGACTTCCACGGCCACTATAAAGAAGACATCAAGCTGTTTGCCGAGATGGGCTTCAAATGCTTCCGTACTTCTATCGCCTGGACGCGCATCTTCCCGAAAGGGGATGAAACTCAGCCGAACGAAGAAGGGCTGAAGTTCTACGACGACATGTTCGACGAACTGTTGAAGTACAATATCGAGCCGGTGATCACCCTCTCCCACTTCGAAATGCCGCTAAACCTGGTGCAGGAATACGGCGGCTGGACCAACCGTAAGGTGGTCGATTTCTTCGTTAATTTCGCCGAAGTGGTGTTTGAGCGCTACAAGAGCAAGGTCAAATACTGGATGACCTTCAACGAGATCAACAACCAGCGTAACTGGCGCGCGCCGCTTTTCGGCTACTGCTGCTCCGGCGTGGTGTACACCGAGCATCAAAACCCGGAAGAGACCATGTATCAGGTCCTGCACCACCAGTTCGTGGCCAGTGCCCTGGCGGTGAAAGCAGCCCGTCGCATCAACCCGGAAATGCAGGTTGGCTGCATGCTGGCAATGGTTGCGCTCTATCCTTTCTCCTGCAAACCAGAAGACGTGATGTTTGCCCAGGAATCAATGCGTGAACGCTATGTCTTTACCGACGTGCAGCTGCGCGGCTACTACCCGTCTTACGTGCTGAATGAGTGGGAGCGTCGCGGTTTCACCATCCAGATGGAAGCCGGAGATGAACAGATCCTGCGTGAAGGTACCTGCGCCTATCTGGGCTTCAGCTACTACATGACCAACGCGGTGAAAGCGGAAGGCGGTACCGGCGATGCGATTTCTGGCTTCGAAGGCAGCGTGCCAAACCCGCATGTGAAAGCGTCCGACTGGGGCTGGCAGATTGACCCGGTGGGCCTGCGTTACGCCCTGTGTGAACTGTATGAACGTTATCAGAAGCCGCTGTTTATCGTGGAAAACGGCTTTGGCGCGTACGACAAAGTAGAAGAAGATGGCAGCATCAACGATGATTACCGTATCGACTACCTGCGCGCTCACGTAGAAGAGATGGTAAAAGCGGTGACCTATGATGGAGTGGATCTGATGGGCTACACCCCGTGGGGCTGCATCGACTGCGTGTCATTCACCACCGGTCAGTACAGCAAGCGCTACGGTTTTATCTACGTGAACAAGCACGACGATGGGACCGGCGATATGTCCCGTTCACGTAAGAAGAGCTTTAACTGGTATAAAGAAGTGATCGCCAGCAACGGCGAAACGCTTTAATTTTCCTCTCACCCCGGCCCTCCCCTCATGTACAGTCCGGGGACATGGTAGACAGATGTTCGGGGACAGGGTGAACACTTTTTAACATCCTTTACCCATGGTGATCGACTTTCTTTTCAGGTCGATCACCCCCACTTTTGTGCTGTACCACCATA
>NZ_JAMGZK010000043.1 GCF_025564065.1 Silvania hatchlandensis | reverse complement strand
ATCGTAACGGGATACCAGATCAAGAGCCTGTCCAATGTGCATAAAAAAATCCGGAAACGAGTGAACATTTCCGGATTCTTACACAGCCACTGGATCGATCAACCGATCCTTAACTGATCGGCATTACTGCATATGCAGGCTTTTTTGTGTCTGATGGCGATATTACAGCACAGCTACAATCGCTTCGCACAGCGGCGCCATGTTATCTGGCGTCATGCCTGCCACGTTCACACGACCGGATGCCACCGCGTACACGCCAAACTCTTCACGCAGACGCAGAACCTGTTCTTTGGTCAGGCCGCTGAATGAGAACATGCCGTTCTGTTTGATGATGAAGCTAAAGTCGCGATCCGCGCCTTTTTCCGCCAGGGTGTTCACGAACAGCAGACGCATGCGCTGAATGCGCTGACGCATGTCGTTCAGTTCCTGTTCCCAGATGGCGCGCAGGGCGTCGTTGCTGAGAATAGTGGCAACCACTGACGCGCCGTGTGCTGGCGGGTTGGAGTAGTTAGCACGAATCACGGATTTCATCTGGCTGAATGCGCGATCAACGGTTTGCTCGTCAGATGCCACCAGCGTACAGGCGCCTACGCGCTCGTTGTAGAGGCCGAAGTTCTTGGAGTAGGAGCTGGCAACAATCAGCTCTTTGTGCAGCGCGGCGAACGCGCGCAGGCCTTCTGCATCTTCTTCCAGACCACGGGCAAAGCCCTGATAGGCGAAGTCGAACAGCGGCAGCCAGCCTTTTTCAACGGACAGTTTTGCCAGCTGTTCCCACTGCTCCAGCGTCGGATCGATACCGGTTGGGTTATGGCAGCAGCCGTGGAACAGCACCACATCACCCGCCTGCGCTTCGCTCAGGCTGGCCAGCAGGCCGTCAAAGTCCAGAGTGTGGTTCACCGCGTCATAGTAGGCGTATTCACGCACTTCCAGACCCGCTGAGTTAAAGACGCTTTTATGGTTTGGCCAGCTTGGGTTGCTCACCCAGATGGTTTTAACGTCGGTGTTTTTAGCCAGGAAATCCGCCGCCACGCGCAGCGCACCGGTACCGCCAGGGGTTTGTGCCGTGCGGGCACGCTTGTCGCTGATGATCGCGTTGTCTTTGCCGAACAGCAGCTCCTGAGTGCAGCGACCAAATTCCGGGATACCATCGATGCCAAGGTAGTTTTTGGTGTTTTCGTTTTCCAGCAAGAACTGCTCGGCTTTTTTAACGCTGGTCAGCACCGGGGTTTTGCCGGTTTCATCTTTATAGACACCAATACCCAGGTTGATTTTTCCAGGGCGGTCATCGGCACGAAACAGATCGGCCAGGCCCAGAATAGGGTCGGCAGGGGCGGCGGTAATGTTCTCAAACATGACGAAGTTCCATTGTGATTACAGAAGTGAAATCCGCTATCAGGTTAACGATAGTTTTACAAAATGCCAACCGTTTGCGACGAAAAGCGTGCGGCTTTTCAAAAGTCGCCACTTTTTGCTTTCGGACATAAAAAAACAGGGCCGAAGCCCTGTTTATTAGACATATAACAAAGTGGTGTACTGATTAGAACTGGTAAACGATACCCACAGTAGCCTGGTCGTCGGTAGACAGGCCAGCAGCTTCGGTGTATGCGCTGTCGTCCAGCAGGTTGAATTTGTACGCTGCGTACACGTTCATGTTCTTGTTGAAGTAGTACCAGGAACCCAGCTCGATGTATTTAACCAGATCTTCGTTGCCGCCAGAGAAGCCGCCACGTGCTTTCAGGTCTTTACCTTGAGACTGGACGTAGCCCAGGGAAGGACGCAGACCGAAGTCGAACTGGTACTGTACAACCGCTTCCAGGTTGTCAGTTTTGTTAGCGAAGTTGTTGTCAGCTTCACGAGTCATGTTGTAGGTCTGAGCGTAAGAAACTGCAGCATAGATGTTGTTCGCATCATATTTAACAGCAGTTGCCCATGCTTCAGCGCGGCTGCCGCCAGCGCTTGCCCATGCAGCGGAGTTACCTGCTGCAACCTGCTCGTCGGTACGGTCAGCAGTTTCATAACCTGCTACCAGCGCAAAGCCTTCGCCGAAATCGTACTGTGCGGAGGTGCTGAAGCCTTCGCCGTTACCTTTCGCGCCGTTACCCGCACGGCCCAGAGTGATCTGGCCCTGGTCGTTTACGCTTGGAGCAACAACGTTGCTGCGCTCGTTTTTACCCTGATACTGCAGAGCCAGGCTCAGGCCATCAACCAGACCGAAGAAGTTGCTGTTACGGTAAGTCAGCAGGCCAGCAGAACGACCGTTCATGAAGTTGTCGGTAGCAACCCAGGAGTCGCCGCCCCATACAACGAACATATCGGTGTAAGCGCCGACGTCGTAGATTGCGCCGTAGTTACGGCCGTAGTCGATAGAACCTGCATCACCAAAGTTCAGACCCGCGAATGCCAGACGGGTGTTGGTGCTCTGAGCGCCTTCAGCGCTAGAGGCGTTCATGTTGTATTCCCAGTGACCGTAACCAGTCAGCTGGTCGTTGATCTGGGTTTCGCCTTTGAAGCCGATACGCGCATAGGTGCTGTCGGAGTTATCGGAGTGACCAGTGGTGGTCCAGCCGTGCTCGCCTACTGCTTTACCGTAGAAGTCCAGCTTGTTAGCGTTTTTGTTATAGATTTCTGCTGCGTTAGCTGCACCGGCTGCCAGCAGGGCAGGGATAACCACTGCCAGGATATTGCGCTTCATCATTATTTATTACCCTCATTGGTTTTTTTATGACACTCGCCACTGCCGTCAATAAATTCTGTCAATAAATATTTCCGGAACTATTGATGAGAGTTTGGTGTCTTTATGTATCTGACAGGCATCTTTCCATTCAAATAACCGTTTCGCTAGCCTGAAAGTGCTACAAACATCAAGAATCGGTTACAAGAAGAAAGTATGTGTAACAAAACATGTATTTTAAGGAACTTTGTGAACTATCTCAAACTTCGGCGTTGAGTGGCGAAAATTAAACCTCCTCCATTTCTATCTATATGAATTGCTTATAATAATTTTAGATAACATCTTTTTTTATGGCGCGAACCATTAGCATACTGTTTTTCTTATTTCTGATTATGGACTTCTGGATAGCCAGGTATTTGACTGATAATTGTGCTAAAGCTTAAGAAAAGCATTAGGCGCAATAATAATACGGTTTATTTTTTGTTCAGAGATATTTCATGGAAACACTGCGTAACAGAGGAGTGGATCTTGCGGGGTTGCACTTTAACGACGCTGACTTTCAACTGACATAAGTTGACAGTGCAGAATAAAATAATGGCCAGCGGATGCTGGCCATGAATTACGCGAAAATCAGAATGTGGCGCTGCGCGGGGTACGCGGGAATGGAATTACATCACGCACGTTCTGTACGCCGGTCACGTAGGCGATGAGACGTTCGAAGCCGAGCCCGAAACCAGAGTGCGGGACGGTACCGTAACGACGTAAATCGCGATACCACCAGTAGTCCTCTTTGTTGAGGCCCATTTCAGCCATACGGGCATCCAGCACATCCAGACGCTCTTCACGCTGAGAACCACCGATGATTTCGCCGATGCCTGGGGCCAGCACGTCCATCGCCGCTACGGTCTTACCGTCTTCGTTAAGGCGCATGTAGAACGCCTTAATGTCTTTCGGGTAGTTTTTCACGACTACCGGAGCTTTGAAGTGCTTCTCGGCCAGATAACGTTCGTGCTCGGAGGAGAGGTCAACACCCCAGTAAACCGGGTTCTCGAACGCCTGCCCGCAGTTTTCGAGGATCGTCACCGCATCGGTGTAATCCACCTGCGCGAAGTCAGCCGACACGAAACGTTCCAGACGGGAGATGGCATCGCTGTCGACGCGTTCCGCGAAGAACTTCATGTCGTCTGCGCGTTCGGTCAGTACGGCATTGAAGGCGTACTTCAGCATCGCTTCTGCCAGACCTGCAACATCGTCGAGGTTAGCAAAGGCCACTTCCGGCTCCAGCATCCAGAATTCCGCCAGGTGGCGGCTGGTATTGGAGTTTTCTGCACGGAAGGTTGGACCAAAGGTGTAGATTTTGGACAGGGCACAGGCATAGGTTTCGCCGTTCAGCTGACCAGAAACGGTCAGGAAGGACTCTTTGCCAAAGAAATCTTTGTCGAAGTCCACTTTGCCTTCTGGCGTGCGCGGCAGGTTTTCCATGTCCAGCGTGGAGACGCGGAACATCTCACCCGCGCCTTCGGTATCGGAGGCGGTGATCAGCGGCGTGGAGACCCAGAAATAGCCCTGCTCATGGAAGAAGCGATGCAGCGCCTGGGCGAGGGTATGACGCACGCGTGCGACGGCACCAATCATATTGGTACGCGGACGCAGGTGGGCAACTTCACGCAGATACTCAATGCTGTGGCGTTTTGCCGCCATCGGATAGGTATCCGGATCTTCAACCCAGCCGGTCACTTCAATTGATGTCGCCTGCAGTTCAAAGCTCTGGCCCTGACCCTGAGACGCCACAATCTTGCCGGTGACAACCACAGAACAGCCCGTCGTCAGACGCAGCACTTCCTGATTGTAATTGGGCAGAGAATTATTAATGACGGCCTGTACAGGATCAAAGCAGGAACCGTCATAGACGGCCAGGAAAGAAAAGCCAGCTTTTGAATCTCGGCGGGTACGCACCCATCCACGTACGGTGACTTCGCTGTCAACGGCTACGCGGCCCTGGAGTACGTCGGCTACAGGCACAACGCTCATAATAGTCTCTCTATGTAGTCCAAAAATAAAATCTGTATCCCCTTCAATGGGGGATATCTATGTTACCTGGCATCTGCCATCAGACAAGCAGATTTCGCAATGTTAACGGAAGAATTGATAAATAAATAAAAGAAAGGGAGCGCGAATGGCTCCCCTGAACGATCAGCTGGCGATTTTTATCTGCGGCAGGTCGAAGGCTTTTCGCAGTGCGCGGACGAAGGCTTTGTCATGGCAAATGGTTTTGCCCGGACTGTCAGACAGTTTCGCTACCGGCTTGCCGTTACATTCCACCAGTTTGATCACGATATTCAGTGGTTTTACCTGGGGGATATCGCAGGTCAGGCGGGTGCCGATGCCAAAACTGAGGTTAACCCGCGAGGAGAAATGGCGGTATAACGCTACTGCTTTTGGCAGGTCGAGATTGTCAGAAAAGACCAACACTTTGCTCTGCGGGTCGATGCCAAGCTTATGATAATGGGCGATGGCTTTCTCACCCCACTCCAGCGGATCCCCGGAATCATGGCGCAGCCCCTGATAAACCGTGGCGAATTCCGGTCCGAAATCGCGCAGGAAGGCGTCCATGGTAATGCAGTCGGTTAAGGCGATGCCGAGCTGAGTTGGGTACTCGGTTAGCCAGGCAGCCAGCGCCGCGCGCTGGCTGGTAGCCAGTTCCGGGCTGATCTGCTGATGCGCCTGGAACCATTCGTGCGCCTGAGTGCCCATTGGGGTCAGGTTCAGACGGCGGGCAAGATCGTAATTGCTGGTGCCGACAAACCACGGCTCCTGCTGCAGGCGTTCGACAATGGCCTGCTGCACCTCGCGGGAGAAACGGCGACGGGTGCCAAAATCCATCAGACGAAAACGCGACATATCCAGCGTGTCGGTCAGATGCGAGAACTCAACGAGCTTGCTCTCCAGGGTTTCCAGCGCCTGCTCAACGTTCGCGTCAGGCGAACGGTAGCGGTGGACCAGTTCACTGATCACCGCCAGCAGCGGCACTTCCCACATAATCACTTCGCGCCAGGGGCCTTCGAGGCGAATATGCAGTTTGCCATTATCGTTGGTGATGGTGACCTGACGCGGATCGTAGCGGAATTCCCGCAGCCAGTGCAGGTAGTCTTCTTTAAAGAAGGGCAGGCCGGAAAGCCACTGGAATTCATCGTCACGCAGGCGAAGATGCTGCATCGCGTCAACCTGCTCGCGGATAGCATCGGCATAGATCCCAAGCAGATCGTCACCCCGGCAGCGGAACTCAGCCGCGACCTGTACGTCGTCGTATTGGTGAAAAACGGCTTGCTGCATGTGCAGTTTATACGCATCGGTATCCAGCAGCGTATGCAGAACAGGAGAAGCGAATTGAGTCATAAGGCCGCAGTAGCATCCTCTCACGGAAGCGTTTAGTACAATAAACAACTATTGAAACCGCTGGAGTATACCTTGTTTAGCGATTTATTGAACCCCGATCACACCACAAGCCTGGGGGAGGGTCGAGGGCAATTTGTGCCGCATGTTATATAAATGTAGCAAATAGGGCGTTTGTGCCTGAAAAGATGAACATTCTGCGTAGCGCGATCTACACAACAGGAATAGACTGGTTTGCTATTCGACATTCGACAAACGATGCAAAAGGTTTTCTATGACACAACAGCCTCAAGCCAAATACCGCCACGATTACCGTGCGCCGGATTACCTGATTAGCGATATCGATCTGACTTTTGACCTGGATGCCACTAAAACCGTTGTCACGGCGGTCAGCCAGGTGACGCGCCATAACGCCACCGCGGTTCCGCTGCGCCTGAATGGCGAAGATCTGACGTTGATTTCAGTGCAGGTGAACGACCAGGCCTGGACTGACTATAAAGAAGAAGATAACCAGCTGGTACTGGATAACCTGCCAGAGCGCTTCACATTGCGCATCGTTAACGAAATCAGCCCGGCGGCCAATACCGCGCTGGAAGGGTTGTACCAGTCAGGTGAGGCGCTGTGTACCCAGTGCGAAGCTGAAGGCTTCCGCCATATCACCTGGTATCTGGATCGCCCGGACGTTCTGGCGCGCTTTACCACCAAAATTATCGCTGATAAAACCAAATACCCGTTCCTGCTCTCCAACGGCAACCGCGTCGGGCAGGGTGAGCTGGAGAATGGACGCCACTGGGTGCAATGGCAGGATCCGTTCCCGAAACCGTGCTACCTGTTTGCGCTGGTGGCGGGTGATTTTGACGTCCTGCGCGACACCTTCACGACCCGTTCCGGTCGCGACGTGGCGCTGGAGCTGTTTGTCGATCGCGGCAACCTCGATCGTGCCCCGTGGGCGATGACCTCGCTTATCAACTCCATGAAGTGGGACGAAGAGCGCTTCGGCCTCGAATACGATCTCGACATCTATATGATCGTCGCCGTCGACTTCTTTAATATGGGCGCGATGGAGAACAAAGGCCTCAACGTCTTTAACTCCAAATACGTGCTGGCGCGTACCGACACCGCCACCGATAAAGACTACCTCGACATCGAGCGGGTGATCGGCCACGAGTATTTCCACAACTGGACCGGCAACCGCGTGACCTGCCGCGACTGGTTCCAGCTGAGCCTGAAAGAGGGCTTAACCGTGTTCCGCGATCAGGAGTTCAGCTCCGATCTGGGTTCACGTGCGGTTAACCGCATCAGCAACGTGCGCACCATGCGTGGGTTACAGTTTGCCGAAGACGCCAGCCCGATGGCGCACCCGATCCGTCCGGATAAAGTTATTGAAATGAACAACTTCTACACCCTGACGGTGTATGAGAAAGGTTCCGAAATTATTCGTATGATCCACACCCTGCTGGGTGAAGAGAACTTCCAGAAAGGGATGCAGCTCTACTTCGAGCGTCATGACGGCAGTGCAGCTACCTGCGATGACTTTGTGCAGGCGATGGAAGACGCCTCCAATGTGGATCTGTCGCACTTCCGCCGCTGGTACAGCCAGGCGGGTACGCCAGTTGTCACCGTGAAGGATGACTACAACCCGGAAACCGAACTGTATACCCTGACCATTAGCCAGCGGACGCCGCCGACTGCCGAGCAGGAAGAGAAGCACCCGCTGCACATCCCGTTTGCGATTGAACTGTACGACAACGAAGGCCAGGTTATCCCGCTGAAAAAAGACGGTCATCCGGTGCATAACGTCCTCAACGTGACCCAGTCTGAGCAGACCTTTGTCTTTGATAACGTCTACTTCCAGCCGGTGCCTGCGCTGCTGTGCGAATTCTCTGCGCCGGTTAAGCTGGAGTACAAGTGGAGCGACCAGCAGCTGACCTTCCTGATGCGTCACGCGCGTAACGACTTCTCGCGTTGGGATGCCGCCCAGAGCCTGCTGGCGACCTACATCAAGCTGAACGTCGCGCGTCACCAGCAGGGCCAGCCGCTGTCGCTGCCGGCTCACGTTGCCGACGCTTTCCGCGCCATTCTGCTGGACGAGAAGATCGACCCGGCACTGGCCGCGGAGATCCTCACCCTGCCGTCGGCGACTGAAATCGCCGAGTTGTTCGATATCATCGATCCAATTGCCATTACCACGGTGCGCGAAGCCCTGACCCGTACCCTGGCGACTGAGCTGGCGGATGAGTTCCTGGCGCTTTACCACCATAACAAGCTGGATGAGTACCGCGTTGAGCATGCTGATATTGGTAAGCGTGCGCTGCGTAACACCTGCCTGCGCTATCTGGCGTTTGGCGAAACAGAACTCGCAAACGATCTGGTGAGCAAGCAGTACCACAGCGCGGACAACATGACCGATGCATTGGCGGCCCTGGCGGCGAGCGTGGCGGCGGAACTGCCATGCCGCGATGCGCTGATGCAGGCGTATGACGACAAATGGCATCAGGACGGTCTGGTAATGGACAAGTGGTTTATTCTGCAGTCCACCAGCCCAGAGGCAGGTGTGGTGAACAAAGTGCGCAGCCTGCTTGAGCACCGCTCTTTCACCCTGAGCAACCCGAACCGCGTGCGTTCGCTGATTGGTGCCTTTGCCAGCAGCAACCCGGCTGCCTTCCATGCGGAAGACGGCAGCGGCTACCAGTTTATGGTGGAGATGCTGACGGAACTGAACAGCCGTAACCCGCAGGTGGCGTCACGTCTGATTGAGCCGCTGATCCGCCTGAAACGCTATGATGCAAAACGTCAGGCGAAGATGCGTGCGGCGCTGGAACAATTGAAAGGGCTGGATAATCTGTCCGGGGATCTGTACGAGAAGATCACTAAGGCGCTGGCCTGATAAACAACGCCCCGTGACAAGGTAAAAGCGAAAAGGCAACGCAAGTTGCCTTTTTTAATGGTTGTACCCTCTCCTGTGGGCTGACCAATCCCCAGTAATTTTTAATCTTAAAGCAACGGAATAATGACAAGAGAATAAATCACTTACAGCGATACCCTGGTCCGGCTGAAAATCGCCGAAGCGTTTCCTGCAGGCCGGGGCGAGGCGCATGGATGCGCCGAGAGGGCGTGACCTACATGGATGTAGGATCGCGCCCGACCTGAAGCCGGAAGGAATAAGCTGAGGGTATCGCGTAGCGACGATTTTCTTGCCGGGAGCCCGGGTAGCCAGGGCGGTGGCGATTGAGCCGCCCTGGCACGTTCACGGGTGACGCGACTGGCAGAGAAGCACAGAACTTAAAGTGAACGGAACCATCACCGTAGCCGCATGCCCCCCCTCACCCCAACCCTCTCCCTGAATGGAGAGGGGGCCGACCGTGCCAATTTTTTTGTGGGGATCCCTCAGCCCTGTGGGAGAGGGCCAGGGTGAGGGCATCAGGCATTAGCCGTCGCGAAATGCCGCTCCGTCACTCCACGCCTCATCACCCGATCCAAAACCTCGGCTTCCATCTCCGCCAGCCGCGCCGAACCCACCCGACGAGGACGTGGAAGGTCAACAGTCAGATCCAGCCCAATTTTGCCCTCCTCAATCAGCAGCACCCGGTCCGCCATAGCCACGGCTTCGCTCACATCGTGAGTCACCAGCAGCACCGTAAAGCCGTGCTCCTGCCATAACGAGACGATCAGATCCTGCATCTCGATCCGCGTCAGCGCATCCAGCGCGCCCAGCGGCTCATCCAGCAGCAGCAACCCCGGACGATGGATCAGGGCCCTGGCCAGCGCCACGCGCTGTTTTTGCCCGCCGGAAAGGGCGGCAGGCCATTCATCCGCGCGATTGTCCAGCCCGACGGTGGCCAGCGCCTGTAACGCCTGAGCTTTCCAGTTGCCTTTCAGCCCCAGACCGACGTTATCAATTACCGTTTTCCACGGCAGCAGCCGCGCGTCCTGGAACATCATTCGGGTATCGTCCTGGATCTCCGCCAGCGGGGTATTTCCGGCCAGCAGCTCACCGGCGTTTGGTGCCTCCAGCCCGGCCAGCAGGCGCAGCAGGGTGCTTTTACCACCCCCGCTGCGGCCCACCACCGCCACGAATTGACCGGCGGGAATGTGCAGTTCCAGTTCGTTAAGAATGGTGTTGTCGCCGTAGCGCTTAGTGACGCCATTGAGCAACAGCGGCGTCCCCTGATTTAAGCGGGCAGTATTCATGCGTGTTCCTCCTTCTTCGAATAGGCCGGATTCCAGCGCAGCCAGCTGCGTTCGATCCACTGGGCGCTGACGTCTGCCAGCTTGCCCAGCAGGGCGTAAAGAATAATGGCGACCACCACCACGTCCGTTTGCAGGAATTCGCGGGCGTTCATCGCCAGGTAGCCGATACCGGAGTTCGCCGAGATAGTTTCTGCCACGATCAGCGTCAGCCACATCAGCCCGAGGGCGAACCGTACTCCGACCATAATCGAGGGCAGGGCACCGGGTAAAATAACGTGCAGGAACAGCGAGAAACCGGATAAACCGTAGCTGCGCGCCATCTCCACCAGCCCACGGTCGATATTACGGATGCCGTGCCAGGTGTTGATATAGACCGGGAACAGCGTGCCCAGCACCACAAGGAATATCTTGGCGGTTTCATCGATGCCGAACCACAGGATTACCAGCGGGATCAGCGCCAGATGCGGCACGTTACGCAGCATCTGAATCGAGGTATCCAGCAGCCGTTCGCCCCAGCGCGACAGGCCGCTGATTAACCCCAGCGTCAGACCGATCGACCCACCGATAGAGAATCCGATGGCCGCGCGCCAGGAGCTGATCGCCAGATGCTGCCACAGCTCACCGCTGGAACTCAGCGTCCAGAATGCCTCCACTACGCCTTCCGGGGAAGGTAGAATGCGGCTCGATAACCAACCCACCGACGATGCCAGCTGCCAGATAACGACGATACCCGCAGGGAGTAGCCAGGGCGCGATGCGCAGTAGCCATTTTTGGGCAGGTTTAGCCATGCGTCCTCCTTAGCTCTGCGCGACTTTGCGCTGGATAAAATCGTTAGCCACTGCCTCGCCCTGAAGCTGGAGCGGCTGCGGCTGAGGGATCTCTGGGATCGTCACGTCAAGATGCGGGAACAGAAGTTCGCCGACCTTGTACGCCTCTTCGAGATGCGGATAACCGGAAAGAATAAAGCTGTCGATCCCGAGCTCTGCATATTCGTTAATTCGCGCCGCTACGGTGGGGCCATCACCCACTAAGGCGGTGCCCGCGCCACCGCGCACCAGGCCGACGCCAGCCCACAGGTTTGGGCTGATCTCCAGGTTCTCGCGTTTACCGTTATGGAGTGACGCCATCCGCTGCTGGCCGACGGAATCGGTTCTGGCAAAGGCGGCCTGCGCTTTCGCAATGGTTGCATCGTCCAGATGGGAAATCAGGCGGTCAGCGGCCTGCCACGCCTCTGCGTTGGTTTCGCGCACAATCACGTGCAGGCGGATCCCAAATCGGACTTTACGGCCATGCGCTGCCGCTTTGGCGCGTACCTGCTCGATTTTCTCTTTCACCAGCTCAGGCGGTTCGCCCCAGGTGAGATACAGATCGACCTGTTCAGCAGCCAGATCCTGCGCAACATCCGACGATCCGCCAAAGTAGAGCGGGGGACGCGGCTGCTGGATCGGCGGGAAGAACAGCTTCGCGTCGCGAACGTGAACATGTTTGCCCTCGAAGGTGACGTTCTCCCCTTCCAGCAGACGACGCCAGACGTGGGTGAATTCAGCAGAAGCTTCGTAGCGCTCGGTATGATCTAAAAAGACGCCGTCGCCCGCCAGCTCCTGGGGATCGCTGCCGGTCACCAGGTTAAACAGGGCGCGTCCGTTCGACAGGCGGTCGAGGGTGGCGGCCTGACGCGCGGCCACCGTCGGGGAGGTGACGCTCGGGCGCAGGGCCACAAGGAACTTCAGACGCTGGGTCACCGGGATCAACGACGCCGCCACCAGCCAGGCGTCTTCGCAGGAGCGGCCGGTAGGGATCAGCACCCCGGTAAAGCCAATCCGGTCTGCTGCCTGGGCAATCTGCTGCAGATAAGCATGGTCGACCGGGCGGGCACCCGTTTCGGTGCCAAGATAATGTCCATCACCGTGGGTCGGTAAAAACCAGAACAGATTCAGACTCATGACTTATCTCCTTGTGGCGCAGTGGGGTGCCAGATACGGTCGCGGATATCGATTTTTTTCGGCACCAGGCGATTGGCGTAGAACAGATCAGCGGTCTCCTGTTGCAGGGCCGCGGTATGGGCATCAACCGGTTTAATAACGCCCGGTGGGCGGTGGTCGAGATAGCTGGCGATGACCGGCTCCGGCAGACCGAGGGTTTTCGCCAGCAGGGTGATACTGGCCGGACGCTGGCTCTGGGTGAGGGCGTCGGCCTCGGTAAAGAGGTTCAGCACCCCCTGCACAAATTCACCGTTCTTTTCTGCGTAAGGACGTGCAGCCAGATAGAAGGAACCGGTCTTTTTCAGATCTTCACCGTCTTTCAGTACTTTTACGCCGCCCTGCAGCAGGGCCGCAGAGTAGTAGGGGTCCCAGATGGCCCAGGCGTCCACGTTATGTTGCTGGAAGGCCGCGCGGGCATCGGCCGGGGAGAGGTAAACCGGTTGAATATCCTTGAAGGTCAGGCCCGCCTGCTGGAGTGCACGCAGAATCAGATTGTGCGCGCTGGAGCCTTTCTGGAAGGCAATTTTACGGCCTTTCAGATCGGCTACGGTTTTGATCGGGCTATCTTCGGCCACCAGAATCACTTCGGCTTTAGGCTTGGGCGGTTCAGCGCCTACGTACAGCAGATCTGCGCCAGCGGCCTGGGCGAAGATGGGCGGGATATCGCCGGTGCTGCCCAGATCAATACTGCCGACGTTCAGTGCCTCCAGCATCTGCGGGCCTGCCGGAAACTCAATCCACGAGAATTTGGTGTCCGGGTAGCGTTTTTCCAGCAGCTGATGGCTTTTGGCCAGCACCATGCTGACGCTGCCTTTCTGATAGCCAATGCGCAGACTCTCGGGCGTGGGCTCTGCGGCGTGCGCCAGGCCAGAGAGTGCCACAAGGCCCGCCAGGCTTAAACGGGCAAGGGATTTAAACATGGGCGACTCCTTTCAGATGACCAAAGGCGGGAACCTGCACGTCACGGCGGTGCAGCGCCTGCCAGAAGGTCTCCAGCGCGCTGTCGAGACGGGTTTGCAGGTTTGGGGTAAAGTGTGGCTTGTGCTGATAGTCGAGCACCTGCGAGTCATCGGCAAACACGCCGTGCAGGATCTCCTGCGCTTTGAGTGCGCTCAGAACCGGCTTCAGGGCATAATCCACCGCCAGTAAATGGGCCACGGTGCCGCCTGTCGCCAGCGGCAGCACCACTTTGCCCTCCAGCGCGCGCTCCGGCAGCAGGTCGAGCAGGGTTTTCAGCGCGCCGGTAAACGAAGCTTTATAGACCGGGGTCGCCACAATCAGCCCGTCAGCGTCTTTAAGTTGCTCATTAAGCGCTTTAAGCGCCGGGCTCTCGAAGCGGGCGTAGAGTAAATCTTCCGGCTCAAAGTTGTGCAGATTCCAGTGGCACACCTCCACATCCAGCGACGTGAGTTGTTCACGGGCATATTCCAGCAAGGCGCTGGAGCGTGAGGGAAATCGCGGACTTCCGGCCAGAGTGATGATGCGCATAGCTGCTCCTTATAACGAATTGTTTGCTTTTATCTAACATTGATAACATTTACAGGCAGTGTGTCACTGGCGGCTTATTCCGCTAAATGATTTATCTGCAAGACAAATGCTAAAAAACGAATAACGCGGGGGAAAAAAGGAAACGATTGCGTTGAGAGACGTTTTTTTTGCCTCAGGTCAATTCCCTTTCCGGCTGCGATCGCTGATAATTCGCCCCCGGTTTGCACACCGGGAATCCAGGAGAGTTCATGTACTACCCCTTCGTTCGTAAAGCCCTTTTCCAGCTCGATCCTGAGCGCGCTCATGAATTTACATTCCAGCAATTACGCCGTATTACGGGAACCCCACTCGAAGCGCTGGTGCGCCAGAAGGTGATGGACAAACCGGTAACCTGCATGGGATTAACCTTTAAAAACCCACTGGGTCTGGCAGCCGGTCTGGATAAAAACGGCGAGTGCATTGATGCGCTTGGCGCGATGGGCTTTGGCTCCATCGAAATCGGCACCGTGACACCGCGTCCACAGTCGGGTAACGACAAGCCGCGCCTGTTCCGACTGGTAGAGGCCGAAGGACTGATCAACCGCATGGGCTTTAATAACCTCGGCGTCGATCATCTGGTCGAGAATGTGAAGAAAGCGCATTTCGACGGCATTTTGGGTATTAATATCGGCAAAAACAAAGACACCCCGGTCGAGCAGGGTAAAGATGACTATCTGATTTGTATGGAAAAAGTCTATGCTTATGCCGGGTACATCGCAGTTAATATTTCATCGCCAAATACTCCGGGTTTACGCTCGCTGCAATACGGTGAAGCGCTCGACGATTTATTAGTCGCCATCAAAAATAAGCAAAATGAACTCCAGGCGAAGCACCATAAATATGTGCCGGTGGCCGTTAAAATTGCTCCCGATCTCACTGAAGAAGAGTTGGCCCAGGTGGCCGACAGTTTAGTGCGTCATAATATTGATGGGGTTATTGCGACCAATACCACTCTCGATCGTTCTCTGGTTCAGGGGATGAAACATTGTGACGAAATGGGGGGCTTGAGCGGTCGACCAGTACAATTAAAAAGTACCGAAATTATTCGTCGTCTGTCGGCTGAATTAAATGGTCACCTACCGATTATTGGCGTAGGTGGCATTGACTCGGTTATCGCCGCACGCGAGAAAATGGCGGCGGGTGCCTCGTTGGTGCAGATCTATTCTGGCTTTATCTTTAAAGGCCCACCGCTGATCAAAGAAATCGTTAACCATCTCTGATCTTTATCGCTAATAGCAACCAGGGCTTTATTTCCGGCTCTGGTTGTTTTATATTCCGGGACTGTTGCTAATTTAGGCATAGTAGTCTTTTATTATTGAAGTCGAATAAGCGAAGCGGTAATGAGGACTTTCTTACAACAGGATGTTGCGAGGATGGGAGAGGCAGATGCGAATTAAACCTGACGATAACTGGCGCTGGTATTTCTGTGACGAGCACGATCGTATGATGCTCGATTTAGCCAATGGCATGTTATTTCGTTCTCGTTTTGCGCGTCGGATGCTCACTCCGGATGCCTTTACCAATACCGGTTTTTGTGTTGACGATGCAGCCCTTTATTTCTCCTTTGAAGAGAAGTGCCGCGATCTTGAGTTGTCGAAAGAGCAGCGTGCCGAGCTGGTGCTCAATGCGCTGGTGGCGATCCGCTTCCTCAAGCCCCAGATGCCAAAAAGCTGGCACTTTCTTGCCCACGGTATGAGCTGGTCACCGGTTACCGGCGATGCAGCTTGCGTCAGTCTGAGCGAGAACGCCGAGCAGGTAAATTTGCTGGTGGTGGAGCCGGGTGATAACGCCGCGCTCTGCTTGTTGGCACAGCCGGGCGTGACCATCGCCGGGCGTACAATGCAGCTGGGTGACCCGATTAAAGTGATGAATGACAGACTGAAACCCCAGCTATTAAGCAGCAGTTTCAGCCTTGAGCAGGCAGTTTAGGCTTCCAGTTGTAACGAGGTTTTCGGGATGCAGCTGCAGCACAGAATGGTGCCGTCGCCGCCAATTGCCGATTTCTTCAACGCCGTAACTTCCCCTTCGACCAGCGTAATGCGACAACATCCGCAAATGCCTGCCCGACACGAGTAGGGGATGCGAATGCCTGCCTGTTCTAGCTGTTCCAGTAACACCTGCTGATTGTTCCCGCGAAGCGTTTGCCCCTGCCACTGGAGGGTCACCGCCGTTTCTGGCTGCGCTTCCACCTCTGTTGCTTCTTCTTCGGCACCGGCGCCGTAGAGTCGACCCGGTGCAGTCGCGAGAATCTCTACCTCATCGCCAACGCGGATCACACCGCTGGAGCGGGGGATCAGGTTCTGGCCGAAATCGACATCGCCGTTATCCTGCGCGGTACGGAACGACTGCAGGGTTTTCAGCGGCTCCCCTGAAGGGTGTTTCTGACCTTTCTCCGGGCTGACGGTGGTAAAGATGCAGCGGCTGCAGGGCTTTACCACGTCAAAGATCACACTGCCGATACGGATTACCTTCCAGGTGTCCTCTTCCCAGGCCGCACTGCCTGCGACCACCAGATTCGGCCGGAACTGCTCCATTTGCACGCTGGCCGTGCAGCGGTTTTGTAGATCGCGCAGCGAGGCTTCGCTGGTGAGCAGGAACGGGAAACCGTCGGCAAACGACAGCGGCACCGCGGCAAATTTTTCTACGCGGCGCGTCAGTTCAGGCCCGACCCAGCGTAACTGTACCGGGCGCGAGAAAAATTCGCTGAGCCAGCGGTTGATCTCATCGGGCGCAATGCGGGCGGTGAAATGATTCCCCCACACTTCGGTGGGCGCATCTGCTGGCGCAAAATCGCTGAAGCGGACGATAATACTGGAACCGTCCGGCGCCGTGAGATGCAGTCCATCGTGAACCGGTACCGGGATAAAACGCACCATCTGAGGAAACTGGCGTGCGGTGATGAATGTACCGTCAGGTTCCGTCACCATAAAAATGCGATCAAAGGCAAAACCGCTGGCGTCAGCAAGGGCATGCGAAAGCCCAATTCCACGCATTGATTTGACCGGATGAATGAAAAGCCTGGATAACGTCGCCACGGCACAGTCCCTCGAATGAAAATAAGCCTTCAACTTTATGACATAGAGCCCAGATTGGCTATAATGCGCAGCAATTTTCTTAGAGTAATAAGTGACGATATGAATTCTCTGTTTGCCAGTACGGCCCGTGGGCTGGAAGAGCTGTTAAAAACTGAACTGGAAAACCTGGGCGCGCAAGAGTGCCAGGTGGTTCAGGGTGGGGTCCATTTTCAGGGCGACACACGGCTTATTTACCAGAGCCTGATGTGGAGTCGCCTGGCCTCACGCATCATGTTGCCGATGAGAGAGTGCAAGGTATATAGCGATCTCGATCTTTACCTGGGCGTGCAGACAATCAACTGGACAGAGATTTTTGCGCCAGGTGCCACCTTTGCGGTGCACTTCAGTGGCCTGAACGATGAGATCCGCAACAGCCAGTACGGCGCGCTGAAGGTGAAAGACGCCATCGTCGACAGCTTTACCCGTAAGAACCTGGAACGCCCGAACGTCGATCGTGAAAACCCGGATCTGCGTATCAACGTGCGTCTGAACAAAGAGACGGCCAGCATTGCGTTGGATCTGTGCGGCGAAGGCTTGCACCAGCGTGGTTACCGCGATCGCGCGGGTATCGCGCCAATCAAAGAGAACCTGGCCGCCGCCATTGTAATGCGCTCCGGCTGGCAGCCGGGTACGCCGTTGCTGGATCCGATGTGCGGTTCCGGTACGCTGCTGATCGAAGCGGCGATGTTAGCGACCGACCGCGCCCCGGCCCTGCATCGTGGCCAGTGGGGCTTTAAGGGCTGGGCACTGCACGACGAAGCTGTCTGGCAGGACGTAAAGGCAGAAGCACAGACGCGTGCGCGTCAGGGGCTGGCAGCCTATGAAGCCCACTTCTACGGCTCCGATAGCGATGCCCGCGTGATTGAACGCGCGCGCAGCAACGCCCGTCGCGCCGGCATTGGCGATTTGGTGACCTTCGACGTGAAAGACGTGGCACAGCTCACCAATCCGCTGCCAAAAGGCCCGTATGGCACGGTGATCAGCAACCCGCCTTACGGCGAACGTCTGGACAGTGAACCAGCGCTGATTGCCCTGCACAGCCTGCTGGGTCGCACCATGAAAGATTACTTTGGCGGCTGGAACCTGTCACTATTCAGCGGCTCGCCTGAGCTGCTGAGCTGCCTGCAGCTGCGCGCCGAACGCCAGTTCAAAGCCAAGAACGGCCCGCTGGACTGCGTGCAGAAGAACTACCATCTGACCGAGAAAGAGGCCGACAGCAAGCCTTCCAGCGTGGCGGAAGACTATGCCAACCGTCTGCGCAAGAATCTGAAGAAATACGAAAAGTGGGCGAAGCAGGAGAAGCTTGAATGCTATCGCATCTATGACGCCGACCTGCCGGAGTACAACGTGGCGGTCGACCGCTACGGCGAATGGGTGGTGGTGCAGGAATATGCCCCGCCAAAAACCGTCGATCCGCAAAAAGCGCGTCAGCGTATGCTCGACATCATCGCTGCCACCATTGGCGTGCTGAATATTGCCCCGAACAAGCTGATCCTGAAAACCCGTGAGCGTCAGAAGGGCAAAAATCAGTACGAGAAAATGAACAGCAAGGGCGAGTTTATCGAAGTGGGCGAATACAACGCACGCCTGTGGGTCAACCTGACGGACTATCTCGATACCGGCCTGTTCCTTGATCACCGCATCGCGCGCCGCATGCTGGGGCAGATGAGCAAAGGCAAAGACTTCCTCAACCTCTTTGCTTATACCGGCAGCGCCAGCGTTCACGCGGGTCTGGGCGGGGCGCGTACCACCACTACCGTGGATATGTCCCGTACCTATCTGGAGTGGGCAGAGCGCAACCTGCGCCTTAACGGGCTGACCGGGAAGGCGCATCGCCTGCTGCAGGCAGACGTGCTGGGCTGGTTGCGTGAGTCTGACGAGCAGTTCGACCTGATCTTTATCGATCCGCCGACCTTCTCCAACTCTAAGCGCATGGAAGAGTCATTTGACGTCCAGCGTGACCACCTGGCGCTGATGAAAGATCTTAAACGTATGCTGCGTAAAGGCGGCACGATCATGTTCTCGAACAACAAGCGCGGCTTCCGCATGGATCATGAGGGACTGGCAGAACTGGGGCTGAAAGCACAAGAAATCAGTCAAAAAACGTTATCCCAGGACTTTGCCCGTAACCGTCAGATCCACAACTGCTGGCTCATCACCGCCGCCTGAAAGGAAAAGTAAATGTCATTAATTAGTATGCATGGTGCGTGGTTGTCGTTCAGTGACGCCCCGCTGCTCGATAATACTGAACTCCACATCGAAGATAACGAACGTGTTTGTCTGGTGGGTCGTAACGGCGCGGGCAAATCCACGCTGATGAAGATCCTTAATCGCGAACAGGGTCTGGATGACGGACGTATTGTTTACGAGCAAGACCTGATCGTTTCTCGTCTGCAGCAGGATCCGCCGCGTAACGTCGCGGGCAGCGTGTATGATTTTGTTGCCGAAGGGATCTCTGAGCAGGCCGAATACCTGAAGGGCTATCACGAGATTTCCCATCTGGTGATGACCGACCCGAGCGAAAAAAACCTCAATGAAATGGCGCGTCTTCAGGACCTGCTCGATCATCATGGTCTCTGGCAGCTTGAAAGTCGCATTACGGAAGTTCTGGAGCAGTTAGGTCTGGAAGCGGACACCGAACTGGCATCACTCTCTGGCGGCTGGCTGCGTAAAGCTGCGCTGGGGCGTGCGCTGGTCAGTGGTCCAAAAGTACTGCTTCTTGACGAACCGACTAACCACCTGGACATTGAAGCGATCGACTGGCTGGAAGGGTTCCTGAAAACCTTTAACGGCACGCTGATATTTATTTCGCATGACCGTTCATTCATTCGCAATATGGCAACCCGTATCGTCGATCTCGACCGCGGCAAGCTGGTGACCTATCCGGGCGACTACGACACTTATCTGCTTGAGAAAGAAGAAAATCTGCGCGTGGAAGAGCTGCAAAATGCCGAGTTTGACCGCAAGCTGGCGCAGGAAGAAGTGTGGATCCGTCAGGGCATCAAAGCGCGCCGTACCCGTAACGAAGGCCGCGTGCGTGCGTTGAAAGCAATGCGTAATGAGCGCAGCGAGCGTCGTGAAGTGATGGGCACCGCGAAAATGCAGGTGGAAGAAGCCTCTCGCTCCGGCAAGATTGTCTTCGAGATGGAGAACGTTGATTACCAGGTTGATGGCAAAGTACTGGTGAAAGATTTTTCTGCTCAGGTTCAGCGCGGCGACAAAATTGCGCTCATCGGCCCGAACGGCTGTGGCAAAACCACGCTGCTGAAGCTGATGCTGAGCCAGCTGCAGGCCGACAGCGGCCGCGTCCATTGTGGTACCAAACTCGAAGTGGCCTACTTCGACCAGCACCGCGCCGAGCTCGATCCTGACAGAACGGTGATGGATAACCTTGCCGAAGGTAAACAGGAAGTGCTGGTGAACGGTAAGCCGCGCCATGTACTGGGCTATCTGCAGGACTTCCTGTTCCATCCAAAACGCGCGATGACCCCGGTTCGTGCCCTCTCCGGTGGGGAACGTAACCGTCTGTTGCTGGCGCGTTTGTTCCTGAAACCGAGCAACCTGTTGATTCTTGATGAACCGACAAACGATCTTGATGTTGAAACGCTGGAACTTCTTGAGGAACTGATTGATAGTTATCAGGGAACCGTGATGCTGGTGAGCCACGACCGTCAGTTTGTCGACAATACCGTGACCGAATGCTGGATCTTCGAAGGGGAGGGTCGCATTAGTCAGTACGTTGGCGGCTATCACGATGCGCGTGGACAGCAGGCTCAGTATCTGGCTACAAAACAGTCAAAAGCCAGAGCAGAAGCAGAAGTGGCTGTTACGAAAGCAGAAACTGTCAAACGTAGCAGTAGCAAACTAAGCTATAACCTACAGCGCGAACTGGAAAGTCTGCCGCAGCGTCTCGAAGAGCTCGAAGCTAACCTCGAAAGTTTGCAGGCTCAAGTTGCCGACGCATCATTCTTTACCCAGTCGCATGACTATACTCAAAAAGTCCTGGCGGATATGGCGCAGGCTGAAAAGGCGTTGGAAGAAGCATTTGAACGCTGGGAGTATCTTGAGGCTCTGAAAAACGGCGCATAAGTGAAACATGGAGCCAGTATGTGTGAACATCACCATGCCGACAGGCATATTTTATGCTCACAGTGCGACATGCTCGTGGCGCTACCCGCGCTCGAGCATGGACACAAAGCGGCATGCCCGCGATGCGGGGCAACGCTGACAACTGAGTGGGATGCGCCGCGGCAGCGTCCTACTGCTTATGCTATTGCCGCGCTGTTCATGCTTCTGCTCTCCAATCTTTTTCCCTTTATCTATATGAAGGTAGGCGGTATCACCAGCGAAGTGAATTTGCTGGAGATACCCGGCGTGATGTTCTCGGAAGATTACGCCAGCCTCGGCACTTTCTTCCTGCTTTTCGTCCAGATTGTCCCGGCGTTCTGCCTGCTGGTGATTTTGCTGCTGGTGAACCGCGTGCAAATGCCCGTGGCGATGAAAATCAGACTGGCGCGGATCCTGTTCCAGCTGAAAAGCTGGGGAATGGCGGAGATCTTTCTGGCCGGGATTCTGGTGAGCTTTGTGAAGCTGATGGCCTACGGCGATGTCGGTGTAGGCAGCAGCTTTATCCCCTGGTGTCTATACTGCGTCCTGCAATTACGCGCTTTTCAGTGTGTGGATCGCCGCTGGGCATGGGACGATATCGCTCCCGCGCCTGCGCTGGCGCAGCCCCTTAAGGCGGGCGTGCCGGGGATAAACCAGAATCTGCGTCTGTGCTCCTGCTGTACGGCCATTCTTCCGGCCGACCAGGAGGTTTGCCCGCGCTGCGAGACCAAAGGGCACGTGCGGCGCAAAAACAGCGTGCAGTGGACCATGGCGCTGCTGATTACCTCCATCATTCTCTACCTTCCCGCCAATATCCTGCCGATCATGATCACTGATTTGCTGGGCGACAAAATGCCGTCGACGATAATGGCCGGGGTCGTCCTGCTCTGGGGAGAAGGATCTTATCCGGTGGCGCTGGTGATTTTTATCGCCAGTATCATGGTACCCACGCTCAAAATGATCGCTATTGCCTGGCTGTGTTGGGATGCCAAAGGGCACGGCAAGCGCGACAGCGAGCGTATGCATCTGATTTATGAAGTGGTTGAGTTTGTCGGACGCTGGTCAATGATTGACGTGTTTGTGATTGCGGTCCTCTCTGCGCTGGTGCGCATGGGCGGCTTAATGAGTATTTATCCCGCCATCGGAGCGGTGATGTTTGCGTTGGTCGTTGTTATGACAATGTTTGCGGCCATGACCTTTGATCCACGTTTATCGTGGGATCGTGAGCCCGAGTCGAGCCATGAGGAAGAGTATAAGCATGGAAAATAAGAGTGGAGAGGCGAAAGTGCAGAAGGTCAAAAACTGGTCGCCGGTGTGGATCTTCCCCATCGTGACCGCGCTGATCGGTGCATGGATCCTGTTTTATCACTACAGCCATCAGGGGCCGGAAGTGACGCTGATCACCACCAACGCCGAGGGGATTGAAGGGGGCAAAACGACCATCAAGAGCCGCAGTGTGGATGTGGGTGTGGTAGAGAGTGCGACCCTGACCGACGATCTGACGCATGTAGAAATCAAAGCCCGTCTGAACGCCGGGATGGAAAAACTCCTGCACGGCGATTCCGTCTTCTGGGTGGTCAAACCGCAGGTGGGGCGTGAAGGGATAAGCGGACTGGGGACGCTGCTTTCCGGGGCCTATATCGAGTTGCAGCCGGGGGCAAAAGGCAGTCAGCCGGGGCAATATCAGCTGCTGGACTCACCGCCGCTGGCACCGCCGGATGCAAAGGGGATCCGCGTGATCCTCGACAGTAAAAAAGCCGGTCAGTTAAGCCCGGGTGACCCGGTACTGTTCCGTGGCTATCGCGTCGGCTCAGTGGAAACCAGCACCTTCGATACGCAAAAACGCGCCATCAGCTACCAACTGTTTATCAACGCGCCTAACGATCGTCTGGTGACTGGCAACGTTCGCTTCTGGAAAGACAGCGGCATCGCCGTTGACTTAACCTCTGCGGGGATGCGCGTCGAGATGGGGTCACTTTCCACGCTGTTCGGCGGGGGTGTCAGCTTCGACGTTCCGGAAGGGATGGATCTGGGGCAGCCTGTGGCGCAGAAGACTGCGTTCCGCCTGTATGACGACCAGAAGAGTATCCAGGATTCGCTCTACACCGACCATATCGACTACCTGATGTTCTTTAAAGATTCTGTCCGCGGCCTACAGCCGGGGGCGCCGGTGGAATTCCGCGGCATTCGCCTTGGGACCGTTGGCAAAGTACCGTTCTTCGCGCCGGGCATGCGTCAGGTGCTGGATGACGATTACCGTATCCCGGTGCTTATCCGTATCGAACCTGAGCGTCTGATAAATCAGGTTGGCGATACGCCGGACATTGCCCAGCATCTCGACGGACTGATGAAGCGCGGCCTGCGCGGATCGCTCAAAACCGGTAACCTGGTGACCGGGGCGCTGTATGTGGATATGGACTTCTTCCCGAAAGAACCGCCGGTGAAACAGCTGCGCGAATTTGGTGGCTATAAAATCATCCCAACGGTGAGCAGCGGTCTGGCGCAAATCCAACAGCGGCTGATGGAAACCCTGGATAAGATCAACGGCCTGCCGCTGAACCCGATGATTGAACAGGCGACCCATACGCTCAACGAAAGCCAGGCGACGATGCGCCGTCTGCAGACGACACTGGATAACCTGAACAAGATCACCGCCAACCAGTCGATGCAGAAGCTGCCAGAGGACATGCAGAAAACGCTGCGTGAGCTGAATCGTAGTATGCAGGGCTTCCAGCCAGGCTCTGCCGCGTACAACAAGATGGTGGCGGATATGCAGCGTCTGGATCAGGTTCTGCGTGAACTGCAGCCGGTGCTGAAAACTCTGAACACCAAGAGCAATGCGCTGGTATTCGAAGCGAAAGACAAAAAGGACCCTGAGCCGAAGGGGGCTAAATAATGAAAAAATGGTTAACGATCGCTGCCGCAGTGGTTCTGACCGCCTGTAGCTCTGGCGCAGATAACAAAAGCTATTATCAGCTGCCGGTGGCAACGCAGGCGGGCGGTAAAAGTACGGCCAGCCAGGGGAGCCGTCTGCTGTGGGTTGAACAGGTGGCAGTGCCTGATTATCTGGCGGGCAATGGAGTGGTGTATCAAACCAGTGATGTGCAGTATGTCATCGCCAGTAACAACCTGTGGGCCAGCCCGCTGGATCAGCAGCTGCGCAACACGCTGGTGGCTAATCTCAGCAGCCAGCTTCCGGGATGGGTGGTTGCGTCGCAGCCGCTGGGCAGCGACCAGGATACCCTGAGCGTCAATGTGACCGGCTTCCATGGACGCTATGATGGCAGCGTGGTGGTCAGCGGCGAGTGGCTGCTGAACCATCAGGGCCAGCTGATGAAACGGCCTTTCCATCTGGAGATGAAGCAGAAAAACGATGGCTATGATGAAATGGTGAAGGTGCTGGCGCAGGGGTGGGCTCAGGAGTCCACCAGCATTGCCAGAGAGATTTCCCGACTGCCATAAGTAAAATTCATCTTGTCAGGCCGCAATTTGCGTCATGCTAATTGCGGCTTTTTTTTGGTTTGCGGTCAGGTCGTTACTTGTGCCGCGTCACAATTTTTGTACAAATGAACTTCTGCGTAGCTCACAAATATGACGCTGGTATGAATTTTCTACATTGACGATAAGCGGAATTCAGGGTATTCGTTATCTGTGATTGCATGATTTGTAATCATTGTTTTCTTTTCCACCAGATCAAAGAATGAGGGAAACGAGGCATGAAGAGACAGAAACGAGATCGCCTGGAAAGGGCTCATCAACGTGGTTATCAAGCTGGCATCGCCGGACGTTCTAAAGAAATGTGTCCCTATCAGACCTTGAATCAAAGGTCATACTGGTTAGGGGGCTGGCGAGAAGCCATCGGAGACAGGGCAGTAATTGCTTGATAGCGTCTCTTTAAAAAAAGAAACCTCCGCAGTGCGGAGGTTTCGCTGTTTTATGCTTGTGTAAAAGCAAACATCAGAATGCAGACGTATCCTGGAACAGACCGACTTTCAGGTCGGTTGCGGAGTAGATCAGACGCCCGTCGACCAGCACTTCGCCATCCGCCAGACCCATGATCAGGCGACGGTTAACAATACGTTTGAAGTGAATACGGTAGGTAACTTTTTTAGCGGTTGGCAGAACCTGACCGGTGAATTTCACTTCACCCACGCCCAGCGCACGGCCTTTACCTTCACCGCCCAGCCAGCCGAGGTAGAAACCAACCAGTTGCCACATTGCGTCCAGACCCAGGCAGCCTGGCATCACCGGATCGCCAATGAAATGGCAACCAAAGAACCACTGGTCCGGGTTGATATCGAGTTCTGCTTCTACGTAACCCTTATCGAAGTTGCCGCCGGTTTCCGTCATCTTAACGACACGGTCCATCATCAGCATGTTCGGGGCCGGTAACTGTGGGCCTTTAGCGCCAAACAGTTCACCGCGACCAGAGGCAAGAAGATCTTCTTTAGTATAGGATTCGCGTTTATCTACCATGTTCTCAGTAAGCCTTATTTTAGTGAAGGACGCAGGATAGCTAACACGTGTACGCTGAACAAGTCCGATCAGTTAGGACTGAACCAGTTCAACCAGCGTAACGGCCAGGGATAACGGTGGCGTGCATCCTGCTGCGTTGCCTGAGCAATGCGTTCCTGAATCGTGTGCATCAACGTTGTCTGCCCTTCGACATCCCACTCCAGGTTTGTCAGTAAGGGTAGCGCGTCAGCAATTTCTTCGATGGCCCACAGGCTGAATTGTTCCTCTTCGACGGCGGTCAGCAGTGCCTGGCTAAGGCTGAGATGACGCACGTTGGCGACAGGAATAATCACGCCCTGTTTGCCGTTCAGACCACGCTGCTGGCAAACGTTAAAAAAGCCTTCGATCTTTTCATTCAGACCGCCTACCGGCTGAGCACGACCAAACTGATCGACAGAACCGGTAATGGCAATACTCTGGTTGATGGGGACGTCAGCCAGCGCACTGATCACGGCACACAGCTCCGCCATCGAGGCACTGTCGCCATCGACTTCGCTATAGGACTGCTCAAAGGTCAGCGAAGCAGTGAAGGGGATCTGCTGCTCAAGCTGCAGTTCCGCCATCAGGTAAGCCTGCATGATCATCATGCCTTTGGCATGAATGTTCCCGCCGAGCTCTGCTTTACGCTCGACATCAATAAATTCGCCGTCACCGATATGCACCACGCAGCTGATTCGCGATGGCTCGCCAAAGGCGCGCGGATGACCCGGAAACTCAATCACTGACAGGGCGTTAATCTGGCCGACGCGTTCGCCTTCGGTTTCAACCAGAATTTGCTCCAGCAGGATTTCGTCCTGCATACGGTCGGCGAGGTAACCTTCACGCCATTCACGCTGAACCAGCATCTGTGCCAGCTGCTCGCCGCTAAAGATGTTGTCTTCGGTCAGCGCGGCGACTTCTCGCAGCTGTTTGCCGAGCCAGAGCGGACACAGCGGCAAGGTTTCCTGGTCGCCGGTGTAGCGAACCGCTTCACGGATCAGAGCCGGCCAGGCATCGCCAGCAGGTGAGGGGAGCTCAGCACGTTCGCTGACGGCGTTGACCCACTGCATCCACTGCAGCATATCGTCGGCATCAGCAATCTGTACGCTGTCTTCAAATTCGCTGTAAACCACCTGAGCGGATAGCTCTGGCTCCATCTCCTGGAAATCAGCCAGCGCTTCACGATCGCCGATCAGTACCACTTTCAGTGACAGCGGCATAGACGGCACCGCGATCGGGAGCGGACGCGACTCGTCAAACGCGACCCAGTCAAAGCGCTGCTGGTTTACGCAATTCTTCAGACGCATCCACAACAAAGGCTGAGCAAGCAGGGTGCGCAGAGACACGATTAACACACCGCCGTTCGCCTGATGGATAAGGCCAGGATCCAGGGTTAACTCACCGTTAAACTGGCGCAGGCACCCGAACAGCTGTTCGGCTTCTGCCCAACCAGCCGAGACGACGCTACCGGTTACCGCAAAACGTCCGTCGGCAAGGGTGGCGGGTTCAAAGGTGACAGTGCGTCCGTTGATCGCATATTCACCACCAAAGACTGCCTGAGCGTCTGGCTGCAACTGCCGAATGGCATCTGCCAGAAGACTCAGATACTCCGCTTCGTCTGGCGCTTTCAGCAACATAAAAGGTGAAGTTGCCCATGGACTTAATACCTGCTCCATCGCGTAATGCAAACGCGGCTGTGTATCGCTGAGTAAGTATTCGGATTCTTTCGCGAGATCTGGCTGTGCAAACAGTTCCTGATAGCTATCTGTATCCGGAACCAGGTCACGCCATGCAAGTTTCGTAATGGTCAAAGTTGATGTTTTTTAGTCAGATGTAAAACGATGGAGTATACCGTAAGGCGCAGGCTCTGCCCATGAGGTAATCGGAGATTACCGTGACGAATGCGTCACTGGCGGTCACAGGATATGATTTCTTTTCAGCAGATTGCCAAAAAACTGATATTCTGAACACAGTTACACGGTCACATTGGGATCGCAATGAAATACCAACAACTGGAAAACCTCGAAAGCGGCTGGAAATGGAAGTATCTGGTCAAGAAACACCGTGAAGGGGAATTGATCACGTGCTACCTCGAAGCCAGTGCAGCAAATAATGCTGTAGATTTATTGCTAACCCTCGAAAATGATCCGGTTCAGGTCAACAGCTGGATAGAAAAACACATTAATCCAGCGCTGCTGAACCGCATGAAGCAGACTATTCGCGCGAGGCGAAAACGGCATTTTAATGCTGAGCATCAGCATACCCGCAAAAAGTCGATCGACCTGGAATATATGGTCTGGCAACGGCTGGCAGGGCTGGCCCAACGGCGTGGGAAAACGTTATCAGAAACGATAGTGCAACTTATAGAAGATGCAGAGCATAAAGAGAAGTACGCCAGTCAGATGTCGTCGCTGAAAACCGATCTTGAGGCCATGCTGGGCAAAAAGTAACGTTATCTCTTTCTTACAGGCAATAAAAAACCCCGCACAGGCGGGGTTTTTTTAAGACGATAACTTATGCCGCTGGCTGAGTTACAACGTCTTTGATGCCTTTAACTTCGATCTCTACGCGACGATCTGGGCCCAGGCATTCGATCAGCGCTGGACGCGCCTTCACGTTGTCACAGGTGTTGCCAGTAACTGGGTTAGATTCGCCCATACCACGTGCGGAGATCTTGTTGCTTGGGATACCTTTAGAGATCAGGTAATCAACAACAGACTGTGCACGTTTCTCGGACAGACCCTGGTTGTAAGCGTCAGAACCGATACGGTCGGTGAAGCCCAGAACCACAACAGAACCGTCTTTCGGATCCAGGTTGCTCAGCTGAGAGTACATCTGATCCAGAGCCTGCTGACCTTCTGGTTTCAGAGTCGCTTTGTTGAAGTTGAACAGAACGTCAGACTTCAGAGTGAAGTGCTTGGTCTGTACTTCTGGAGCTGGAGCCGGAGCTGGAGCAACTGGTGCTACATCTTCCTGCTGACCGAAACGGTAGGAAACACCCACGCTCAGCAGACCGTTGTCTGGACGGGTACCCACGGTGTTTGCATCACCGATGTTGCTGGTCCACTGGTATTCCAGACGGGTAGCGATGTCACGAGTTACCGCATATTCTAAGCCGCCAGCAAATACTGGGGATACGCCGGTGTCGTGATCTTTGAAGGATGCGCCGCCAGGAGTGTTAGCTTTTGCATCAGCACGCCAAACCATACCACCCAGACGAGTGTAGATGTCCAGTTGGTCATTGATTGGGTAACCCAGTTTAGCGGTCAGCTGAACGCCCTGAGCTTTGAATGCGCCATTGATGTTGTCGCCTTTGTACGGCATACGGCCTAACCAGTCGTAGCCCATTTCGAAGCCAACGTACGGGTTAACCTGGTAGCCACCAAACGCACCAGCACCAAGCTGATTTTCGTGAGTTGGACCGTTGTTGTTGATAAAACCAGTATCGTGGAACTGAGACCAACCCAGTTTAGCACCAGTATACCAGGTGTTATCTTTCGGAGCGGCCTGCGCTACGGTAGCGAAACCTGCCAGTGCCACTGCAATCGCGATAGCTGTCTTTTTCATTTTTGCGCCTCGTTATCATCCAAAAATCGCCATGAGAATCTCAATGAGAGTCACGGTTAAATCCTTCACCGGGGGGCGGGGACAAAGAGTAAACCTACCGATATCTTCGGCTTAGGCCGAGCACCCCTGGCGATGTAAAGTCTACAACGTACCTGAAAACTTACAAGTGTGAACTCCGTCAGGCATATGAAAAAAAAAGTTTTATATACACAATATTTAACATTTATCGTGTCGATTCGCGCATGCTAAACTGAAAGAAGCCGCACCAGACAAGCCTTGTCGATACTTTTACGCATGGAACCAAAGGTGTACAACCCTTGCAAAATAAATTCCAGGAAAACTCCTATTTTTACTCAATGATACAAATTAGAGTGAATTTTTAGCCCAGACAGGTGTCCGTAACCCTGCGTATCTACCCTAACGGGACGCATAATGAACCCCAGCGCATTCCCTTCTTCTGCTGCCTCGGCCAGGCAATGTTGTTCCGCCTCGGTTAATTCTTCAGTACACCAGCCGATCACAACGCTGTAATTCCCGGTACGTAAGGCCCTCACCATCGACTTCACAGTATGGCATGGCGCCATCTGGCTTATCTGCATCACTTTTGTCAGCGGCAGGCCCGCGGACTGCACCCATTGGCGGCTGAGTTTCTGCTGTGGCGTAAGCCACAGCTGCCAGCGAGACTGCTGGCCAAGCTGCTGCAACAGAGGCAGCAATAACAGCTGCGTCATCATGGGCTGGTCTTCACGGTATAGCACTTCACTGATCAGCCCGGTGGAAACACGCGCAGTAGAATTGTGCGTGCTATTGCCTGCGGAAGAAGCGAAAGATGTTGAACGATTTGCGTAGCCTGAAGAGAACATAATCGACCCAGCCCTGTAGTTACTGTATGGATATACAGTAACCCCTGTACGGCCAAAGATCAACCTCATTTTCGGAAAGCGCCTCGCAAATTTGGTTCAATTATCAGGCACATTGAAAAATCATCTTGCTGTTCGATCGTAAGTTGCCTATTTTCCTGATATCGGATCCGTTAACAAAAGATGACAACATTATTCCATGATTTAAAAAGGAAATATCATGAAAAAGATCTCTTATGAGCGGATTTATCAGTCTACGAAATACCTTTTACCGCTCGGCGACGTGCAGCATCGCGCATTGTTTGGTGGCTATACCCTGGCAGTTGATGACACGGTTTTTGCGATGGTGTCAGGCGGCGAATTGTATCTGCGAGCCAGTGAAGAGAGCGCGCCGTACTGTGTCAAAAATGCGACCACCTTCTTAACGCTGGTCAAACGGGGTCGCCCGATCCTGTTGAATTATTTCCGTGTGGATGAAGGACTCTGGCAGGATCAGGAGCAGTTTTTGCAACTCTCTTCTTTTGCCCTTGAGGCGGCGCGGCGTGAACGCAGCCAGCGTTACAAGGTGCATCGGCTGAAAGATTTACCCAATCTCACCTTCCAACTGGAGATCCTGCTTTATGACGCCGGCATTACTGATGAAGAGACACTGCGCACCCTGGGGGCAGAGCAATGCTGGCTAAAAATAAGGGCGCTGAACAAGCGCCTCAGTTATAAGGTGCTGTTTGCACTGGAAGGGGCAATAGTAGGTCTGCATGAAGCGGCGCTCCCGGAGATCAGACGCCGGGAGCTGCTCACGTGGTTCAAAACTCAACCTCTCACCAACGACATTCATTCCGGCAGTTGATTAACGTGCTGTTGTAAACGACATATCTCTGGCAGCAACGCAATAAGCAGGCCGATTTGCTGTAGAACCAGCTGGGCTTTGTTCTCGGCTTCCGGCTCAAGATGGGAAATGCGTTGCGCCAGTTCAGCTAAAGCCTGTTGCACGCGCGGTTCATCTGCGGGCCGCTGGTGAAGGGCATCATCAACGTAGCACACTGCATCATCCAGCAAGGCTAAGATCGTCGGACTGGTAAGCTGTTCACGGTGTGCACCCAACGCCGAGATATAGCTGGTAAAAGTATGATTCAGACACAGCAGGCGGAAGGCAATCTCACTGGTTTGCTCCGTCGCCCGGGGTTCCCGCGACATATTCGATACCACTGACGCCAGTTCTGCATCGCGATTATGCGCATCACGGCGGGCAATACGGTAGGCCAGGCGATTATCACGACCCTGGTGATACTGCTCCAGAATGGCATCGAGATAGCGACAGTTGGCGTTGATCGCATTATCCAGCACCCGCGGCAGATTACGAAAACGCCAGTCTGGCCAGATGAAACTCACCGCCGCCCATGCGATGGCGCAGCCAATCAGCGTATCAATAACGCGCGGCAGCGCGACTTCGAAACCTTCGCCGAGCAGGTTGAAGCACAGTAAAACCAGCAGAGTAATAAACATGGTGGCGTGCGCGTACTGTACGTTACGAAACGCGAAGAACAGCACCCCGGTGATAACAATAAGGATCAGCTGGCCTTCCAGCGCGGGGACAAAATAGAGGATGGGTAACCCAAGCGCGACCCCGGCGAGGGTACCGAGAATGCGCAAAGCCAGGCGATGGCGAGTGGCATTGTAGTTGGGCTGACAAACGAACAGGCTGGTCAGCAAAATCCAGTAGCCATGATTCAGACCGGTTATCTGTATAAAGGCATAGCCGACACAGAGCACCACCGACATGCGTACCGCATGGCGAAAGAGGGCGGACTCCGGCGTAAAGTTGCGGCTTAAGCGCAGCCACATATCGCTGAAACCGTGCAGGCTGTCGTCTGCAAGCTGGTTTTCAGCCTCGTTGCCCGGCATGGCCAGCGCCTGCTCTGATTCGATGGTGGCGAGCTGGGCATCGATAGCGCGCAGATTGCTTAACAGATACCCCAGCGCTTTCATCTGTTCGGCAGAGGTTCCGCTGGCATGAACGCGATCGAGGGCGGCATCAAGGTGGCTGAACGCCCGTTCGAAACGAAGATCGT
Source organism: Silvania hatchlandensis (assembly GCF_025564065.1). Lineage (GTDB taxonomy): Bacteria > Pseudomonadota > Gammaproteobacteria > Enterobacterales > Enterobacteriaceae > Enterobacter > Enterobacter hatchlandensis. Next base: position 127,356 of record NZ_JAMGZK010000043.1, on the reverse strand, counting down.
GCTGATAGGGGGTGCGTAGCAGTATTGAGTGTGAGAGCTGCTGACAGGCCTGGGCCTGCATCGAGAGCAGCCGCTGAAAGCGAAACATCACATCGCTGTAGCGAAATTTTTCCCGCAGGCTGGCGTACTGAATATGCGAGGAGCTGGCGCGCTCATGAATATCCTGCGCGACAAAATAGTAGTGCAAGGTTCTGCGGGTGCCGCGCTGACCGCGGTCACCGCGTAACCGCGTAAGCAGCGAGGCTTTAGTCTGGTTTAACGTGGTGACCAGTTGGCCATTCGCCAGCGCCAGCTCATACAGCGGTGCCTGTCCATCATCCTCAATATCCGGGTCGAACAGCCGGGACTTTAACTCCAGATAATGGGCCAGTTGCTCATAGCTGCGCGCCAGATTGTCCTGCAAAGGACGAATGGGGAAAATAAGATGCCCGGCCAGGGTGAGCAGGTTATACCAGACAGCGCCAACCAACAGCAGCAGCGGCTGGTGATACCACTGGTCGTAAAGCGAAACGCCCAGCATGGTATAGATAGCAATCAGCAGCGCACCAAAAGCGATGGTGGCGTAACGTTGACCCAGCCCTCCCAGCAATATAAAGACGCTGGTGGAGAGCATCAGACCGAGGGCGAACAGCCAGGGCCAGGGAAAGAGCAATTCAACCGAAGCCGAAGCAATAAAGAAGCAGATCAGGGTGATGACCAGATTACGCAGCCGACCGGCGAGACGATCGTCCAGATCGGCTAGCGCCCCGGCAACGACGCCCAGCGTCAGCGGGATGGTCAGCTTGATCTCACCTAAACACCAGGGCAGGGCGGTGCTGCCGCAAAGAGCAATAAAAATCCTGACGTTATACAGCCAGGTGCTGTTCCATGTGTAGCGGCGTAGCAGTGGGCTTAGCATGAGCGCACTCGGTCCTTGTTACGTTACGGAAAACGACGGCGGGCGTTGGCGTCCCGCGCGGCGCGGGCGACTTCAACAGGGACCACTCTGCGCCCCACAGGCCACAGGGCAATGGCGGCAATCTTGAAATTAGCGATCCCAACGGGGATACCGATTATCGTCAGGCACTGCGCAATACCTGCCGCAATATGCATCAGACACAGCCACCAGCCGAAAACGATCAGCCACGCTATATTGAGCAGCGTTCCGCCGGTGTTCAGCAGCGCGCTTTTGCTGTCGGGCTCCAGCTCGTCGACGTGGATCGCATCGTTACCGTAAGGCACCAGCGAGAGTTTGGTGATTTCCCAGCAGGAGCGCGTCAGCGGCAGGGTGAAGATCAGCACAATGCTGACCAGCGTCGCCACCAGCCAGGCAAGGGTGGTGGCAAAACCACCAAGAACAAAATTCAAAATATTCAGAACGGTACGCATAACACCTCGGTTCTTTCCGTTTTGTTTAAGGCTCGATGATTGTAACGGTTTTTTGCGCTGGAGCACCTGAAAACTGGCAGTTAAACTGTCAGGTAACTTCTCACGTCGTGGATCGGGCTGGACATGGAACTGAAAGCAACTTCGTTAGGCAAACGCCTGGCACAACATCCGTACGACAAAGTCGTTCTACTCAACGCCGGGGTCAAAGTCTCGGGCGAACGGCACGAATATTTGATTCCCTTCAATCAGCTGCTGGCCATTCACTGCAAGCGCGGTCTGGTGTGGGGCGAGCTGGAGTTTGTCCTGCCTGAAGAAAAGGTCGTGCGGCTGCACGGCACCGAATGGGCAGAAACCCAGCGGTTTCATCACCATCTGAACATGCTCTGGCAGCAATGGAGTGCTGAAATGAGTCAGGTTGCGGCGCAGGTTCTGCACAACGTGTTGGATGAGATTGCCGCAAGCCATGAGCAAAACAGTTGGCTCACGCGGGATAAAACCCTGGGGCTGCAGCAAAAAATCGTCAACGCGCTGCAGGCCTTACCGCTGTCGACCTCGCGGCTGGTGGAGTTTGAAAACTGCCGTGAGGCCTGGCGTCAGTGCCAGGCCTGGTTAACCGACATTGATCAAAGCCGACAGGCGCACAATCAGGCGTGGACCGCCGCCATGCTCAGCCAGTATGCCGATTTTTTTGCCGGTATTGAGTCATCGCCGCTTAACCCGGCCCAGGCCCGGGCGGTGGTCAACGGTGAGCGTTCGTTGCTGGTGCTGGCAGGTGCCGGGAGCGGTAAAACTTCGGTGCTGGTGGCGCGCGCGGGCTGGCTTTTGACCCGCAATGAAGCCTCCCCGGAACAGATCCTCCTGCTGGCATTTGGGCGCAAGGCCGCCCAGGAGATGGATGAACGTATCGCGGCGCGACTGCATACTCGCGACATCACCGCCAGAACCTTTCATGCGCTGGCCCTGTACATTATTCAGCAAGGGAGCAAAAAAGTGCCGGTGGTCAGCCAGCTCGAAAGTGACACCGAGGCACGGCAGAAAATTTTTATCGATGCCTGGCAGCAGCAGTGCAGCGAGAAAAAAGCCCAGGCTAAAGGCTGGCGCCAGTGGCTGGAAGAGGAGCTCAACTGGACGGTGCCGGAGGGCAGCTTCTGGCAAAACGATAAGCTCGCGCGCCGACTGGCACCGCGTCTGGATCGTTGGGTGAGCCTGATGCGCATGCACGGCGGTGCGCAGGCAGAGATGATTGCCGGTGCGCCGGAAGAGATTCGCGCCCTGTTTTCAAAACGGGTGAAGCTGATGGCCCCCCTGTTAAAAGCGTGGAAAACCGCTCTTAAAGAGGAAAATGCGGTCGATTTTTCCGGATTGATCCATCAGGCGATCAACATTCTTGAGAAAGGCCGTTTTGTCAGCCCGTGGAAACACATCCTGGTGGATGAGTTTCAGGATATCTCTCCCCAGCGCGCGGCGCTGCTGGCGGCACTGCGGGCGCAAAATAAATATACCACGCTGTTTGCCGTGGGCGACGACTGGCAGGCGATCTATCGCTTTAGCGGGGCGCAGTTGTCGTTGACTACCGCGTTCCATCATTACTTTGGCGAAGGCGATCGTTGTGACCTCGATACCACGTATCGCTTCAATCACCGGATCGGTGAAGTCGCCAACCGCTTTATTCAGCAGAACCCGAACCAGCTGGCAAAACCGCTGAACAGCCTGTCCGTTGGCGACAAAAAAGCGGTGACGCTGCTGGCAGACGATCAGCTTGATGCGTTGCTGGATAAGCTGAGCGGTTACGCTAAACCTGATGAACGTATTCTGGTGCTGGCGCGTTATCACCACCTTAAGCCGGCCAGCCTGGCGAAAGCCGCCACTCGCTGGCCGAAGCTGCAACTGGATTTTATGACCATTCACGCCAGCAAAGGACAGCAGGCGGACTATGTGATTGTGGTGGGTCTGCAGGAAGGCAGCGACGCATTCCCTGCACCCGCGCGCGAATCGGTCATGGAGCAGGCGTTACTGCCCGCGGTGGAAGATTTTCCGGATGCTGAGGAGCGGCGTTTGCTGTACGTGGCGATGACCCGTGCGCGTCATCGCGTCTGGCTGTTGTTCAATAAAGAGCAGCCGTCGGCGTTTGTTGAGGTGTTGAAAAATATTGATGTGCCGCTGACGCGCAAACCGTAAACAACCCGGCCGTACAAGGTCAGGTAGCAGGCCGGGCAGGCGAAGCCGCCACCCGGCAACGGCGATAATTACTTCAGGCGATCCGCCAGGTAGCGCGGGTAATCCGGGATCAGAATTTCGTTCTGAGACTGGAACTGCGGTGACTCAATAATAAAGTCTGCTGTCGACAGGTTAGTGGCGACCGGGATATTCCACACCGTCGCCAGGCGCAGCAGCGCTTTGACATCCGGATCGTGCGGCACCGCATTGAGCGGGTCCCAGAAGAAAATCAGCACATCAATTTTCCCTTCAGAAATCTGCGCCCCGACCTGCTGATCGCCGCCCAACGGGCCGCTCAGCATGGCATTAACCTCAAGCCCGGTCTCGCGTTGGATCAGATTACCCGTTGTACCGGTTGCCGACAGCTGGTGTTGTTCGAGCAGGGATTTGTGACGCTGAACCCAGTTGAGCAGCATCTGTTTGCAGTGATCGTGTGCAACCAGCGCGATATGTTTGCGTGCTGGCAGGGTGCGAGTTGTGAGTTCCATAATCTCTATCCATTAATTAACTGGTTACAGATTACTGGAAGTGTCTGACTCTGCAAGAGAAAGGGATAAATATTGCGGGTCAGGACGAAGGTTGCTGCTTCGCCCACTGCAGAAATCGCGCTCGGGTATCGGGATCGGCTAAGGCAAACCAGTATTTAAGTCGTTGTTCTGTAACCGTCTGGGATTGCGGTGGCGGCATATCCAGCTCAGAAACGCCCGACAGCAGCGCGCTGTCATCGGCCATCATGGTAGCAAATTGCGGTAAAGACGCGCTTTGCCCGGCCTTGTTATAGCGCTCAGTATCATTCTCGTAATTGATACCTTTCGGGGTCTCAGTAATCGTCAGGATATCGAGCTTTACCGGAATGGGCGTCGCATCGCCGTCCAGCAACTCGATGTGGGGCGCATTATCAAAAAGTTGCGACTCTTTTTCTGTTTCCAGTCGCGGGAGACTAAAATTAACCTGGCTGATGCGCTGCGTATTAAAGCTGGCGACCAGCGGGGGAGAAATATAGACGCGCTGTTCATGGTTGCCAAAACGGATGGTTTTTTCAACCCGAAACACAATCTGATGCGGACCGTTATCCAGCTCAATGCTGTCCGCACCGCGCAGCAATGAACTGGACACTTTTTTTCCATCAAGCACCAGTAAATCGATGTCAGTGGAGAGCCGTAGCGTTGTAGCAAAAACGCAAACCGGCATCAGCAGTGCAACCAAACTCCAGGCAATGCCGGTTTTCATAGAGAGCTCCTCTCAAAGACGCGCGGTGTGAATAATGTATCTAATTTTTTCGCAGATCATATTTACTAACATATAGACATATTCTGGCAATTTGCTCTCATGCAGACGTATGGGATAGATAGTTGCCTTACCCACTTTGGCGTACACTTTGAAAAAGCCAGGAGGAAGACAATGAAAGAGAACGATATTGCTGAGATTCTGACCACCACCCAAACGATTGCTCTGGTCGGGGCAAGTGACAAGCCCGACCGGCCGAGCTATCGGGTGATGAAATACCTGCTCGATCACGGTTATCACGTGATCCCGGTGTCGCCGAAAGTGGCGGGTAAGACGCTGCTGGGGCAACAGGGCTATGCGACGCTGGCGGATGTGCCAGAAAAAATTGATATGGTGGATGTGTTCCGCAATTCCGAAGCCGCCTGGGGCGTGGCGCAGGAAGCTATCGCCGTTGGGGCAAAAACTCTGTGGCTGCAGTTGGGCGTCATTAATGAGCAAGCCGCCGTGCTGGCGCGTGACGCGGGATTACAGGTGGTGATGGATCGCTGTCCGGCGATTGAGATCCCGCGCTTAGGGTTAACCCGCTAAACGCGGAAGGTAAGCCCGGTGAGCATTGCGCCACCGGGCTTTTTTTTCATCATTAATTGCGCAGGCGCGGGGCCTGTAACTGTCGACGAATGGTTTGTGCCAGTTCATCCATGGACGGCTGTTCGGGGTGCTCGTCCTGCGGCTCGCTACTCAACTGGGCTTCGGCAAGATAGGTATGCATCGCCTGGCCATCGTCATCTTCCATCACCACGTGATACCAGGGTGCGGCGCGGAGTTCTGCGTTAACCGCCAGCTCATCGGCTGACGGTTCGTCGAGGGAATATTCCGGGTCGATATCCACAACCACACCCAGATACCCTAACAGGGAGTGGCGGACCTGCTGGCCGATACCGTATTTGCTGGCAATCATAGTCACCTCCCGGGAAACGTTACTTACACTCAAGGTGAGGGCAACATTCCACTTTTCAAGTTACATGATGCGACAGGCAAACCCTTTCAGATATAGCCCTTCCGGATAGGTAGCGATCACCGGGTGATCGGCCGCCTGACGGAACTGTTCTATAAATTGTACATCACGACCCGCATCTACAGCGGCATCGGCGACAATTTTCTGGAACAGGTCTGTGGTCATCAGGCCGGAACAGGAGAAGGTCAGCAGCACGCCGCCTGGGTTAAGTAGCTGAATTGCCAGCATGTTGATGTCTTTATAGCCGCGACACGCGCCCATCAGCTGGTTTTTGTTTTCGACAAATTTTGGTGGGTCCATCACGATGACGTCGAAGGTTTCCCCCTGATCGCGATATTTGCGCAGCAGTTTGAACACATCGTCGCGCACAAATTCCGCTTTGCTCAAATCCAGCTTGTTCAGCTCGACGTTCTGCTTCGCCACGTCCAGCGCTTCCTGGGAGGTATCGACGCTCACCACCTGGCTGCAGCCGCCCATCAGGGCAGAAACCGCAAAGCCGCCGGTGTAGGAGAAGCAGTTCAACACGCGCTTGTCTTTCACGTACTGGCGGGTTGCCAGACGGCTGTCACGCTGATCGAGGTAGTAGCCAGTTTTATGTCCGCCCTGGATATCCACCAGCAGCTTCATGCCGTGCTCTTCAATCGGCAGCAGGGCAGGCGGCAGTTCGCCGGTCACGGTGCCTTGCGTCAGCTCCATGCCCTCTTTTTTACGCACCGCAACGTCGCTGCGATCGTAAATGGCGCACTCAGGAAACAGCGATTGCAGGGCGCTGATTAACGCCGCACGCTGATATTCTGCTCCCGCGCTTAACAGCTGCAGCACCAGGAAGTTGCCAAAACGATCGATAGTGACGCCCGGCAGACCGTCGGATTCACCGGCGATCAGGCGATAGCTGTCCAGCCCGTCGCGTTTTGCCAGCCAGTCGCGCCACTGCTGCGCCTGCTGTAAACGACGGGTGAAAAAGGCGATATCAATTGTCTCGTCTTTATCGAAGGTCCAGACACGCGCGCGGATCTGGGAAGCAGGTGAGTATGCGCCGCGGGCTAACCATTTGCCGTGATGGTCGACGATATCAATGGTTTCTCCGAGATTGGCTTTGCCTTCTACGCGAGCAACCGCACCAGAAAAGACCCAGGGATGACGGCGCAGTAATGACTTCTCGCGCCCTTTGGCTAACACTAAACGTACACTCATAATTTGCTATTCTGTCGATTCGAAAAGATGGCCGCCATTTTCCCGAGTTCAGCGAGGAAATGCAACGCGCCAGACAGGGATAAGGAGAACGATGATGTCAAAAGTCTGCATAATCGCGTGGATCCACGGTACGGTTCAGGGCGTCGGGTTCCGATACAGCACGCAGCGGGAGGCTACAACGCTCGGACTGACCGGGTACGCGCGCAACATGGATGACGGCAGTGTCGAGGTGGTCGCCTGTGGCGAAGCGGAAAAGGTAGAACAGCTGGTTGCCTGGCTTAAAGCCGGTGGGCCACGCAGCGCGCGGGTTGAGAAGGTCTTATCAGAACCGCATCAACCCGGCAGGGAATACGTCAATTTCGGTATTCGGTACTAAATACACTTCACGGGCTTCGGCAGACCGGCGATTTTGGTCGCCTGTTTGGCTGGGCCTTTCGGGAACAGGCGGTACAAATAACGGCTGTTACCCTTTTCCTCGCCATACTTATTGGCCATCGCTTTGACCAGCATGCGAATGGCGGGGGAGGTATTAAATTCCAGGTAGAAATTGCGCACAAAGTGCACCACTTCCCAATGTTCGGGCGTCAGGGCGATCGACTCTTTTTCAGCAATAGCGGCCGCCAGTCCTTCGCTCCACTGGCTGGTCTCTTTCAGATAGCCTTCGCTATCGGTTTCAATCTCTTTACCTTCAAAGTTCAACATAATCATCACGGGTTTATCGAAAACCGCAGCAGTTTAGCAAAAAAAAAAGCCCCGCATAAGCGGGGCCCGGTATACAGCACAGCGGGTTAATTGCGGTTTGCAAAGCCCAGGATGCTCAGCAGGCTGACAAAGATGTTGTACAGCGACACATACAGGCTCACGGTGGCGCGGATGTAGTTGGTCTCGCCGCCGCGAATGATGTTGCTGGTTTCCATCAGGATTGCGCCAGAGGAGATCAGGATAAATACGGCGCTGATCGCCAGGTGCAGAGCCGGCAGCTGCAGGAAGATGTTTGCCACCATCCCGACCAGCACCACCACGATGCCTGCCATCAGCATACCGCCGAGGAAAGACATGTCTTTGCGGGTGGTCAGCACGTAGGCAGAACAGCAGAAGAACACTAATGCCGTACCGCCCAGCGCCAGGCCGATCAGATCGCCCATCCCGGCAGACAGGAAGGAGTTAAGCATTGGCCCCAGGATGTAACCCAGGAAACCGGTGAAGGCAAATGCCGCAATAATACCGGTCGGTTTGTTGGCCAGCTTGTAGGTCAGGAACATCAGACCATACATGCCCACCAGTGTCAGGATAATACCCGGCGATGGCAGCATCAGAACGGTGCTGGCGGTCGCTGTCAGCGCAGAAAAGGCCAGCGTCAGGCTCAACAGGAAATAGGTGTTACGCAGCACTTTGTGGGTGCTGAGTAGCGATGTGCGGTCGTGTGAAGAACTAACAATACGATCCATGAGTCACTCTCTTATGACAGATGTAATTAACGGCAAGAATAGAAAACGATACGCCGGGAACCTAGCTATTTTACCCATCTTTACGCATAGCGTTAGGCGTCGTTCAAGCATTTTATGTTCCATAACTGCAATTTTGCCGAACGAAGCGCGGTTTGTCAGCGCTAATCAGATCAAGCTCTTATAGGTTACTGAAATATATTGCCTTATTACAGTCGTGGCGCTAAGAGTTATTGCGCATCGTCAGACAAAAAACAATAAGGCGAAGGAAATGAAACCATCATCACGCACTATTTTTACACTCTCTCTGCTGACGGCAGGCATCCTGAGCGCCGGCACAACGGCTTTTGCCGCCAGCGTACCGGCGGGAACCGTGCTGGCAGAGAAGCAGGAGCTGGTCAGGAATAATGGCAATGAACCGGCATCGCTCGACCCGCATAAAGTCGAAAGCGATGTCGAATTTAATATTATCAGCGATTTATTCGAAGGACTGGTCAGTGTCGCCCCGGACGGCACCATCCAGCCGCGGCTGGCCGAGAAATGGGAGAATAAAGACAACACCGTCTGGACCTTCCATTTACGGCCGGGCATCACCTGGAGCGACGGCACCGCCATTACCGCACCGGAAGTGGTCTGGAGCTGGCAACGACTGGTGGATCCGAAAACCGCCTCACCCTATGCCAGCTACCCCGGCAACATGCACATTGTGAACGCCACGGATATCGCTCAGGGTAAAAAAGCCCCCGAGACGATGGGCGTTAAGGCGCTAAACGATACCACCCTTGAAGTGACACTTACCCAGCCTAATGCCGCATTTCTGGCGATGCTGGCGCACCCGTCGCTGGTCCCGGTCGACAAGATCATGATTGGCCGTTACGGGGATAAATGGACCCGCTCGGAGCATTTCGTCAGCAGCGGCGCCTATACGCTGAGTAAATGGGTGGTCAACGAGCGGATTATCGCCGAGCGTAATCCGCGCTACTGGGACAATGCCCATACCGTGATTAACAAGGTAACTTACCTGCCGATCACCTCCGAAGCCGCCGATGTGAACCGCTACAAGGCCGGTGAAATTGATATTGCCTACACGCTGCCCATCAACCAGTTTGCCCAACTGAAAAAAACCATGGGCACTGAGCTGGACGTCTCGCCGCAGCTGGCAACCTACTACTACGAGTTCAACACCACCCGCCCGCCGTTTAACGATCCGCGCGTGCGCAAGGCCCTGAACCTGGCGTTGGATAAAGACATCATTGCCGACAAGGTGCTCGGGCAGGGGCAGCGACCGGCCTGGGTCGTCAGCCAGCCGGATATCGGCGGCGTGAAGCTGAAAAGCCCTGAATACGCCAGCTGGCCGATGGATAAGCGCATTGCCGAGGCTAAAAAGCTGCTGAACGAGGCGGGCTTTAACGACAGCCATCCCCTGAGTTTTAATCTGCTGTACAACACCTCTGAATCGCACCAGCGTATTGCCATCGCCGCCAGCTCGATGTGGAAGAAAAACCTCGGCGTGGAAGCGAAGCTGCAAAATCAGGAGTGGAAAACCATGCTGGACACCATGCACACCCACAATTTTGATGCGGTGCGCTACGCCTGGATCGCCGATTACGACGATGCAGCCACCTTCCTGAACAACTTCCGTACCGGCGACAGCGAGAATACCAGCCAGTACAGCAATCCGGCCTACGATGAAGCGCTGGTTGAGGCGGCAAAAGCGAAAACCACTGCCGAGCGCGGGAAGTTCTATCAGCAGGCGGAAGATCTGTTGGGTCAGGATGTACCCGCCATTCCGGTTTATCACTATGTCCGCACCCATCTGGTGAAGCCGTGGGTAGGAGGATTTACGCCGGATAAGCTGGGGTATTACTACACCAAAGATATGTACATCAAAAAGCATTAACGCCTTGAGGGTAATGCGTGCTGATAAAATAGCCAATATGTTGTTGATACAACCAATTAAACGCATTTTGGCTATTTTTAAGACGAACGATAAGGTTCGCTCTTTACAGGGCACAAGGAGCTGTTTATAGTTCGCCTCACTTAGGAAGCGTGGCCGAGCGGTTGAAGGCACCGGTCTTGAAAACCGGCGACCCGAAAGGGTTCTAGAGTTCGAATCTCTACGCTTCCGCCAATTTCTTAATAAAATCAATAGCTTAAAGTGTGTTTTTGATTTTATGGTGCATTAGATGATACAAAAAAAGCTCGTGTAAACGAGCTTTTTTTGTATCTAAACTTCTTCATTTTACTACCCTCCTACTAAGAAGATTGTTTTTTAGCGAGATTTGAATCTTCTGAACTTCTGTTAGTGTAATCCGGTTCTGGATTTTTCTTCGCTTCTAATTTAAGTTTTGCTCAAGTGGATAACCGAATCCTGGTGCGTAACAGCTTTAGCTTCCACCCGGATGGTCGTCCGCGTGAACAGCATCTGAAGAGTTTTATCGCTAACCACCGCAAGTCTTTTGAGCGCCGTTTCCCGATGCTCAATCAGGTTGATTTTGAATATTCCTGGAGCGGGGCCATCTGCCTGTCAGAAAACCACGAGGCCTTCTTTGATCTGCTGGGGCCTAATGTGTATGGCGCGTTGTGCTGCAACGGTCTGGGGATCACCCGCGGCACGGCAACTGGCACGCTGCTGTCCGACATGATCGCCGGGGAGAGAAATGAACTGATTGATTTCCTGATGGCGTCGCCGGGGCCAAATAAAACGCCGCCGGAACCTTTCCTGTCGATTGGCGTGAACTCGGTGCTGAAGTGGGGCCAATACCGAGCGGGTATGGAGGTGTAGCGTTTTTTTTCTGCCCCATTTGCGGTTTTTTTCAGCAAGAGCCCTGGGTCGTTGAAAGAGACGCAAATTCTTGAATTTTGTGCTTTACACAACGCACTGGGATGTTTATAGTGCGCCTCACTTAGGAAGCGTGGCCGAGCGGTTGAAGGCACCGGTCTTGAAAACCGGCGACCCGAAAGGGTTCTAGAGTTCGAATCTCTACGCTTCCGCCAAATTTGAAAACCCTGCGATAGCAATATCGCAGGGTTTTTTTTTATTTTTACTGTTTATCAGTATGCCATTCAGTATGCCACCTGACCCAGGCCACAATCTCACCGCAACAGGAGCGGAAATTCTATGACCGAAAGACTGAATGACTATAACCAGCCAGTCGGTGACGCACTGCCCGAGTGGAGCGGCGCCCGCCTGCCTGACGCCCCCTCCCTGCAGGGGCGCTACTGTCGGCTCGAACGCCTCAGCGCTGACCGCCACGCGGCCGGGCTTTACGAGGCCTATCGCGACGCGCCGGATGCACGCGACTGGACCTATTTGCCGTCAGGGCCTTATGAAACCCCGGAGGCGTATCGCGCCTGGCTGCTGAATGCCGAAATGCAGCGCGACCCGATGCATTACGCGGTGATCGACGCCAGTACCGGCCAGCCGGTTGGCACCGTGGCGCTGATGCGGATCGATGCCGCTAACGGGGTGATTGAGGTGGGCTACGTGACCTATTCCCCGCGCATGCAGCGCACGCGGCTCGCCACTGAAGTGATGGCGCTGTTCCTGCGCTATGTTTTTGACGAGCTGGGCTACCGTCGCTTTGAGTGGAAGTGTGACGCCCTGAATGCCCCGTCCTGCGCGGCGGCGACACGCTTTGGCTTCACCTTCGAAGGTATTTTCCGCCAGGCTGTCGTGACCCGCGGGCGCAACCGGGACACTGCCTGGTACTCCATTATCGACAGCGAATACCCGGCCCTGATAACTGCCTTTGAACGATGGCTTGCACCGGATAACTTCGATGCAAACGGCGTTCAGCAGCAAAAGCTGGGCACGCTGGTTGCTGAAAGCCGAGCGGGTCGCTGAAAAGAGCATCGTCGTTGATCAGCGGTCATCAAGGTCTTTTTTCTCATGCTGAATAAGCCAGGCTTTGCGCGCGACGCCGCCGCCATAGCCGGTCATCGCGCCATCTTTGCCGATGACCCGGTGGCAGGGGATCACAATGGCTACGCGGTTAGCACCATTGGCGTTAGCCACGGCGCGAACGGCATCGGGCTTGTCCAACTGCCGGGATAACACCTGGTAATGTGAGGTCTGGCCATACGGGATCGCCCGTAATCCCTGCCAGACGGCGCGCTGAAAATCACTCCCCGGGGTATCGAGCTGCAGATCAAACGCCTGACGCATGCCGGAAAAATACTCGCCGATCTCTTTTTCCGCCTGGCGGGTATGGCGGTTTTCCCCGGAGAGGATCCGCGCGTTCAGCAAACGCTGGAGATCGCGAAATTCGGTCTCCAGCATTCGACGATCGGTAAATTCAAGCAGGCATACACCGCGTTCAGTTGCACAGACAAACATCGGGCCGAGCGGGGTGGTAAAGCGGTGGATCATAATTAACTGGCGCTGCTCTGTGGGCGCAACGCCCGTGAGCCGTTTGCAGGTATAACCAAAACCGCTTAATGATTCATAGCCGCTATCAAACGCCACATCAGTGGCGGTACGTCCGCCTTTCAGCTCCTGAAGGGCGACATTCACCCGCTGCATGCGTTGAAAAGCCTGAAAGGTCATACCGTGATGCTGAAGAAACCAGCGCCGCACGCGCTCGGGGCTGATGTCGAGTTGACGCAGATCCGCATCGCTAATGCGTGTTTTCGGGTGCGCTCGCACCTGTTCCAGCGCCTGTTCGATAAAAAGCGGGGCGCTGTGCGCATTTTCTGTGGGCCGGCACACTTTGCACGGGCGAAATCCGGCATCCAGAGCCGATTTAAAATCGTCATAAAACTCAACGTTCTCGCGTTTCGGTTTCCGCGCCCGACAGACGGCAATACAAAATACCCCGGTCGTTTTTACGCCCACATAGAATACGCCCGTATACTCTGAAGCGCGTTCAAGCAGGGCCTGATACCAGATATCGCACTGGCCGTTATCAAGAACTCTCATTAATAAAAACTCCTGCAAACGACTGCTGTGACGGGATCGCACGCATGAACGTCGTGAGCGTTGAGTGCATTTTCGAATGGATAAAATTGCCCATCGAGATGCGTTTTACGCCGAGTTCCCCCAGCCTGTCGAAGGTGGGTAGATCGGGCATACACATCACGTTTAGCGGCACAGGGATGTCCTGCGCCAGGATAGCAATATCATGCTCTGAGGTCAGGCCGGGCACAAACAGACCGTCGGCACCTGCCTGCTGATATAACCGACCCCGCAACAGCGTTTCGTGCAATGCCTGAGGATGATTCAGCAGAAACGTATCGGTACGAACGTTGATAAACAATCGACAACGCGCGTCATCCAACTGATGACGAATCGCGGTTAATCGACGGGCAAAAACCGCCGCATCGTCAAGCTGTCGGACACCCTTAATCACGCGGCTGTCCTCAAGGTTGACGCCCACCACGCCAAGCTCAGCAAGGCGCGTAAGGTTAGATGTGATGTCGCTCGCCGACGCGCCGTAACCCGCTTCCACATCGACACTTAATGGCAGGCATGTGACGGATTTGATGCGCGTCACGATATACAGCAGCTCATCGAAAGAGAGGCCTTCTCCGTCCTCGTAACCTAGCATCGCGGCAATGGCGGCGCTTGAGGTGCCCAACGCCTGATAACCAGCCTCATGCGCAGCCCTCGCGCTGGCCGCATCCCAGACATTGGCCATCAATAAGGGGGTGTTTTGTTGATGCAGTGCAGTGAAATCCATAACGTTCTCCCGGTGTGAGGTTCGGGATGATTCTGGAGCATCCGGCGAAACGCTGACAACCGAAAATCGGACGACCATTTTTGGGATGTATCAAAGGTCATTCACCTGCATCACCAGCTCCGCCATGCTCTTCGCGTCCATCTTCTCCATTACCCGGGAGCGGTGTACCTCTACCGTGCGTAACGCGATATTCATCTTCGCGGCAATATCTTTGTTCATCAGACCGGCGACGACACAGTGCGCCACTTCCTGCTCTTTTGGCGTCAGCCGCGCGAAGCGCAGCTTCAGGTCGTGCGATTTCGCAAGCGCGGCAGAATGCGCATAGCCTCGGATAATCGCCTCTTTCAGGGCCGTGATGGCAACCGGTTTCTGTAAAAAATCAACCGCGCCGGACTGGATCTCTTTGACGGCCATCGGCACGTCGCCATGCCCGGTCAGGAAGATCACCGCCAGGGTGCTGTTTGCCTTGCGCATCGCCTGAAAAAGCGCGTGCCCATCCAGACCCGGCATCCGCATGTCCAGCAGGGCAATGCCCGTGGCGGCCAGCGATGCGTCCTGCAGAAACTGTTCGCTGTGGTTCCAGCACTGAACCCTGTGACCCAGGCTCTCGAGCAAATAGCGACAGGCATGTGTAACGGCCTCATCGTCGTCAACTAAATGAATCATGGTGCATTTCCGGTATTGGCGCGGGCAGGGAAGGTCAGGGTCACCAGTATCCCCTCACTTCCGTCCGGCGCGGGGTGATTGTTCACGCCGATCTCGCCATTGACGCTACGTAGCAGCCGCTGGCAGATAACGAGTCCGAGGCCCATGCCCGTTTTTTTGCTGGACTGGAACGGGCGGAACAGATCGCTAAGTTGTCCGGCGGACAGGCCGCCCGCGTTATCCTGTAGCGCGAGCCGCTGCTGATGATCAACGCGGTCGAGGGTAAACCACAGGCGCGTTGCGCCCGCCTGAACCGCATTCACAATGATATTCGCCAGCACCTGCTCCAGCAGCACCGGGGGCAGTAACAGCAGGGCCGGTTGCGGGCTGTTAATCTGAACCTGAAGGTCCGGGGAAAGTTTATCCAGCTGTAGCAGGGCAATCACGTGCCGGAGTGTGTCGGCCACCTCGCCGGGAGCGCGGGTATCGATATCCCGATCGCTGTGCCGCACCGGGTTTGCCCACTCCCGCAGATGTTTGATAATCAGCCCGCAGCGCTCGGCCTGGGCGTCAATATTCACCAGCGCCTTTTCGACAGCCTGATGACGCTCCGTCTGCGCGAGGTGATTCAACCCGCCCTGGGCATACATGCGGATGGCGGCCAGCGGTTGATTAAGCTCGTGCGCAAATCCGGATGCCATCTCTCCCAGGATGCTCATTTGCCTGGCCTGCTCAAGGGTTTGCTGCTGCACACGAAGCTGGCCGTTGGCCTGCTCCAGCGCTTTTCCGCGTCGGTTGACCAGCACCATCACCCAGCCATAATTGACGACAAATAGCAGCGCAAGGCACAGGAGTAAGGCGACAGGGGTCCGGTGTTGATTCAGCCAGTCAAGCAGGGTTTGCCCGATCCGCTGTTGCTCCGGGTGATGATGAAGTTCACGCAGAAGCGCCTCGGTGTCGCTGGTGGAGGCCGGTGCGCCCCAGCGCCATGCGCCTGATTCCGGCGCGTTCAGCAACGCTTTTGTGACCGCATCGGCCACCCGATCGCCGACACCCGGCAGGGCGGCAAACGACCAGTCCGGGTACAGCGGGGTGCTGGTCAGGCAGTGAAATGACGCGGGTTTTTGCAGCAGAACCCGAAACTGGCTTTTCGCGATCAACCCTTCTTTATCCATGCTCTCGAGTAAACACACCGGCACAATGGCGGCCTGAATGGCATCTTCGCGCAGCAGATAAAGCAGCGCATCCGCCGGGAACCCCACGTAACGCACATCCACCTTGTCATCCACCCGCAGCCCGGCATTCAGCAGCTCCCGGTAGCCCAGCAGATACCCGCCAAAGGCCTGCGGGTCAATGGCGCCCAGCGTTTTTCCGGCCAGATCCCCGGCGCGAGTGAGGTTGCTGTCCCGGCGTACCACAATGGCGCTGCCGGTCGCCATGCTCTCTCCTTTACCGGAACGCAGCGAGGCCAGCCAGCGCAGATGGTAGTGGCTATTTAACTGCACAAACTGCGCCTGATTAGTCAGCACAAACTGCAGGGTGCCTTTATTCACCGCCTCGCGCATGCCGTTGAGATCCAGCGGCAGGAGTCGAAAGTGGGCATCGGGCACGGTGGTATTGAGCGAGTCGATCAGCGGTTGCCAGTGCGTGCGGGTGGCTGTTTCGCCGCGTAACGCCAGGATGCCGATCGTCCATTCGGCCGCCCACAGGGGAGAGGTGAGTCCGGTAATTATCAGGAATAAAAGGGCTTTTACCCGGCGATCCATGCAGCTGATGCTCCTTTCTTTTGCGTTAGATCAAGCCCGCCCGGTTTATGTGGTTAACCACAATAGATGGCGACCCGGCCAGATTTTTAGACTGTAACTAACCACATTTGGTTAGGTAATTCCATCCCTAATCTTTTTCTTAATCGCGCTGTGAGTGGAGGTCACCATGGACATCAGTAAGCGCCATTTTTTGCAGAAAATGGGCGTTGTCACGGCCGGGGCTGCGCTGGTTCCGTTGGCCGATGCGGGGATCGCATTCGGGCCCCAGCGGCATGAAGGTTCGGATGAACATCGCTACGCCATGCTTATCGATCTGCGTCGCTGTATTGGCTGCCAGTCCTGCACGGTGAGTTGCACCATCGAAAACCAGACCCCGCAAGGGGCGTTTCGCACCACCGTCAGCCAGTACCAGGTGCAACTGACCCACAGCGATGAGGTCACCAACGTGTTACTGCCCCGGCTTTGCAACCATTGCGATAACCCGCCGTGCGTGCCGGTATGCCCGGTTCAGGCCACCTTCCAGCGCCAGGATGGCATCGTGGTGATCGACAATACCCGCTGCGTGGGCTGCGCCTACTGCGTGCAGGCGTGTCCCTACGATGCCCGCTTTATTAACCACACCACCCAGACGGCGGATAAATGCACTTTTTGCGCGCACCGGCTTGAGGCCGGGCTGCTCCCGGCCTGCGTCGAGTCCTGCGTGGGGGGCGCGAGGATCATCGGCGACCTCAAGGATCCGCACAGCACAATAAGCCAGATGCTGGCGACGCACCGGGACGCCATCAAGGTGCTGAAGCCGGAAAACAAAACGAACCCGCACGTCTTCTACCTTGGTCTGGATGAGGCGTTTGTCTCTCCGCTTCAGGGGCGCGCGCAGCCCGCGCTGTGGCAGGAGGTGACCCATGGTCATTAATGAAATAGTGGCCCAACCCCAGCCCATCAGCTGGCTGCCCTGGGCGGTGCAGTACTTTTTCTTTATCGGCATCGCGTCCTGCGCCGCGCTGCTGGCCTGCGTGGCCCGCTGGGTGAGTCATCAGCACAGCGAGCAATTTGAGCGGGTGTGCCTGTTCATCGCCTTAACCTGCGGGATCACCGCCCCGCTGGCGCTGACCGCCGATCTGCACCAGACCGCCCGGTTCTGGCATTTCTACGCCTGGCCCACCCCCTGGTCCTGGATGCCCTGGGGAGCGCTGTTTTTACCGCTGTTCACGCTGCTGCTGGGGCTGTGGTTTGTGCTGTTCCATCTGCGCCCGGCTACCGTGCGCTTTACTCCGCTGCTGCGCTGGCTTGCGCTCGGTGCCGCGCTGACGGCGGTCGGGTTGCTACTGTATACCGGGCGAGAAGTGTCGGTGGTGCGGGCCCGACCGCTGTGGTTCAGCTACGCATTCCCGGTCGCCATGTTTATCAGCGCCATGAGTGCGCTGCTGGCGCTGCTTAGCGTGGCAATGCGCGATGTCGCCCGACGGCTGGCGCAAGGGCAGGTGTTGACGCTGCTGCTGCTGGCGGGGGTGATGCTGGCGTGGTATCTGGGCGACACCCTGTCAGGCGACGCGCTGCGCCAGCAGTGGCAGGGCAATCCTCAGACCCGGGTTGACATCCTCATCCTCATCACGCTGTGGGCGGCAGCAGTGGTTTTTGCGCTTGTTGCCAGCCGCAACACCCTGCCTTTGACGGCAACCCTGGCGAATGCGCTGCTGGTGGCCGGACTGTGCTGGACGCTGCGCTGGGCCGTGCTGATGGGTGGGCAAACGATCCCGAAAAACAACGCGCTGATGAATGATTACACCCTGCCCATGGGCACCGACGGTCTGCTGGCAATTGTCGGCACCTTTGGGCTGTGGTTTGCCCTGATGATTACCGTCCGGGAGGGCGTCAACTGGCTTTCAAGGAGGCTTCAACATGCCTGAATTATCCCGTCGTCAATGGTTGAAAATAGGCGTTGCCGTCGGTGGCTTTGCGGCCTTCGGTCTGAGCTATCGCGATGTGGCAAAACGGGCCGTGGATGGGCTGGTCAACGGCACCTCAGGGAAGGTGACGCGCGACAGGATCCACGGCAACTCACTGCCCCCGGAAGGGATCGCCCACAATGGCTGGACGAGCACGCCGGATCAGGCGATCGCCATGACCCAGTGCTTTGGCTGCTGGACGCTGTGCGGGATCCGCGCGCGGGTCGATAAGACCACTCACCAGGTCCTCCGCATTGCCGGCAACCCCTGGCATCCGCTCTCGCATGAGCGACCGTTCGACAGCATGATGCCGTTTGCCGAGGCCATGACCAGGCTGGCGGGTGAAAGCGGGCTGGATTCTCGCTCCACCGCCTGCGCGCGCGGGGCAACCCTGCTGGAGAGTCTGAATAGCCCACTGCGCGTACTTACTCCGATGAAGCGCGCCGGAAAACGCGGAGAAGGTAAGTGGCAGCGCATCAGCTTTGAACAGCTGATCGCAGAGGTCGTCGAAGGGGGAGATCTGTTTGGCGAAGGCCATGTTGACGGGCTGAGAGCCATTCGCGATCTCACCACCCCGGTGGATCCCCGGCATCCGGCTTTCGGTCCGAAGGCCAATCAGCTGCTGGTCACTAATACCAGCGATGAAGGCCGGGACGGGTTTCTGCGCCGCTTTGCCCAGAACAGTTTTGGCTCAAAAAACTTTGGTGCTCATGGGGCCTACTGCGGGCTGTCGTATCGTGCGGGATCCGGCGCGCTGATGGGCGATCTGGATAAAAACCCGCACGTTAAGCCGGACTGGGAAAACGTCGAATTTGCGCTGTTTATGGGCACCTCGCCCGCGCAGTCCGGTAACCCCTTCAAGCGCCAGGCCCGCCAGCTTGCCAGCGCCCGGCTGCGCAATAACTTCAACTATGTGGTGGTTTCACCCGCTCTGCCGTTGACCACGGTGCTGGCCGACGACCACGGCCACTGGCTGGCGATCAAACCGGGCAGCGATTCCGCGCTGGCGATGGCGATGATCCGCTGGATTATCGACAACCAGCGCTACGTTACCGAGTACCTGACCCTGACCAGCCGCGAGGCAATGCTACGCGCCAGAGAGAAAAGCTGGAGCAACGCCTGCTGGCTGGTGATCGGCGATGATAACCATCCCCTCGCCGGGCAGCATTTACAGCTTTCCCACCTGAGCGGCAGCGATGCCGGAGCCGATGAAGCGCTGGTGGTGAACGAGGCGGGCCATCTGGTGCCCGCCAGCCAGTGCGATCGCGGCACGCTGTTAGTGACTCAGCAGGTGACCCTGCACGACGGCGCGACGGTCAGGGTAAAAAGCAGTTTCCAGTGCCTGAAAGAGTCGGCGGAAAGATTCACCCTGGCACAGTACAGCCAGCAGTGTGGGGTGGCGGAAGAAAGGATTGTCGCCCTGGCAACCGCCTTTACCCGCTACGGGCGCAAAGCGGCGGTAGTCACCCACGGCGGGATGATGTCCGGGAACGGCTTTTATAACGCCTGGTCGGTGATGATGCTTAACGTGCTGCTGGGGAACATGAGCCTCAGCGGCGGGGTGTTTGTCGGCGGCGGCAAGTTTAACGGCGAGGTTAACGGGGCGTGCTACAACCTGGAGCAGTTCCCCGGCAAGGTTGCGCCCAAAGGGCTCAATATTGCCCGCAGCAAAGCCGATTACGCCAAATCCGAGGAGTACCAGCAGAAAGTCGCGGCGGGGCAGTCGCCGTGGCCTGCCAAAGCCCCGTGGTATCCCTTTGTCGCCGGACAGCTAACCGAGCTGTTACCCTCCGCGCTGGAGGGCTACCCCTATCCGCTGAAAGCGTGGATCTCGAACATGACCAACCCGCTGTACGGGGTGCCAGGAATGCGCACGGTCATTGAGGAACGCCTGACCGATCCGCAGCGTCTGCCGCTGTTTATCGCCATTGATGCCTTTATCAATGAGACTACCGCCCTGGCGGACTATATCGTGCCGGATACCCATAATTTTGAAAGCTGGGGATTCAGTACCCCCTGGGGCGGGGTGGCCAGTAAAACCACCACCGCCCGCTGGCCGGTTGTTGAACCGGCGACCGCCAAAACCGCACAGGGTGAGCCGATATCGATGGAGGCCTTCTGCATTGCGGTGGCAAAACGGATGCAGCTTCCGGGGTTTGGCGATAAGGCGATCCCGGATGCCGGCGGGAACCTGCACGCGCTTAACCGCGCAGAAGATTATTACCTGCGCGTTGCCGCCAATATCGCCTTTGCCGGACAAAAGCCGTTGCCCGCGGCCGCCGAACAGGACATCACGCTGTCCGGCGTTGAGCGTATTTTCCCGTCCATTAACCAGACCCTGAAGGCACAGGAGTCGCTGCCGGTGGCCTTCCTGTACAGCCGGGGAGGGCGCTTTGCCCCGGATGCTTCCGGGCGCAAAGCCGGCGTCGTAGGCACCGAGTGGATCACGCCGCTGCAGATCTGGAACCCGCAGGTGGCGGCCTACAAACATGCCATTACTGGCGAGCGATTCAGCGGCTGCCCGACCTGGTATCCGGCGCGGCTGTCAGATGGTCAGGCGCTGGAGGCAGTGTATCCCGATGCGCAATGGCCGATGAAGCTGATGTCGTTTAAATCCAACCTGATGAGCAGCTCGAGCACCGTCGTTGAACGGCTGCATCACGTTAAGCCGCTGGGGCTGGTGGCGATCCATCCCACGGATGGCTTACGTTTTGGGCTCCAGCATGGCGACATCGCGCGGATCACCACCCCGGGTGGCAGCGTCGAGGTGCAGGTCAGCGTGCTCTCGGGGGTGATGCCGGGGGTGATTGCGATGGAGCATGGCTACGGGCACAAGGAGATGGGGGCGCGTCAACACTGGCTGGATGGCGAACCGCTGGCACAGAAAAGCCACATTGCCTCCGGCGTTAACCTGAACGATCTCGGCTTTGCCGATCCCACCCGCAAGGTGGCCGGTCCGTGGCTGGACTGGGTGACGGGGGCCTCCGTGCGTCAGGGATTACCGGCTGTGATTGAGAAAGTGTGATCGACAGGGCGCTCTGTTATCGGGGCGTCCTGCCCGGTGGCCTTTATCTTCGCTGTCGTTTGTCACCGCGGATTAAATTCTGCAGAATAGGCCGGTCTGACCCTCCGAACCTCACCTGATGAAGATAATCCTGATGAAAAAAACGCTGCTGTGCTCCCTCCTTATTATTGTGTCTGGCTCCGCATGTGCGGCAGCGCAGACGGTATCGCAGCTGGCCGACGTGGTTAACCCGGCCATTACCGCGCTGATGAAAGAGCAGGCGATTCCGGGGATGGCCGTGGCGATCGTTTATCAGGGCAAACCGTATTACTTTACCCGCGGGCTGGCGGATGTCGCCGGGAACAAACCGGTCACCCAGCAGACCCTTTTTGAACTCGGCTCGGTGAGCAAAACCTTTACCGGTGTGCTGGGGGGCGAGGCGGTGGCGCGGGGTGAAATCGCACTCAGCGATCCGGCGAGCAAATACTGGCCTGCGCTGTCAGGCAAGCAGTGGCAAGGCATAACGCTCCTGCATCTGGCAACCTATACCGCCGGGGGGCTGCCGCTGCAGGTGCCGGAAGATGTCACCAGTGCCGCGTCGCTACAAAAATTTTACCAGTCCTGGCAACCCCAGTGGGCACCCGGTACCCGTCGCCTGTATGCCAACGCCAGTATTGGTCTGTTTGGTGCGCTGGCGGTCAAGCCTTCGAAGATGAACTTTGAGCAGGCGCTGACCCGCCGGGTGTTAAAACCGTTGAATCTGAAACACACCTGGGTCAATGTTCCGACCAGCGACGCAGCGAACTACGCCTGGGGCTACCGGGACGGCAAGGCGGTGCACGTATCACCGGGTATGCTCGATGCTGAAGCCTACGGAGTAAAAACCTCGATCGTGGATATGGCGAGCTGGCTGCAGGCCAATATGCAACCCTCGGCTATCAAAGACGCGTCGCTGAGAGAGGGGATGCGTCTTGCCCAGTCGCGCTACTGGCAGGTGGGGGACATGTACCAGGGATTAGGCTGGGAAATGCTGAACTGGCCGGTGACATCTCAGATTCTGGAGCAGGGGGCGGATAATCAATACGCTCTGGCGCCGCATGCGGTCACGGCCATCAATCCTGCCGCGCCGCCGGTGAGCGCCTCCTGGGTACACAAAACCGGGGCCACGGGGGGGTTTGGCAGCTACATTGCTTTTATCCCGGAGAAGAACCTCGGGATTGTGATGCTGGCAAACAAAAATTACCCAAATACCGCCCGGGTGAAAGTGGCGTATCAGATCCTCGAGGCCCTGCAGTAATGCCACCAGGCCTGCTGCGGCAGGCCTGGATTGTCGGGCTTAGTGCGGCGGGTGCTGTTTCAGTAGTGCATCGAGATTTTTGCGCGAGGTGGTGATAATCGCCCACGGATCTTTCGGCGAGTCATGCTCGACGATGAACCACTGCACGCCGCTCTTGCGCGCCGCATTCAGAATAGAATTCCACTCGAGGATCCCTTCCCCCATCGGGGAAAAATTCATCTCATCATCGCGCACGCCGATACCCGAATTGTCCTTGGCATGGATGGCGTAAATACGGCCCGCATAGCGGGTGATGAACTGTGCCGGATCCTGACCTCCGCGGGAGACCCAGGCCACGTCCAGCTCCAGCACCAGGTTATCGCGCTGGGTGTTTTTCATAATGATGTCCAGCACGCTGTCGGTACCGTACTTCTTCATCTCGAAATCGTGGTTATGGAAGGCCAGCGTGATCCCTTCATTGCGTAATTTTGCACCCATCGCATCCAGGCGTTTGGCATAGTCAACCCAGCCCTGCTGCGTTGTTGGACGGTCGGCGGCTTCAATCCACGGCACCACGATGTGCGTATTGCCTACCGCTTTGTTGAACGCGACGGTCGTGGCAAAATCCTGCTCGAGCGCGGACAGCTGCACATGCGCCGCCACCACGTTGAGCTGATTCTTTTTCAGGATCTTCTGCAGGGCGGGAGCATCCACCCCGTGGGTGCCCACCAGTTCCACATTTTTGAATCCGGCTTTTCCGGCCATCGCAAACTGGGCATCGGCATCACCCACGTTGCGCAGTGTGTACATCTGCAGGGCAATTTCGTGACGGGTCTCTTTGGCCTGGGCATACGCCCCCAGACTCGCCACCAAAAGGAGGCCGCAAAGCATAGCGCGTTTGATCATCGTTATTCCTTAGTGAAAAGTAATCGATTACAAAATACAGATATAAAGTAATCGATTACAAACTGCGCGGGCTAAAAGTGTGACGCAGCGCAATTGTTTAACGCCACCCTCCCAGAATTGATAATGAGAATGATCTTGATAATCATTATCATCAATGCATATAATCCGCCCAAAATTCGCAGCGCAAAAAATGCCTTAAAAATTAAACGGATACTTATGTTAAATCAGGGTAACTTTTTCAAACCGCTGGTCCTTGGCAGCATTTTGCTGATCGCCGGGTGCCACAGTCCGCCTTCTGTCACGGAGAGCAAAACCCAGCTGGCGATTGACTGCGACTGTATTCAGGACGTCGCAACCGGGAGGTCTATCACCCCAGCCGACCTGATGGCGGAGCTCGCCAGCGCGCCGGTGGTCATTGTCGGTGAAGAGCACACCAATCAACGCCACCACCAGATTGAACAGTGGCTGCTGCAAAACCTGAATAAAACCCGTCAGCAGGGCAGTGTGCTGTTGGAGATGATCAACAGCGATCAGCAGGCGGCGGTGGACCGCGTCAAAGCGCAAAGCCTGGCGGGCACCAGGGTTAGCGCCACCCGCGCGGCAGAAGCGATGCGCTGGAACAGCGGCTGGCCGTGGGCGCTGTACCGCGATGTGGTGATGACCGCCCTTGAGGGCCCTGGCCCGCTGCTGGCGGCCAACATCAGCCGTGAGCAGGTCTCTGCCCTGTATAAAAATCCTGTCTTCCCGCCGGGGGCGGCCTCTTCGCGCGAGCAGGTGCGTGAAGCTTTGTCCGCCATTATCTATCTTATGCATGACGGCCAGTTAACGGGGGAGCAGGTTCACGCCATGCTCTCCATCCAGCAGCAGCGGGATCGGTTTATGGCTGAGCAGCTCCGCCGGGCACCGCGTCCTGCGCTGCTGATTGCCGGGGGCTATCACGCGGCGAAAGATATTGGCGTGCCGTTGCATCTGGCCGATCTTAATGTTGAACCGCCGGTCGTGGTGATGCTCACCACTGACGGAACCAAAGTGAGCGCGAAGCAGGCGGATTACATCTGGTCGGTTCCGGCACAAAAGCAGCCTTAATATGAATGTGAATAACCTCATGCCTCGCGCGCCGTGGACGTGGAGCGCCACGGCCAGCGTGTTGTTCCACGCGGCGCTGGCTCTGCCATTTATTGTGCAGCTTAACCGCCCGCAGCCACAGACCACTCCGGCTGCGGTCATGGTTCAGTATTCACCGGAGTTTGAAGTGGCCTTGATCAGGCCCGACCTGGCGGCTGGCGTCAGTCAGCAGCGTAAGGTTGAGGCCATGACCGAGGAAGAACGCACCCACAGCAAAGATCTGCCAACGCTGCTGGTACAGGAAGAGGCGGAGCTGAAAATTGCCGCCGCAAAGCCGGAGCCCAAAGCCCGTAAGAAGCCGGACATCAAGAAGAAAAGCCAGCGTGAACAGAAGGAGGAGAAGGGCAATTCAACCACCACCAGCCTGGCCGCGCCGCCGGTGCAAAAGGTGCAGACCCTGCGCAATGCCGCCCCGTTAGATACGGACGCCACGCGGATCAGCCAAAGCAAAATCAGCTGGGAGTCGCTGGTCAAAGGCAAGATCAACAAAATGCGTAACTACCCTGAGGATGCCCGGCGTCGCAAACGGACCGGGACGGCGGTGATTACCTTTAGCGTCGATGCCCGGGGCGAGATCCTCAGTACGAAGCTGGTCAGCTCGTCAGGCACCCTGTCCCTGGACAAGGCCGCATTAACGGCGCTGATCAATGCCCGACCGCTGCCGCCACCGCCAGAAGAGCTGGTGCGCCAGGGTGTATAGAAAGTCACGCTGCCGGTTGAATTTGGCTTACTGGATATTTAAACCCTCTGCTTTTATTACCCAGTAAATGCATTACTGCTGAATATAACGTTTTAAATTAAATTTTGCTTGATAAGGGGAGGGCGTTATTTCGCTCTCGCGCTCTCCTTTTTTGCGCTTGTAAATAATGATATACAGGATTTGATTATGAAAAAACCGCAAATGGTCAAAGGACTTTTGACCGGGATTCTTATTGTCCACACCCCGGCGTATGCCGCAGAAAAGGAGGGGGAATCCGTTTTCTCACCGTTGACAATAATGGATAACACCCTCGATGAAAAAAAGAATGTTGGCTCCTCTGAGGAGAGTTATTCTCGTCCTGGCGCCTACAGTTCCCGCACGCTGAATAAGAATTTGCAGAGTCTGGATGCGTCACTGCGCAGCATGGCCGGAACCTATACGCAAATCGATCCGCTGCAGGGGGCGATTAGCGTCAATATCCGTGGAATGAACGGCCTGGGCCGGGTCAATACCATGGTGGACGGCGTGACCCAGACCTACTTTGGCATGGCACCGGCCAACTATCATGGCGGTTCCAACACCGCCGCAGGGGTACCGCTGGATCCTAACTTCCTCGCCGAAGTGGACGTTACGCGCGGCAGCAGCGCCGGTTCACAGGGGGTCAACGCCCTGGCGGGGAGCGCCAACATGCGCACCATCGGTATTGACGATATCCTGAAAGAGGGACGCCAGACTGGCCTGCTGTCACGCTTCTCGGTCGGGGATAACGGGCTGGGACGCACCGGAATGGTCGCCGTTGCCGGTAAGACCGACACCTTTGACAACGGCGGTGCGGTAGGGGCGATGGTGGGCATCAGTGGCACCCGCACCTATGCGACCTATAAAAATGGCGGCGGGCGCAGCAGTAAAGATTTTATTGGTGAAGACAATAAATACCTGCGTCAGACTCCGCACTCCGAGCTGTATAAGCTGAACGTCAATCTGGATCAGTTTAATAAATTTGAATTCTCCGGCAGAAATTATACTAATACCTTTACCCGCCGCGATATTACCAGCGACGATTATTCCCTGCGCTATAATTACGCGCCGCTGAATGAGCTGGTGGAATTAAACGTCCTGGCCAGCACCAGTCGCGGCAATCAGGAATATAAGCCGAAGGCGATGTATAACTTTAATAATTCGTCGATCACCAATAAATCGAACGCCATTGATATCAACAACACCAGCCGCTTTAAAATGGCGGACGATCTGTATACGACACTACAGGTCGGTGGGAAATTAATGGATACCCGCTACAGCCGCAGCTTTGTGCAAAGTACCGAGACCGATCGCAATGCCTTTGCCCCGGCGGGTAAGCAAAAGATCGCCTCGTTATACAGCGGTCTGACGCTGAACAAAGATATCTATCAGCTTGACCTGAACCTCAACTATACCCGCAGCCAGGTTGAAGGCAAAAAACCAGCCTGTGCCGCCAATGAGAAGTGCTTCCCGCAGGGGGAAGCGATGCTGAATCTGGATGACAAAGCCTTTAACCCGTCAGCCACCTTCTCTGCGCAGGTGACGCCGTGGCTGCAGCCTTTCGTCAGCTGGAGCCGTTCGTCGCGCGCGCCAAACGTGCAGGAAGTATTCTTCGCCAACGAAGGCGGGATCTCGATGAACCCGTTCCTCAAGCCTGAAAAAGCCGAGACCGTGGAAGCCGGCTTTAACGTCAATAAACAGGGTTTGTTACTGGAGCAGGACAGTTTCCACATGAAGGCGCTGGCCTGGCAGTCCCGGATCAAAAACTACATTACCAGCGAGTCCTTTATGCTCTGCTACGACGGGCAGCTGTGTCATGACTACGACGACTCATTCAGTGGCTTTAACGCCAACGTGTATCTGAACACCACATCGCCGGTCACCAGCAAAGGTTACGAGATTGAAGGCGGGTACGACGCAGGCTTCGCCTACGCTAATCTCTCCTGGAGCAAGCAGCACACCGATCAGCCCACCTCGATCGCCAGTACCGTTTACAGCTTTGCCTACAGCGACCTTAGCGATCTGCCGGACTACTACGCCACGCTGGACGTGGGCGGACGCCTGTTTAATCAGAAGCTCACTATCGGCAGCCTGTTCAAGTTCACCGGCAAGACCAAACGCCTGAGCACCGAAGGGATCGACACCGACACCAACTCGGTGCCGAAAGAAAGCATGCCGAACATTCCGACGGTCATCGATCTCTACAGCACCTGGCAGATGACCGATGACGTGCTGCTGCGCTTCAGCGTACAGAACGTGACCAACCGCGACTACGCCGACGCCCTTAACCGCATGAACCAGAGCCTGGATTACGCGAAAGAAGGGTCAAGCATTAACACCACGGCGCGTGGACGGACCTACATCTTTGGCGGCGAAATCCAGTTCTGATCTGCCCTTAATCACGTTGATGACCAGGAATAACTATGAAGCACCGTAACGTTACCACCTCGCTGGGATGCCTGCTGATTGCCGGGCTCTTTTCCACTGCAGCCTGGGCAATAGACCCGCCGCAGCGTGAACTTTCCCGTTTCGCGATGAAAACCAACTATCTGCAGGAGGCCAATGAAGGCCTGTATGAGCTGGCCTTTGATAATACCAGCCACCGACTGTACGCCGCCGTCACTGACCGTATGAACCGCGAGGCCAACAAAGGCTTTCTGTATGCTTTTAACCCTGCCTCGTTGAGCACCGAAAGCCGGGTGACGATGCCGTACCGGGCTTTCTCGCTGGCGATGAATCAGCCGCAGCATCAGCTGTATGTCGGGCATACCCAGTCCGCTTCGCTGCGGGTAAGCATCGTCGATACCCTGACCGGCAAGCTGACCAAAACCAGCGACAAACTTAGCTTCAAGGTGGCGAATGCCGCCGATGCGCGCTTTGAGCACCTGCGGCACATGGTGTACAACAGCCCGACCAATACGCTGTTTGTCAGCTACAGCAATATGCAGAAAACCGCCGACGGCATGACCGCGCTGCATAAGCTGCTGATGCTCGACGGCACCACCCTGGCACGTAAAGGCGAGGTGAAAGGGGCCTACAGCGGTACCGCCTATGGCCTGACCCAGGATGAGAAAACGCAGAAGATCTATGTTGGCGGTAAAGATTACATCAATGAAATTGATGCCAAAAAGCAGACCGTGCTGCGCACCATCCGCCTGAAAGATCCGCAGCCGCAGATCGCCAGCGTCCAGAATCTGGCGGTGGACTCTGACTCGAACCGCGCGTTTGTGGTGGTGTTCGACCATGAAGATCGCCGTGGCCAGCAGGATGGGTTGTACGTATTCGATTTACGCAATGGTCAGCAGCTCGGGTATGTTCACACCGGTGCCGGGACCAACGCGGTGAAATACAACCCGAAATACAATGAGATTTATGTTACCAACTTCACCAGCGGTACCATCAGCGTGATCGATGCCACCACTTATGCTATCACGCGGGAATTCAACGCTCCGGTGTATCCGAATCAGATGGTGCTGTCACCGGATCTGGATACCCTGTATGTCGGCGTCAAAGAGGGCTTTAACCGCGACTGGGATCCGGACGTGTACGTTGAGGGTGCAAAAGAGCGCATTCTGCGTATCGATTTGACCCGTTCCTAAGCGTTACACCGTCAATGCAGGAGAGGGCGCAACATCAGGCCCTCTTCTGCCGTGATACAAAGGAAGTATTCACGCATTCATTTTCTCAGATGAGCATTGATTAATATTTCTGTTCTCTTCCTGCTATTCCCTGCTAAGAATGTTCTGTATTTGAAATTGTCCGTTTAAAACCCTTTGTGAAGCTGAAATAAAAAGCCGTAATATCGCCGCACTGTTATTTGTGACCCGTTTAATAAACGTCGGGCAGAGCGCGTAAATATGATGCTGTTATATAAACGGCTTGTTAATGTATTGTGTGCGTTATTACGTAAAATGCATTGTGTTGCCCGTCAGGGCGCGGCAGTTCTGGCCTGCGGTGCGCTGGCCTGGCGCGTGTGGACTGATTTAGCGAATGATGAATAATAGCGCGGCGAGACTTTCATATAAAAGTAAATATAGACAATTCGTTAATTAAATTGTCACTGCACTGTTAAGTAATTGCGATAATTTAATTATGCCTGTTTTAAAAAGAGGCGTAAAAAATAACGCGGCCATT
Source organism: Silvania hatchlandensis (assembly GCF_025564065.1). Lineage (GTDB taxonomy): Bacteria > Pseudomonadota > Gammaproteobacteria > Enterobacterales > Enterobacteriaceae > Enterobacter > Enterobacter hatchlandensis. The sequence continues at coordinate 97,689 of NZ_JAMGZK010000043.1, read as the reverse complement.
TGCGCCGCAGAATATGTAGTCAATAAAAATGATGATAGCGAGCAATAGCATGAAAAAACGTGTTTTAGCCATTCTGGTCGTCGGTCTGGTGAGTGCCACCACCGCATGTGCCATCACCCCGGCGCAGCGCGCTAAGTATGAGCGCTCCGGCTGCACTCAGGCTTCCGAGCTGCAGGGCTGCGATCTCAACAAGTCTTACGAGTGGAACGAACGCCACGGCTTTATCAACAACGATGGCGAGCAGCAGAGCCATTACGGTAAGCATCACCACCGTGACAATCAGCAAAATGGCTATAACGACAACCACAGCGATGCGGGCATCAACGGCAAATTCGCCGGTAACTACGTGGTGAAATTCGACAACGGCGAGCGCGGGGCGGACATCCACATCGAAGACTCCGGGGTCTACCTGAACGGTAAAGAGATGCGCGATGTGAATGCGTACAACGATACCCTGACGTTCCGCGATGGCTACGCAACTTACACCATCAGAGATAACCATCGCGGTACCTGGAAAGACGAAGATTCCGGCAACCACGGTAACATCTACGCTTCGCGCTAAGAACCCATTATGAAACTGAAAAAAGTAGTTACCGCAATGGCGGTGATGGCCATGCTGTCAGGCTGCGCAGATCATCCGGTGCTGTCGGCGGTAGGTATCGGTCTGGGTGCAGCGGCCGTTGGCGCTGCTGTGGCAAATCATCACCAAAAAGAGAAGCACAAAGACGATAAAAAAGAGTGGGAGCGCGATCATCAGGAAGACCGCAACCGCGACGACCAGTACAGCCATCGCGGCCATCACAATCACTACCACGAGGATAACGACTGGTAATGCCTGAAGCCCATCGGCGTGGATAAGGCCTGGGTCCGGTATTTCACCGGGCTCAGGCCGCTTAATCAGCAGGTAAAGGCTTTATCCTTTGCCAGCAAGAACGGGCGCAGATAGGCCACGGTATTCGACAGCGGAATCACCTCATCGGCGAGATTAATCTTCAGCACGTTACGAATATAGTCCCGGCGAATGGCGATCCGTTGCCACAAGTCGGGGTACGCCGCCTGGATGTTGGCCTGCAACGCCTTGTCCGCCAGGGCCACACTCTCTTCGGCACTTACCCCGGTATAGCCCGCCACGGAAGGGATAATATCAATCTGCAGGATCATCCCGCTTTTTAGCGTCTCGGTCGAGTGCGGATAAATCGGCGACGACATCCACTCTTCATCGGCGCTAAGATGCCCCGGATTCAGGTGCCAGCCGTACTGTTTTTTATCGAGCACGCTTTCGATAAGGGCATACATCTCCCCGCCCGGCATGCCGATTTTAATCTTCTCAAGCCAGCTGGCGACGGCGGCGAAATAGGGTTTTGCCACCCTGTCGAGATAATCTTTTTGGTTCTCCGGCAGCTCGCTTTCATCTGCAATCACAAAGCCGGTCCGGCTTGAAAGCCCGCCTTTAAACCCGGTGCTCATCGACAGCGGCTGGCCGCGTTCCAGCTTTTTATAAGTGGGATAGAAGTTGGCTTTAGCAAAACGCTGCCCGGCGGCGGCAATGGTGACCACCGTCTGATACTGGCCTTCTGCTGCTAATAGCGCCCCCAGCTCGGTTTCGCGAATGCCGGGCTCCACCGCATTCATGGCATCAAGAATACAATTCGAGGCCAGATTAGCGCCGTATTCGTAATGGGCAATTTCGTTCTCATTACTGGTGACGCGGGCTCCGTTATCGCCCCGGATAAAAAGATGCGTCGCGTTTTCGAGCGCTGCGAGGGTACTGTTTTTGACAGCCTCGACGATAAAGTAGGGCAAATCGAACAGCGCCTTATTATCAGCAACCGCAGAGGTGAACATTTTCCAGCCCACCAGGCCCACTTTGGACAGGGTATTCAGACCCGTTTCGCTGATTAACGTCTCAAGGGATTGCTCCTGTTCCATCGGCTGATTGGGCAGCGAAAAATACGGGCAATGTTTCAGCGTGACCGGAATACGCGAGTGCTGCGCCATCTTCAGATTTTCATTGCCGAGAATGACGGTGGCCTGCCCCGTGTTATGCAGAATTAACAGCCCCTCTTCAAAACGCGGAACAAACCCGGTCAGGTATTCAAAGTTACCCCCATGCTCCTTGTCGGCATAAATCACGAGGGCGTCAAACCCTTCGTCGTTCATGCGGGACAGCACCTTTTCTTTGCGCTCGAGCATTGTCGCATCGCTTAACAGCACCGGCGGAACATCGGTGAATTTACGCGGTGCCGGGAGGGTCTGGAGCTGGATACGGTTAGCGATCATCATGTTCCTCACGTTTCGCATGAACCCGCGTCGTGGACGCCGGGAATGTGACCAGTTTGTTCTCCGGCCGGACCGGGCGTCGCACCAGCTCACCCTGGCAGTTAGGGCAGCGATGGTTTAGGGCGGTTTGCGCGCACTTCGCGCAGAAGGTACATTCAAACGAGCAGATTCTGGCCTCGGGGGAGTCGGGAGGCAGGTCACGATCGCACCATTCACAATTTGGTCGAAGCTCGAGCATTTTTATCTTCCTGTTCAGCAGGCCGCGTCTGCTTCACTATGCCAGATAGATAAAAGCAACGCACCCACCTCTCTCCCCCGCATCCTTTACCGTCCGATCGCCGTCCCGCCATCCACCAGCAGTTCCGTGCCAAGGGTATAGGTAGACTCATCCGAGGCCAGATACAGCGCGGCCTTTGCCAGTTCGTCCGGCGTGCCTAAGCGCCCCAGCGGCACCAGTTTCGCGATCTCACTTTGCAGCGCACGCTGCGCCTCGTCGTCTAAACCCAGCTTACCCAGCGCCGGGGTGGCGACCGGGCCGGGGCTCAGGCCATTGACGCGGATCCCGCGCGGCAGCAGCTCGATGGATAATGTGCGCGCCAGCGACAGCAAACCGGCTTTGCTGGCGGCATAGGCGCTGCTGGTGGGCAGCCCGATATGGGCGCTCACCGAGCCGCACAAAATGACCGAAGAGGGATTATTCAGCAGCGGCAGCAGCGCCTGAATTAAAAAGAACGGCCCCTTGAGATTGGTGCCCATCAGCCGATCCCAGGCCTCCTCCTGCCAGGTTTCCAGCGCGCCGTGCGTCACATCTCCGGCATTAATAAACACCGCATCCAGCCGTGGCCAGCGTGATGCCAGCGTCTCCGCCAGCTGCTGCTGTGCATTGATAGCGCCCGCATCCGCGTCGATCATCCAGGCATTATCCCCAAGTCTACGCTGCGCCTCGGCACGCGTTGCGGGGTTGCGTCCCGTCACCGCAACGTGCGCCCCTTCGGCGAGAAAGGCCTGCGCGGTTGCCAGACCAATGCCGCTGGTGCCGCCGGTGATCAGCGTATATTTACCCGTTAAACGACCCATGTTCTTCTCCTGATTTGTCTCTGGAGAAAGCACTATAGAAACGTTAGTATCTAAAAGAAACCAGGTACCTAATGGATACTAAAGAGGCGAGAGGTGTGCAATGGCGGAATTACGCGCGTGCGTGGACGAAAAAAATTTACAGCATCAACCCTGCCCGATGACCCGTTTTATCGGCCTGCTCTCCGGCAAGTGGGCGATCCCGATTATCTATCGGCTGATTGTGCTGAACACGCCGGTGCGCTTTGGCGATCTGCTGCGGGCGGCCGCGCCCATCACCCAGAAAGAGCTCACCCGCCAGCTGCGTCTGTTTGAGCAGCGCGGGCTGGTCACCCGCACCGTTTTTCCTGAGATCCCGCCCCGGGTGGAGTATCACATCACCGACCTGGGCCTGACGCTGCAAAGCGCCCTCGACCCGCTGGCTGACTGGATGCGTGAGTACGGCGACCAGCTTAAACGCTAATGCTTAGCGCGGCAGATAGCGTGGCGCCGGTTCGCCAGTGCGTGCGCTATTAAACAGCGCCAGCCGCGCCTCTTCATAGCGTGTCCACAGGGATTCATCATGCAGCGGCGGTATGGTGATGAGTTCTCCCTGATCCAGACCCGCCAGCGCAGCGTCCACCATATTGTCGGTGGTCATCACCGAGCCTTCAGGCAGATTGTCGATGGGCACGCCAGAAATCGCCCAGATCTCGGTGGCGGTTGCCGCCGGTAATACCGCCTGAATACGCACGTTGCTGTCGGCAAACTCTTCCTGCAGCCCACGGGTGAAATTGAGTACCCAGCTTTTGGTGGCACTGTACAGCGCGCTGCCTGCCCGGGCATGAACCGCCAGCACCGAGGCGATGTTAATCAGCGTCCCGCGATTGTTCTGCGCCAGGCGCGGCAGCAGGGCATAGGTCAAGCGCATCAGGGCGGTGGTGTTGAGCATATTGATGGCCTGATGCTGCGCCACGTCGCCCGCCATGAACGGTGCCATCTGCGCGGTGCCGGCATTGTTGACCAGCATGTCGATTTTGCTGTTGCTGCGTAGCACCTCTTCTACAGCGCGGATCCCGGTTTCATCCGTCAGATCCGCCGTCAGGGTGGCGACCTGCACCCCGTAGCGCTGCTCTAACTGCGCCGCCAGCGCCTGCAGACGCGCTTCCCGGCGGGCCACCAGTACCAGATCGTAGCCGCGGGCCGCGAGACGGTCGGCATAGACCGCACCAATCCCGGAAGATGCACCGGTAATCAAAGCCGTAGAACGTTGCGTTGTCATCGTGATACCTCAAGCGTAAAGGATTAATGGTTTTATCATGAAACCAAATGGAGCGTGCGTCATTTGGTCCTATAATGCAACCTAATTGCGCGTTATTTTTGATCTCTGCAATGAGGGGTTACGTTGACGGGATGATCAAATATACCGATGCGTGGAATAAGCCCACGCCACAGGGGCAATAACAGACCCAGCAGTGATTTCCGGATACGGCAAAGGTCAATCCCCCGGATACTGCGGCGTAATCTCCTCCGGCTGTAGCACCCTCCCGTCGCTGGCAATCAGCGCCAGCGTGCGCAGCGGCTGACGGTGCTCGGTATCCACCAGCACCGTACCCACATCCCCTTCGCCAAATAAATGCGCATTTCCCCATTGGGAAAGCGCCACCAGCACGGTTTGCAGGGCGCGGCCTTTCTCGGTCAGAACGTACTCCTGCCAGGCGCTGCCGTCGGAGGCCGGTTGCAGCACCAGAATGCCCTCGTCAACCAGTAGCTTCAGCCGGGTTGCCAGCATATTTTTGGCGATACCGAGGCTTTTTTGAAACTCGCCAAAGCGCGTAATCCCGCGCAGGGCGTCGCGCACAATCAGCAGCGACCACCAGTCGCCGATAATATCCAGCGAGCGGGCAACAGGGCAGGAACTCTCTTCCAGACGGGTACGTTTCACGGCGACTCCTTATCAGCGGTAAGTTTTATTATAAAACCAATTTTCACCGACCTGCAAAGTTAGCCGCCAGTTTGCGGGCGGGTTCCAGGAAATTCGTCACAAATCTGTCACACTCAAGCTGACGATAAAAAACACAATGAGGATTGAGGGATGAGAAAAGCACTAATTGCCGCCGCCGTGGCGGGCAGCATCGGCCTCTCTTGCGGTGTGCAGGCGCAGACCGCGCCAGACGGGTATCAGCTGGAGCAGGTCTTGATCATGAGCCGCCATAATCTGCGCGCACCGCTGGCCAACAACGGCAGCGTGCTGGAACAATCCACCCCCAGCAAATGGCCGGAGTGGGATGTACCGGGCGGGCAGCTGACCACCAAAGGCGGCGTGCTGGAGGTCTATATGGGCCATTATCTGCGCGAGTGGCTGGCAGAGCAGGGGATGGTGACCGCAGGTGAATGCCCGACGGCGGGCAGCGTGTACGCCTACGCCAACAGCCTGCAGCGTACGGTGGCGACCGCGCAGTTCTTTATCACCGGCGCGTTCCCGGGCTGTGATGTCCCGGTGCACCATCAGGAACAAATGGGCACCATGGACCCGACCTTTAACCCGGTGATCACCGACAACTCACCTGAATTCAAACAAAAAGCGCTGCAGGCGATGGACAAGGAGCGCCAGGGAATGCACCTCGGCGACAGCTACAAATTGCTGGAGAAGATGACCGACTACGCGCAGTCTCCGTCCTGTAAAGAGAAGCAGGTTTGCTCCCTGAGCGAGGCAAAAGATACCTACAGCGCCGACTACCAGAAAGAGCCCGGCGTCTCTGGCCCGTTGAAGGTGGGTAACTCGCTGGTGGATGCCTTTACCCTGCAATATTACGAGGGCTTCCCGCTGGATCAGGTCGCCTGGGGAGAGATCAAAACCGACCAGCAGTGGCGAGTGTTGTCGCAGCTGAAAAACGGCTATCAGGACTCGCTGTTCACCTCGGCGGACGTGGCACGTAACGTGGCGAAACCGCTGGTGAAATACATCGATACCGCGCTGGTTACCGACCAGGCCAAAGCGCCAAAAATCACCCTGCTGGTAGGACACGACTCCAATATCGCCTCCTTGCTGAAAGCGCTCGACTTTACGCCCTATCAGCTTCACGACCAGTATGAGCGCACGCCAATTGGCGGAAAAATTATCTTCCAGCGCTGGCACGATAAGACCGGCAATCGCGATCTGATGAAGATTGAGTATGTTTATCAGAGCACGGAACAGCTGCGAAATGCCGAGGTACTTAGCCTAAAAGACCCGGCCCAGCGCGTGACTCTGGCGCTGAACGGTTGTCCGGTGGATGGTGAAGGATTCTGTCCGATTGAGACGTTTAACAAGGTGTTAAACGCGGCTGCGAAGTAAGGACGATAAAAGTAAAGGGGGCTCTATAGCCCCCTTACCCGAACATCAGACGTTTTGCCGATCGATAGTCTGCTCGCCCCAGAACAGCGAGTCTTTGTCGGTTTTTTCGAAGGCTAACACCAGCACTTCATCGTTCCCTTCCTCCCAGATTTTCTCTGCCAGTTTTTCGTCATATTTCGCGACCTCAAAGATCGCCTCGGCGATTTCCGGCGATGTATTACGTAAACGCGCAAATTCGCCGACGCGATGGGCTTTTGCTTCTTGAGTTGGCATTGGAATCCTCCTGTTGAGAGTTAACCTTTCAGTTTAACGGCCAGACCCGCGACATATTCCCCCTGGTAACGGGCAATATTCAGCTCGGTTTCCGACGGCTGTCGCGAACCGTCGCCTGCGGCAATGGTCGTTGCACCGTACGGCGTGCCGCCGCGAACCTGCGAAATATCAAACAACTCTTTTGCTCCGTAGCCAATCGGCACAATCACCATTCCGTGGTGCGCCAGGGTCGTCCATGTGGAGGTGATGGTTTGCTCCTGGCCACCGCCGGTGCCGGTTGAGCTAAACACGCTGGCGATCTTGCCGTGCAGGGCATTTTTGACCCACAGCCCGCCCGTCTGGTCGAGGAAGGTGCGCATCTGCCCGGCCATATTGCCAAAACGCGTCGGGGTGCCAAAAATGATCGCGTCGTAATCGCCCAGCTCCTGCGGTGTCGCCACCGGCGTGTCCTGCGCTTTACCCCCCGCATTCGCAAATGCCTCTGCGGGCATGGTTTCCGGGACGCGCTTGATCGTCACCTCAACCCCCTCGACTTTACTGGCGCCTTCCGCCACTGCCTGAGCCATGGTTTCAATGTGTCCGTACATCGAATAGTAGAGCACCAGAATTTTCGTCATCTCGCATTACTCCTCGGTTTTTTGTTCAGGCAGCAACACGCTGCGGTTATTTAAAGATATGACGTGGGCGCGAGACTGCAAATCTGTAAACCATTTCTTTGATTTTAAACAATAATTTTCATGCGCTGTTCTTTGTCGCAAAATGACACATTTTCCTTATCGTTGATTTCCAGAGTGATAAGAAAGGCTTATGGGTTCGCTTTCCGCTCTTTCATGCGAAAGGCTGATTACATATTGCAGGATATTACGATGCGCTGGCTGAATGGCCTCACTCCACTAAGCTTAGGTTCACGCGGCGCAGATAACGGCCCTGTCCCTGAGCCGCCAGGTGAGTGATTTGTCTCTCACCGTAGGTTGTATAAATTAATGTTTCGCAACTCTGGAGGTCAGACATGGCTAACCATCGTGGTGGGTCAGGTAATTTTGCTGAAGACCGTGAAAGAGCATCAGAAGCAGGTCGTAAAGGTGGCCAGCAAAGCGGGGGGAATTTCAAAAATGACCCTCAACGCGCATCCGAAGCTGGCAAAAAAGGGGGCAAAAATAGCCATGGCAGCAACAGAAACAACTAGGTTGTCGCCGTCTGAACAATGGGTCCTGTAACCCATCCCGCACCCCGGCCGCCGGCTCTTCCGGCGGTTTTTTTATTTTCCTGGCATTGAACTGTTACCCCGGGCATCGCACACTAGCGGATTGATTATTTGTGCTGGTGTCTCATGTCCTTCTCCCGTTATGCCTTTTCCATCAAGCCGCAGGAAGCGATCCTGATCCTCATTACCATGTTCTGGGGCGGGACCTTTCTTGCCGTGCAGTATGCGGTGACCCTCAGCGATCCCTTTTTCTTCGTCGGCCTGCGCTTTGCCACTGCCGCACTCGCCGTCGCGCTTCTGTGTCTGAAAACCCTGCCCGGCCTGACCATGACCGAGCTGAAAGCCGGGGTGGCTATTGGGGTGTCAATTGCGCTGGGCTACAGCCTGCAGACCTGGGGATTGCAGACTATCCCCAGCAGTAAATCGGCGTTTATTACCGCCATGTACGTGCCGCTGGTGCCGCTCCTGCAGTGGCTGTGCCTGCGTCGCACGCCGGGGCTGATGTCCTGCATCGGTATCGTGCTGGCCTTTATCGGCCTAATCCTGCTGGCGGGACCGGGGGATAACCTGCTGGCGCTGGGTCCCGGGGAGATGATCACCCTGGTGGGCGCGGTGGCAATTGCGGCTGAAATCATTCTGATCAGCGCCTGGGCCGGGCAAGTGGACGTCAAACGGGTGACCGTGGTGCAGCTGGCGACCGCCTCGCTGGTGGCCTTTATGGCAATGATCCCGGCCGGGGAGTCGGTGCCGCCGATGGTGCCAGGGCTGTGGATCGTGGCGCTGGGGTTAGGCATTTTCAGCGCCATTATTCAGGTGACAATGAACTGGGCCCAGCGCAGCGTATCGCCGACGCGGGCGACGGTGATTTACACCGGGGAGCCCGTGTGGGCGGGGATCTTTGGCCGTCTGGCCGGAGAGCGTTTGCCCCTGCTGGCCCTGCTGGGGGCGGCGTTTATCATTGCCGGGGTACTGGTCAGCGAACTCAAGCTTAAAAGAAAGAAAAAGGCGCTGCCGCAGATCGACAGCGCCACAGTTGATTAACGCTCCTGAACCGCGACGTCGCCCTGCGTCGCGCTGGCCATCCGGCGGCTGAGCAGGGCGTTGAGCGCGATGGCGCCGAAGGTGGCCGTCCCGATCCCGCCGAGCGTAAAGCCGCCGAGCGAGAGGGCAAAATCACCGGCGCCGAGCACCAGCGTGACGGCGACCATAATCAGATTGCCGTTGTGGCTGAGATCGACCTTGTTTTGCACCCAGATGCGCGCCCCTGCCACCGCGATTAAGCCAAACACTACAATCGATGCGCCGCCAATCACCGCCGCCGGGATGGTGTGGATCAGCGCACCGAACTTCGGTGAAAAGCCGAGCAGAATAGCAATCACCGCCGCCGCCACGAACACCAGCGTCGAGTAGACTTTGGTTACCGCCATCACGCCAATGTTCTCGGCGTAAGTGGTAACGCCGCTACCGCCCACCGAGCCCGACAGCATGGTCGCCAGCCCGTCACCGACAAAGGCCCGTCCCATCCAGGGATCCATATTGCGCCCGGTCATTCCGGCCACCGCCTTCAGGTGACCGAGGTTCTCTGCCACCAGGATCACCGCCACCGGGGCAATCAGCATCATCGCCTGGCCGTTAAAGGTTGGGGCGGTCAACTGGGGTAAACCAAACCAGGCGGCCTGTGCTACCTGCGTAAAATCGACCGGCGTGCCCAGACCAAAGACGCTGGTCAGCGCGGCATAGATCAGGCAGGCGAAGATCAGCCCGACGAGGATCAGCAGACGCTGGATCATGCCCCGGGTAAACACCGCCACCAGGCCAATACACAGCACCGTCACCACCGCCATCCAGCTGTCAAACGCCGACCCGGAAACGCCTTTGACCGCAATCGGGGCGAGGTTCAGGCCAATCGCCATGACCACCGCCCCGGTGACCACCGGCGGCATCAGCCGTTCTATCCAGCGGGTGCCCATCTTCATCACTACAAAACCAATCAGGGTGTAGATCGCCCCACAGGCGATAATTCCGCCCAGCGCCACGCTCAGCTGCGGATTAACGCCCTGACCGCTAAAGCCGGTGGCAGCGATGACCACGCCGACAAAGGCCGCGCTTGAGCCGAGATAGCTCGGCACCCGCCCGCCGGTGATGAAAAAGAACAGCAGGGTGCCAATCCCCGACATCAGAATCGACAGGTTCGGATCGAGCCCCATCAGGATCGGCATCAGCACCGTGGCGCCAAACATCGCCACCGCGTGCTGCACCCCCATTACCGCGGTTTGTCCCAGTGGGAGACGTTCATCCGGCGCGACCACGCCGCTGCCTGAAGAGGTCGATTTCAACTGCCAGTGAGGAAAATCGAAAAATGCCATCAGCGGTCTCCTTAAGGAGGGTTAACAGGCGGGTCGCATCAGTGCGTGGTAGCCGCGGTCAAACCACACCAGGCCGTGCGGCGCAGGGTGGCAGGTAAGGGAAACAATGTCGCAAAACAGAATGTCGTGGGTGCCGACGCTCACCACCTGGCTTATCCGACAGTCGAAGGAGGCCAGCGCCTCCTCCAGCCGCGGGCAGCCGGTTTCGCCCGTCTGCCATCGCGCAGCGGCGAAGCGTTCCGCCATCGACGTTTTACCGCCGAACAGAGTAGACAGGGACTGTTGTTCGCCGCTCAGGGTGTTGACGCACAGGGTGCCGTTTTCACTGAACACCGGCCACACCGAGGCCCCGCGATTGAGGCACACCAGCAGTGTTGGCGGAGAGTCGGTCACGCTACACACTGCGCTGGCGGTAAACCCGGCCTGTCCGGCGGGGCCGTCGGTGGTGATGATATTCACCGCCGCGCCGATGCAGGCCATCGCATCTCGAAAGGACTGTTTATCCGGAATGCTCATGTTCGCTCCTTATGCCAGCCCGCAGGCGTCGCTAAAGCTCAGCCGGGGCAGTCGACCATACAGCTTGCTGTTATCGCCGTAACCGATGTTGATCAGCAGATTGCTTTTCAGGTTGCTGTCGCTGAAGAAGGCCGCATCGACCTTCTCGCGATCGAAGCCGGACATCGGCCCGGTATCGAGCCCCAACGCACGGCAGGCAACAATCAGATACGCCGCCTGCAGGGTACTGTTGCGAAATGCGGTCTCCTCGGCAAGCGCAGGGCTGGCGGTAAACCAGCTACGGGCATCGCCGTGGGGAAACAGCGCGGGCAGACGGTCGTAAAACACACTGTCCCAGGCAACGATGGCGGTGACCGGGGCGGTAAGGGTTTTTTGCAGATTGCCGCTGGAGAGGGCCGGGCGCAGCTTCTCTTTGCCCTCCGGGGTGCGGATAAACACCATCCGCGCCGGGGAACAGTTGGCGGAGGTCGGGCCCCACTTCATCAGGTCGTAGATCTCGTGCAGCGTCTCGTCGCTGACCGGGCGGTCCAGCCAGCCGTTATGGCTGCGCGCCTCGGTAAACAGTGCGTGCTGCGCCGTTGGGTTGATGGCTTCGCTCATTGCAGCTCCTTATAAAATCGATTGTGGCTGTGCAGCAGGCTGGCGAGCCCGTTCAGCAGCAGGGCGTTGAAGATCTCGGGTTCGGTGACGTTGCAGGCATGTCCGCCGCCGGGCATTACCGTATGCACGCTGCCAGGGAGGGCGGCGTGCAGCAGCGTTGAACAGACTGCGGGCACCAGCAGATCGTCCCCGGAGCAGATTATCTGCACCGGGCAGCGGATCTGTGCCACCGCGCGGCTGTAGTCGGCCGCTTTCAGGGCGTACAGCCTGCGCAGCAGCGTCTCTTTGCCCTGGAAATGAGCCAGCGCCAGCGCCTCTTCGGCCTCCATGCGCGGCATGCGGGCCGCCATCCAGTCTGCCGGATAGAGAAACAGCGCCTGAGCCTCTACCCACGCCTGGGCGCCACCGGCATGCAGCAGCCGCTCGCGTATCTGGAAACAGCGCCGGGTATGCGGGTGCAGCGTCAGCCAGCCGTTGACGCACACCAGTGCGCTGACCGCTGCGGGGTTATCCACCGCCAGCTGCAGGCCAATCAGCGCCCCCAGCGCATGGCCCACCACGCAGAAGCGGGTGATCCCGGCCTCTGCCAGCGCATGCCACAGTTCATCGGCCATCTGGGCGAGGCTGTAATCCTCCGGCAGCGCGCCGGAGTTATTTCCCGTTCCGCGCTGGTCGTAGCACACCACCTGATACTCCTGCTCCAGATCCGCGATCTGGGGCAGCCAGTAGCTGCCGCTGCCTCCCAGCCCGGCGATCAGCACCACCACTGGCGCGTCAGCAAAGGGCGGAGGTGAAAGGGATAGCTTCATGGCAACCTCACTTCGCAATGTGGGCAACGCTTGCGATCTCCACCAGCGCCTCGGGCTTGACCAGCCCGCACTGAATGCAGAATCGCGCCGGTTTATCGCCGGGGAAAAACTCGGCGTAGATTTCGTTAATCGCGGCGTAGTTTTTCCAGTCGGTGATAAAGATGCTGTTGAAGGTCACGTCCGCCATCGTCCCGCCCGCCGTTTCGATAACGCGCTGGATAGTCTGTAGCACGTGGCGGGTTTGCGCCTTTGGGTCGTCGGGAAACACCACGTTGTTATGCGCGTCAAACGGCAGCGTGCCGGAGACATACACGATGCCGTCAGCCAGCGTGCCCGGCACAAAGGGGGCGATCGGGGTGCTGGTGCCCGGTGGAATAATGACGGATTTCGGCATTTGTTAGCTCCTCAGGCGATACGGGCATAAGCGGCGGGGGAGAGGGCGTCGCAGAAGGTGGCGACGTCGCTGACCCAGCCAAAAAAGGTTTCGATATTGAACAGGGCGGCCTGCTGGGCAAACGCCGGGCCGGCCTGGTGGGTAGCGTCTTCCAGCACCACCCCGAAATACTCCAGGAAGAAGCCGTCGCGCAGGGTCGACTCCACGCAGACATTGGTGGCGATGCCGGTAAAGATCAGATGACGGATCCCCCGGCTGCGCAGGATGCTATCCAGCGGGGTGTTGAAAAAGCCGCTGTAGCGCGGTTTCGGCAGCACGATATCGCCCGGCTCCGGCACCAGCTCGTTCACCAACTGATAATCCCAGCCGCCTTTCGCCAGCAGCTTGCCGTGCAGCTCCGGGCGCTGGCGCATGGTTTTCAGCGCATTCGATTTATGGAAGTTGGGCGAGCCGGGGCCGCCTGCTTCTACGTACTGTTCATCCCAGCCGTTCTGGAACCAGATAATCAGCATTCCGGCGGCACGGGCGGCAGCCACGGCGGTGCGGATATTGTCGATAACCGGCCGGGTGGTGGAGACATCAAACCCGGCCAGATCGAGATAGCCTCCCGGGCTGGCGTAAGCGTTTTGCATGTCCACCACGATCAGCGCACTTTGCGCGGGATTAAAGGTGATGGCTTCCGGGCGTGCGGGCAGAGTCGTCATTACGCCACCTCCTGCGTCAGGGCGGGAAGGTGCGCCCGGCACTGCATCAGCGGCTGGATGCGCTCGCCGAAGGTTTCAATGCCTGCCAGGAAGTCATCGAAGGTCAGCAGTACGCCCTCGGCCCCCGGCACGCTGGCGACCTCGTCGAGCATCCGCGCCACGCTGGCGTACGATCCCACCAGGGTACCCATATTGATATTCACCGCCGAGGTTGGATCCGCCATCTGGCGCACGTTGGTGTCAGCCCCGGATCGGGTGTCTTTCTGGCTCTGCTCGCTGAGCCAGCTCAGGGCCTCGGTATCGGCCCCGGCTTTATAGTGTTCCCACTTCGCCCGGGCGGCGTCATCGGTTTCGTCGGCTATCACCATAAACAGCACGTAGGATCCAACGTCGCGCCCGGTTTTTTCTGCCGCTTGTTTCATGCGTGCGGCGGTTGGCGCAAAGGCCGCCGGGGTGTTGACCCCTTTGCCAAAGCAGAAGTTAAAGTCGGCGTATTTTGCCGAGAATTCCATCCCGGCGTCGCTCTGCCCGGCGCAGATCACCTTCATCGGCGAAGACGGCTGGGGGCTCACCCGGCAGTCGTTCATGGTGAAGTAATCCCCTTTGAAGTCGCTCTTGCCGGTGCCCCACAGGTCGCGCAGCACCTGTACATATTCGGTGAGGTAGTCGTAACGCTTAGAGAAGTACTCATCCCCCGGCCAGAGCCCCATCTGCTCGTACTCCGGTTTTTGCCAGCCGGTGACGAGGTTGACGCCAAAGCGCCCGCCGGAGATGGAGTCGATAGTCGACGCCATCCGGGCGACAATCGCCGGTGGCAGGGTGAGGGTGGCGGCAGTGGCGTAAATCTGAATACGCGACGTGACCGCCGCCAGTCCGGCCATCAGGGTGAACGACTCCATATTGTGATCCCAGAATTCGGTCTTACCGCCGAAGCCGCGCAGCTTGATCATCGAGAGGGCAAAATCGAAGTGATAGTGCTCTGCTTTCTGCACGATGGCTTTGTTCAGCTCGAAGGTCGGCAGATATTGCGGCGCATGGGTAGAGATCAGCCAGCCGTTATTACCGATAGGAACGAATACGCCAATTTTCATCACAAACCTCTCTTCATCTCAACATGGGGGGTGAATGTCTGACGTGGCGCTGCATCCTGCATCTCCTGTTCAGCCGCGTAAGGCTGTTTTGCAAAGGCGATGCCAGTTTTGAAATTATCTTTGTTATTAACGTGTTAACGTATGGTTGCTTAAATGCGGGTTAAAAAAGTGGACTGAACGGTCAAAAACCTTGCACACAAAGCAGGCAGTCGTGCGCGATGGGGGTGCAGATTGTCGTGAGACGGCAGGGGTTTTGCTATGCTGAGGGCAAATACAAAAAGGAGTGAGCAGATGGCACAAGGCGCAGTGAAAACACCCGGTAAACGTTCGCAGGCGGTAAGCGCAAAAAAACAGGCGATTCTTGCCGCCGCGCTGGAGACCTTCTCACAGTTTGGCATCCACGGTACCCGGCTGGAGCAGGTGTCGGAGCTGGCGGGGGTCTCAAAAACCAATCTGCTGTACTACTTTCCCTCGAAAGAGGCGCTGTACGTGGCGGTGTTGCAGGATCTGCTTGATGTCTGGCTGGCGCCGCTGCGGGCATTTCGTGAAGAGCTGGCCCCGCTGGAGGCGATCCAGCAGTATATCCGCCTGAAGCTGGAAGTTTCCCGGGATTATCCTCAGGCGTCGCGGCTGTTCTGTCTGGAGATGCTGCAGGGCGCGCCGCTGCTGAAAGCGGCCCTGAGCGGCGATCTGAAATCGCTGGTGGACGAGAAGTCGGGGATCATTGCTGGCTGGGTCGCCACCGGCAAACTGGCCCCGGTGGATCCGCATCATCTGATCTTTATGATCTGGGCCGCCACCCAGCACTACGCCGATTTTTCTGCGCAGGTGGAGGCGGTGACCGGCAAGTCGCTTAAAGATGATGACTTTTTCCACAGCACGGTGGATAACGTGCAGCGGATGATTATCGAAGGGATTCGGGTGCGTTAATTCGCAGGCGGCAGAGGGCAGCTCAGGTCGCCCTCTTCACACTGCATCAGCGAGGCCAGAAACGCTTCGCGCTCGCTGGTCTTTTCGGCCAGGCACAGGTTGACGATCATCGGCTGGATGCTGCCGCCTTCGGTGCTGGAGCCGACAAACGCACAGTCCGCATCGCGCAGGGTGATCCACGCCTGCTGCGCTCTCTTCAGCAGGTCACGCTGGGCGGTGTCTGCCCGTTTGCTCGCCGCCTGATAGGTCTGATTCAGCTTCTTGTCGGCGGCCTGGTACTGCCGGGCGCTGCACGCATTCATCTCGGATTGGGTCGTCGCGTTGGCGCACTCATCCGCCAGCGCTTGGCTGCTGAGCAGCAATGCCGCACCGGCAATCAAGACTCTTTTCATCATTCTCTCCCTGTAAAAAAGCCGGATGCGCTGCGCTTATCCGGCCTACGGTTTATTTGTCGCTTTGTCGCCCCGGTAAGCGTAGCGCTACCGGGGGCAGTTTGCACGTTTAGCCGATGGTCATCAGGCTGGCGTTGCCGCCTGCGGCGGCGGTGTTGACGCTTAACGAGCGCTCAACGTACAGACGTTCGAGCTGCAGGTTCTCCTCGCCCCGGGCAAAGCCCTGCACCGAGACAATCGCCCCGTCGCGCGCCGCCACCTGCTCGCACAGTTCGCGCAGCTGGTCGGAATCGCCGTGGTAGATCACCGCATCAAACGCCTGACTGGTCAGCACGTCCGGTTTGGCAAAGCCAATGCGTGAGGTCACCGCCTTCGGCAGCTGCTTCGCCAGGTCCCGGTGCAGACCATCTTCCGGCCACAGCACTTCACAACCCGTCGCCAGCGCTGCCGCCAGCTGTACCAGCGCATCCTGCTCGTTATCCGCCACGCACAGGACGCGCTCGCGCGGCATCAGCGTCCAGGTGTTGCGCTCGCCGGTTGGCCCCGGCAGCAGACGCTGGGTTCCGGCCTGCGCCAGCTCGGCATACTGCTGGCACAGCGCCTGCAGCGCCGGGCGTTTTTCTGCCCAGGCCGTCAGCGCCTCCAGCGGCTGGATCAGCACCGCTTTCACCTGCGCATCCACCGGACGTTGGGCATCCTGACGCGCCAGGGTTACGCCCAGCGCGTTCGCCGGACGGTGCGCCAGCAGGCGATACAGGTACATCGGTCCCCCGGCTTTTGGTCCGGTGCCCGACAGGCCTTCGCCACCGAACGGCTGCACGCCGACCACGGCGCCCACCATGTTGCGGTTGACGTACAGGTTGCCGACGTTGGCGCTGCCGGTCACCTGGGCGATGGTCTCGTCGATACGGGTATGCACGCCCAGCGTCAGGCCGTAGCCGGAGGCGTTAATCTGCGCGATCAGCTGATCGAGGTTGTTACGGTTGTAACGCACCACGTGCAGCACCGGGCCGAAGACCTCTTTTTTCAGCTCGTCGAAGCTGGACAGTTCAATCAGGGTTGGCGCCACGAAGGTGCCGCTGTTCCATTCACGCGCGTCTTCGCTGTTCTCACGCACCGCCTGGAATACCGGACGGCCCTTGGCGCGCATCGCCTGAATGTGATTTTCAATGTTGGTTTTGGCTTCGGCATCGATCACCGGGCCAATGTCAGTGGTCAGACGGCCCGGATTGCCCATCCGGCATTCCGCCATCGCACCGCGCAGCATTTTCAACGTGTGGTCGGCAATGTCGTCCTGCAGGCACAGCACGCGCAGGGCCGAGCAGCGCTGACCGGCGCTGTCGAAGGCGGAAGAAACCACGTCCACCACCACCTGCTCGGTCAGGGCCGAGGAGTCGACGATCATTGCGTTCATGCCGCCGGTCTCGGCAATCAGCGGCGTCGGACGACCCTGAGCATCAAGACGGGTGGCGATATTACGCTGCAGCAGGGAGGCCACTTCGGTCGAGCCGGTGAACATCACTCCGCGCACGCGGTTGTCGGCGGTCAGCTTCGCGCCTACCGTTTCGCCGCGACCCGGCAGGAGTTGCACCACGCCTGGCGGGACGCCCGCTTCCAGCAGGATGTTGATCCCCTGAGCGGCAATCAGCGGGGTTTGCTCGGCCGGTTTCGCCAGCACGCTGTTGCCTGCGGCAAGGGCTGCGGCAACCTGCCCGGTGAAGATCGCCAGCGGGAAGTTCCACGGGCTGATACAGACCACCGGCCCCAGCGGGCGGTGAGTTTCGTTGGCAAAGTCGTCGCGCACCTGTCCGGCATAGTAGTGCAGGAAGTCGACCGCTTCGCGGACTTCGGCGATGGCGTTACTGAAGGTTTTACCTGCTTCGCGTACCAGAATGCCAATCAGCTGCTGCATCTGATCTTCCATCAGCACCGCAGCGCGTTCCAGGATCGCCGCACGCTCCTGTGGCGGGGTGGCGAACCAGATTGGGGCGTTGTTCACCGCGCTGTTAAGCGCCAGCTCCACTTCCTGCTCGCTGGCTTCCCGCGCATAGCCGACCACATCTTTCGGCTCGGCCGGGTTAACCACCGGCAGCATGTCGCCGTCGGCCACCGCCTGCTCGAGGATCGGTCGGGCAATCCATTTTTGCAGCGCGCTGTTCAGCAGGGATGAGGAGAGCGACGCCAGACGGTGTTCATTTGCCAGATCCAGCCCGCAGGAGTTAACCCGCTCGCTGCCGTACAGTTCGCGCGGCAGGGCAATTTTCGGATGCGGCAGACCGGTGGTGCCTTCCTGGGCGGCCAGTTTTTCCACCGCCTGCACCGGATCGGCAACCAGCTCGTCCAGCGGCAGGGTGTTATCGGCGATGCGGTTAACGAAGGAGGTATTTGCGCCGTTTTCCAGCAGGCGACGCACCAGGTACGCCAGCAGCGTTTCGTGGGTGCCCACCGGGGCGTAAATTCGGCACGGACGGTTAAGTTTGCCGTCGGCCACTTTACCGGTCACTTGCTCGTACAGCGGTTCACCCATGCCGTGCAGGCACTGGAATTCGTACTGGCCTGGATAGTAGTTATTGCCGGCCAGGCTGTAGATCGCCGCCAGGGTGTGGGCGTTATGGGTAGCAAACTGCGGGTAGATCAGGTTCGGCACGCCGAGCAGCTTTTTGGCGCAGGCGAGGTAAGAGACATCGGTGTAAACCTTGCGGGTATAGACCGGATAGCCTTCCAGGCCGTCCATCTGGGCGCGTTTGATTTCGCTGTCCCAGTAGGCGCCCTTCACCAGACGGATCATCAGGCGGCGACGGCTGCGGGTGGCGAGGTCAATCAGGTAATCAATCACAAACGGACAGCGCTTCTGATAGGCCTGGATGACAAAGCCGATCCCGTTCCAGCCCGCCAGTTCCGGTTCGAAGCACAGTTTTTCCAGCAGATCGAGGGAGATCTCCAGCCGGTCGGCCTCTTCGGCGTCGATGTTAATCCCGATGTCATACTGGCGCGCCAGCAGGGTCAGGGACTTCAGGCGCGGGTAGAGCTCTTCCATCACCCGGTCGTACTGGGCGCGGCTGTAGCGCGGGTGCAGGGCGGAGAGCTTAATCGAGATCCCCGGGCCTTCATAAATGCCGCGGCCGTTGGAGGCTTTACCAATGGCGTGGATCGCCTGCTGATAAGAGACCATATAGGCCTGCGCGTCGGCGGCGGTCAGGGCCGCTTCACCCAGCATGTCGTAAGAGTAGCGGAAGCCTTTATCTTCCAGCTTGCGGGCGTTGGCCAGCGCTTCGGCGATGGTCTCCCCGGTGACGAACTGCTCCCCCATCAGGCGCATCGCCATGTCCACGCCTTTACGGATCAACGGCTCGCCGCTCTTGCCGATAATGCGGTTCAGGGAGCGGGAGAGGCTGGCTTCGTTGTGGGTGGAGACCAGACGGCCGGTAAACAGCAGGCCCCAGGTGGCGGCGTTAACAAACAGCGACGGGCTGCGGCCAATGTGCGAATGCCAGTTGCCGTTGCTGATTTTGTCGCGGATCAGCGCGTCACGGGTGGCTTTGTCCGGGATACGCAGCAGCGCTTCCGCCAGACACATCAGGGCCACGCCCTCCTGCGAAGAGAGAGAAAACTCCTGCAACAGGCTCTGCACCATCCCGGCGCGGCCCGAGGCGGTTTTCTGGCTGCGCAGCTTGTCGGCCAGATCGTAAGCCAGCTTATGGGCCTGGGTAGCAATCGGCTCCGGCAGACGCGCCTGCTCCAGAAGCATCGGCACGGCGTCGGTCTCTGCCCGGCGGTACGCGGCGGTAATAGCGGCGCGGCTGACGGACTGAGGCAGGATCTGCTCGGCAAAATCGAGGAACGGCTGGTGGATCTCATCGGCCGCGTCATGAGCGTCGTCGCTTTCATTGGCGGCACCGGCCAGCAGGGCAGGCAGCTCTGGCAGAGCGTCGTCGCTCTCCAGCTTTTCCAGATAGTTGAAGATTGCCTGCTTAATTAACCAGTGCGGCGTGCGGTCAATGCGCGTGGCAGCCGATTTAATTCGTTCGCGGGTGGCGTCATCCAGCTTAACTCCCATGGTGGTCATCCCCATGCCAAAAACTCCTGTGATTTTTCTACCGATAATGTGGTTAACGTGGAATATCCACTATGTTGCAACTTTGTGCAACCTCGTTAAATGTGACCCGGTTTGCAAGCTGAAAAATGAATGGATTGTTAGTGTGATGTTAACCTGAATAAAGGTGTGGATTTTACGACGAAAGCCTGGTTTCATGCGGGACTTAACAGTTTTTGACGGTGCAACCCAAAAAAACGTGAGCGAGTGCAACCTCCAGGAAACTGATGTGAAACCGGGGATGAAAATGATGTGAATGCAGTGTTAAATCGTTTGTGTCACGGCAGTGCATACGGCAGGATACGCGCGGCCAACAGAAACACACATCATCATCACCTCGTTCCGGTGATGGAATAACAGGCAGCCGGGAAGGCTGTCGACCATATTTGCGGAGTATTTAAATGGCAATTAGCACACCGATGCTGGTGACATTTCTTATCTATATATTTGGCATGATCCTGATAGGGTTCCTTGCATGGCGTTCTACCAAAAACTTTGACGACTATATCCTCGGCGGGCGCAGCCTCGGCCCGGTGGTAACCGCGCTGTCTGCGGGTGCATCCGACATGAGCGGCTGGCTGCTGATGGGCCTGCCGGGCGCGATCTTTATCTCCGGTATTTCGGAGAGTTGGATCGCCATCGGTTTGACCGTCGGAGCCTGGATTAACTGGAAGCTGGTGGCCGGGCGTCTGCGCGTGCACACCGAGGCTAACAACAACGCCCTGACCCTTCCGGACTACTTCACCGGCCGGTTCGAAGATAACAGTCGTATTCTGCGCATTATCTCCGCAGTGGTCATTCTGGTGTTCTTCACCATCTACTGTGCCTCCGGCATCGTGGCCGGTGCGCGCCTGTTCGAAAGCACCTTCGGCATGAGCTACGAAACCGCACTCTGGGCGGGCGCAGCCGCGACCATCCTGTACACCTTCGTGGGCGGGTTCCTGGCGGTAAGCTGGACTGACACCGTGCAGGCCAGCCTGATGATCTTCGCCCTGATCCTGACCCCGGTGATGGTGATTCTCTCCGTGGGCGGTCTGGGTGATTCGCTGGCGGTGATCCAGCAGAAGAGCGTCGAAAACGTTGACATGCTGAAGGGCCTGAACTTTGTCGCGATTGTGTCGCTGATGGGCTGGGGGCTGGGTTACTTCGGTCAGCCGCACATTCTGGCGCGCTTTATGGCGGCAGATTCCCACCACACCATCGTTCATGCCCGTCGTATCAGCATGGCGTGGATGATCCTGTGTCTGGCCGGGGCTTGTGCGGTAGGCTTCTTCGGTATCGCGTACTTCAACAACAACCCGTCGCTGGCGGGTGCGGTGAACCAGAACGCCGAGCGCGTGTTTATCGAGCTGGCGCAGATCCTGTTCAACCCGTGGATTGCCGGGATCCTGCTCTCAGCGATCCTCGCAGCGGTGATGTCGACCCTGAGTTGCCAGCTGCTGGTCTGCTCCAGTGCGATCACTGAAGACTTGTACAAAGCCTTCCTGCGTAAACACGCCAGCCAGAAAGAGCTGGTATGGGTAGGGCGCTTTATGGTGCTGCTGGTGGCGCTGGTCTCCATTGCGCTGGCGGCAAATCCAGAAAACCGCGTGCTGGGTCTGGTGAGCTATGCCTGGGCAGGTTTTGGCGCGGCCTTTGGTCCGGTGGTGCTGTTCTCGGTACTGTGGTCCCGCATGACCCGTAACGGCGCGCTGGCGGGGATGATTATCGGTGCGGTTACCGTCATTGTCTGGAAGCAGTTCGCGTGGCTGGGTCTGTATGAAATCATTCCGGGCTTTATCTTTGGCAGCATTGGCATAGTGGTGTTCAGCCTGCTGGGCAAAGCGCCGTCTGCTGCCATGCAGAAACGCTTTGCTGACGCAGACGCGATTTATCACAGCGCCCCGCCGACAAAGTTACAGCCTGAGTAAGCAATTCCTCGCACACGCCAGGCCGGGTAAGCGTTTACGCTACCCGGCTTTTTTCTTGCTTATTTCTGCAACTTACGCTCATATCCTTGTGCTAAAAACAATGAGGATAGTGAAGTATGACAATCAAAACAGGGCTTATGGCGGGCGCACTCTTCCTGCTGGCAGGCTGCAACGCACCATCGCACACGACCGCCCCCGACACCTGCAAAGCCGACAACCAGATGCAGCAGACCACGCTCTATTTCGGCCTGAACCGTCCGGCAGGGGAGGCGATCGGTGGCCAGGAGTGGCAGCAGTTTGTTGATGGGGACGTGACCCCGCGATTTCGCGATGGCTTAACGGTGTTTGATGCGCGTGGGCAGTGGTTGGGCAACGACGGGAAAGTGGCGCGCGAGCCGAGCAAGGCGCTGATGCTGATCCACGGTCAGGATGCAGAGAGCGAAAGCAAAATAGAAGCGTTACGCGGGATTTATAAAAAGCGCTTCGCCCAGGAATCGGTGATGCGCGTCGATCAGCCGGTGTGCGTGCAGTTCTGATAAAAAAACGGCGGGATTATTCCCGCCGTTATTGCTTACAACACTAATCCCGCAAAGCTCGCCGACAGCAGGCTCACCAGCGTCGCGCCGTACACCAGGCGCAGGCCGAAGCGCGACACCACGTTGCCTTGCTGCTCGTTCAGCCCTTTAATTGCCCCGGCCACAATGCCGATCGAGGCAAAGTTGGCGAACGACACCAGGAACACTGACAGAATGCCCAGCCCGCGCGGGGTCATCTGCGCCGCAGTCTTCTGCAGTTCGATCATCGCCACAAATTCGTTTGCCACCAGCTTGGTTGCCATTATCCCGCCCGCGTGCAGGGCATCGCTCAGGGGGATCCCCACCAGCCACGCCAGCGGATAAAACACATAGCCCAGAATTTGCTGGAAGCTCAGACCGAACACGCTGGAGAACAGGGCGTTAACAGCGCTAATCAGGGCAATAAAGCCAATCAGCATCGCCAGAATAATCATCGCCACTTTAAAGCCGGCCAGAATATATTCCCCCAGCATCTCGAAGAAACTCTGGGATTCGTGCATCTTCTCCAGCTTAATTTCCGGCTCCGCTTCCGGGCGCGTCGGGTTAATAATGGTAAGGATGATAAAGGTGCTGAACATATTCAGGATCAGCGCCGCGACCACATATTTAGCCTCCAGCATCGTCATGTAGGCACCGACAATCGACAGCGATACCGTCGACATGGCGGTGGCCGCCATGGTGAACAGCCGGCGTGACGACAGATCCCCCAGCACCCCTTTGTAGGCGATAAAGTTTTCCGACTGGCCCAGCGTTAGCGAGCTGATGGCGTTAAACGACTCCAGCTTGCCCATGCCGTTGACCTTCGACAACAAAGTGCCGACCACGCGAATAATCACCGGCAGAATACGCCAGTGCTGCAAAATGCCGATCAGCGCGGATATAAAGATAATGGGACACAGCACGCCGAGGAAAATAAACGCCAGCCCTTTTTCTCCCATCCCACCAAACACAAAGTTGGTCCCTTCGGCGGCATATTTCAGCAGCGATTCGAAGAAGCCCGACACGTACTGAATAACAAACAGCCCGCTTTCGGCGTGCAGGAAAAAGAACGCCAGCGCAATTTCAATCACGATAAGCTGAATGACGTAGCGAATGCGGACGTTACGGCGGTCAAAACTGACCAGCCAGGCAAGAGCGAGGATCACCACCAGCGCCAGCAGGAAATGCAAAAAGTTATACATGGTTGATTTTCAGCAGATTAGAAAGGCGCTTATTTAGCCACAGGCAGATGTTAGCGTAAATGGGCATTTACGTTATAAGTTATAAACCTTTTAATAACCTGGGTGATTATTTCGCCGTCAGGGGTTTACATCCTGTCATTAAAACATCGCATATTTCACTTGTGTTTCTTATTTCCGTAATGATAATCACTATCACAAGAATTTACTTTTCTTTGCATCAGTTGACCGCGATAAACATTTAAGGTGTCGGCATGTTTGTTCCATTTCTCATTATGTTACGTGAAGGCCTTGAAGCGGCCTTAATCGTCAGCCTTATCGCCAGCTATCTGAAACGCACCCAGCGTGGCCGCTGGATCGGTGTGATGTGGATTGGCGTATTCCTTGCCGCCGCCCTCTGTCTGGGACTGGGGATTGCCATCAACGAAACCACCGGCGAGTTCCCGCAAAAAGAGCAGGAGCTGTTCGAAGGCATTGTGGCGCTGATTGCGGTGGTGATCCTCACCTGGATGGTGTTCTGGATGCGTAAAGTGTCGCGCAATGTCAAAGTTCAGCTGGAGCAGGCCGTCGACAGCGCGCTGGCTAAGGGTAACCATCACGGCTGGGCGCTGGTGATGATGGTCTTTTTTGCTGTCGCCCGCGAAGGGCTGGAGTCGGTGTTCTTCCTGTTAGCGGCATTCCAGCAGGACGTGGGGATCTGGCCCCCGATCGGCGCGGTACTGGGGCTGGCTACGGCGGTGGTGCTCGGCTTTCTGCTGTACTGGGGCGGGATCCGCCTCAACCTGGGCGCGTTCTTTAAATGGACCAGCCTGTTTATTCTGCTGGTGGCGGCCGGGCTGGCGGCGGGGGCCATCCGTGCCTTCCATGAGGCCGGGTTGTGGAACCATTTCCAGGATGTGGCCTTCGATCTAAGCAACATCCTCTCTACCCATTCGTTAACCGGTACGCTGCTGGAAGGTATTTTCGGCTATCAGGAAACACCGAGCGTCAGCGAAGTGGCGGTTTACTTTATCTATCTGATCCCGGCGCTGGTGCTGTTTTGTCTGCCACCGCGCGCCAGCACTCAGGCTTCGGGCATTTCGCGCTAACGTGCTCACTGTAGTTACAACATACTTAAGAAAAGGGAAGGGTCATGGCTATTCATTTTCGTCGTAGTGCGTTACAGGCTGGCATTGCCGTACTGCTGTCTTCTGCGTTTTCGGTCCAGGCGGCGGATGTGCCGCAGGTTAACGTCACCGTTACCGACAAACAGTGCGAGCCGATGAGCATCACCGTCAACAGCGGTAAAACCCAGTTCATCATTCAGAACCACAGCCAGAAAGCGCTGGAGTGGGAGATCCTCAAAGGGGTAATGGTGGTGGAAGAGCGAGAGAATATCGCGCCGGGCTTTAGCCAGAAGATGACCGCTAACCTGCAGCCGGGCGAATATGACATGACCTGCGGCCTGCTGACCAACCCGAAAGGCAAACTGATCGTCAAAGGTGAAGCCACCGCTGATGCAGCCAAAGGTGAAGCCCTGCTGAGCCTCGGCGACGCGATTACGGCCTATAAAGCCTACGTCACCAAAGAGACTGCGAATCTCGTTGCCGGCACCAAAGCCTTTACCGACGCGGTGAAAGCGGGCGATATCGAGAAAGCCAAATCCCTGTACGCACCGACGCGCCAGCACTACGAGCGTATCGAACCGATTGCCGAGCTGTTCTCGGATCTCGACGGCAGCATCGATGCCCGTGAAGATGATTACGAGCAGAAAGCCGCCGATCCGAAATTCACCGGCTTCCACCGTCTGGAAAAAGCGCTGTTTGGCGATAACTCCACCAAAGGGATGGAGCAGTATGCGGAGCAGCTGAACAGCGACGTGCTGGATCTGCAAAAGCGCATCAGCGAGCTGGCCTTCCCACCGTCAAAAGTGGTGGGTGGCGCGGCGGGTCTGATTGAAGAAGTGGCCGCCAGCAAAATCAGCGGCGAAGAAGACCGCTACAGCCACACCGATCTGTGGGACTTCCAGGCCAATATCGAAGGTGCGCAGAAGATTGTTGACCTGCTGCGTCCGCAGCTGCAAAAAGATAACAGCGCGCTGCTGGCGAAAGTGGATGCCAACTTCAAGAAAGTCACCACCATTCTGGCGAAGTACCGCACCAAAGACGGCTTTGAAACTTACGACAAGCTGACCGATGCCGACCGTAACGCGCTGAAAGGGCCAATCACCACCCTGGCAGAAGATCTGGCGCAGCTGCGCGGCGTTCTGGGTCTGGACTAAGCACCATGAACAAGCACGATGACAACGACGTTGCTGAACCTTCACGACGTCGGTTGCTGAAAGGGGTGGGGGTGCTTGGCGGCGCCCTTGCCTTCGCCGGTGGCTGCCCGGTGGCGCACGCGGCCAAGCCGCAGAGCGCGCCGGGCACGCTCTCCCCGGAGGCGCGCATGGAAACGCAACCGTTCTACGGGCCGCATCAGGCCGGGATTTTAACCCCGCAGCAGGCGTCGATGATGCTGGTGGCGTTTGATGTGCTGGCCAGCGATAAAAGCGAGCTGGAACGTCTGTTCCGCCTGCTGACCCAGCGCATTGACTTTCTTACCACCGGCGGACCGGCGCCCGACACGCCGAACCCGCGCCTGCCGCCGATGGACTCCGGCATTCTGGGTGCCTTTATCGCCCCGGATAACCTGACGATGACGGTATCGCTCGGGGCATCGCTGTTTGATGCTCGCTTCGGGCTGGAAAAGCACAAGCCGAAAGCGCTGCAGAAGATGGTGCGTTTTCCGAATGATTCGCTGGATGCGGCCCTGTGCCACGGCGATCTGCTGATCCAGATCTGCGCCAACACCCAGGATACGGTGATCCACGCCCTGCGGGATCTGATCAAGCACACCCCGGATCTGCTGAGCGTGCGCTGGAAGCGGGAAGGGTTTATCTCTGACCACGCGGCGCGCAGCAAGGGCAAAGAGACGCCGGTGAATCTGCTCGGCTTTAAGGACGGCACCGCCAACCCGGACAGCCGCGACGCGATGCTGATGGATAACGTGGTGTGGGTGACCGCTGAACAGGGCGAACCGGCCTGGGCGGTGGGCGGCAGCTATCAGGCTATCCGACTCATTCAGTTCCACGTCGAGTTCTGGGACCGTACGCCGCTTAAGGAGCAGCAGACTATCTTTGGCCGCGACAAGCACAGCGGGGCACCGCTGGGGATGAAAAACGAGCACGACGTGCCGGACTACGCCCGCGATCCACACGGCGACACCATCGCCCTCGACAGCCATATTCGTCTGGCGAACCCGCGCACTAAGGAGACGGAAGCAAACCTGATGATGCGCCGGGGCTACAGCTATTCGCTGGGGGTGACCAACTCGGGTCAGCTGGATATGGGGCTGCTGTTTGTCTGCTATCAGCACGACCTTGAGAAGGGCTTTTTGACCGTCCAGAAGCGCTTAAACGGCGAGGCGCTGGAAGAGTACATCAAGCCGATTGGCGGGGGCTATTTCTTTGCCCTGCCGGGCGTGCGTGATAAGAACGACTGGCTCGCACAGGGGCTACTGAAGGCCTGAAACCTGTCCCGCTCGCCCTGAGCGGGACAGCTATTTAAGATTGTTTTGCTGTTGTTATATTTCTGTAATATTTTTCTATCACACTCTCCAGAACTGTAGGGTGAGTCTTAAAAGTTGCACTCAGGTAAAATAAATGTTGCATTTATGATAAATCCTGTTGTACTTATTTTAAGACAGCGGTAAACACCTACGGTGATGATCAATCACTTTGGAGATCGCGAATGGTTGGGTCCTCTACTGGACAAGGTAAACGAAACAACCGCAGCACCCGGCGCGGAGGCCCCACCTCCGGCAGCGATCTCTTCGCCACAAAATTCTCCCCCTCCACAGCGCATCCTGATTTCTCCGACCCGCCGAATGGTGAGCATAGCGATTCGGTCGTGT
This sequence comes from Silvania hatchlandensis, assembly GCF_025564065.1. GTDB lineage: Bacteria > Pseudomonadota > Gammaproteobacteria > Enterobacterales > Enterobacteriaceae > Enterobacter > Enterobacter hatchlandensis. Next base: position 70,051 of record NZ_JAMGZK010000043.1, on the reverse strand, counting down.
CACCTAACCAAGAAAGCTCTGGCTTAAAAGGAAGCCAACCCTCAGATGTTCGTTCGCCTAATCGCGCCAATGGCGCGAGTGATGAATACCAACAACTCAAGGTGCTATCCATGGGAAGACAAAAAGCAGTGATCAAAGCTCGTCGCGAAGCAAAACGTGTGCTGAGACGGGATTCACGCAGCCATAAACAGCGTGAAGAAGAATCGGTCACCTCGCTTGTGCAGATGAGTGGCGTAGAAGCAATTGGCATGGCGCGGGACAGCCGTGATATGTCCCCAATTGCCCCACGCAATGACGCTCAGGCGCAGTACCTGAATGCTATCGAGAGTAAGTCGCTTATCTTTGCAACCGGTGAAGCCGGATGCGGGAAGACCTGGATAAGTGCAGCCAAAGCGGCAGAAGCTCTGATTCATAAGGATGTTGAGAAGATTATTGTCACCCGTCCGGTACTGCAGGCCGATGAAGATCTCGGCTTCTTGCCCGGCGATATTTCGGAGAAGTTTGCCCCGTACTTCCGGCCCGTCTATGACGTGCTGGTGAAGCGACTCGGTGCATCCTTTATGCAGTACTGCCTGCGCCCTGAAATCGGTAAGGTAGAAATTGCGCCGTTCGCCTATATGCGCGGACGTACATTTGAAAATGCAGTTGTGATTCTCGACGAGGCTCAGAACGTAACTGCTGCGCAGATGAAGATGTTTTTAACGCGCCTCGGGGAAAACGTTACGGTTATCGTTAACGGCGACATTACCCAGTGTGACCTGCCTCGCGGCGTCAAATCCGGCTTAAGCGATGCAATGGCACGTTTTGTTGAAGATGATATGGTGGGAATTGTGCAGTTTACCAAAGACGACTGCGTGCGCTCGGCACTCTGCCAGCGGACGCTGAACGCCTACTATTGATTTTGATACATTGTGCAAAGCCCGGGAAACCGGGCTTTGTTTTTTGTGCGGCCGCTTTATTCCCTCTCCCGTGGGGAGAGGGATCCCCACAAAAAAATTGGCACGGTCGGCCCCCTCTCCATTCAGGGAGAGGGTTGGGGTGAGGGGGAGCATGCGGCTCCGGTGGTGGTTCCGTTCACTTTAAGTTCTGTGCTTCTCTGTCAGTCGCATCACCCGTGAACGTGCCAGGGCGGCTCTCTCTTTCGGGGACGTATAAATGAAAAAAAAGCCCGTACTTGCGTACGAGCTCTTTCTAAATATGGCGGTGAGAGAGGGGTTCGAACCCTCGATACGTTGCCGTATACACACTTTCCAGGCGTGCTCCTTCAGCCACTCGGACACCTCACCGTATTGTTCGCTGCCTTTCCTCTCGGGGGCAACGGGGCGCTACTATAGGCAGTCAGGCCAAAACGGTCAAGCATATTTTATGCATTAAGACCTGTTCGGTTAAGCAATAATCAGCTCCACGGTTTTTTACACCGTGGAGCGGGGTATTAGCGCTGCGAATCGAGCACTTCTCTATTTTTTACCACCTCTTGTGCTTTGCTGTAGCTTTCAATCAGCAACTGATAGGCCGGGAAGATATGCGTGTAGACCTCCGCCCACTCAGCAGCATCTTCACGATTCCAGCTGCGCTGGATCTCAGAGGCGACCGCGGCGGTATCCATCGGTACGACACCCGCCTGAACCACCCGCGCCAGAGTTATCTCCTGCGCCATTTTGCTGTAGGTGCCCGAGGCATCAATAACCGCAAACACTTTATAACCGTCAGCCACCGCGCTGATCGACGGGAAAGCCATGCACACGCTGGTGATGGTGCCAGCAATGATCAGCGTATTCCGCCCGGTTGCTTTTACGGCGGCAACGAATTCCGGGTTATCCCAGGCATTGATTTCACCTTTGCGTGCGACATACTGCGCATGCGGAGCGTTAGCGTGGATCTCCGGGATTAACGGCCCGTTTGGCCCTTGCGGTACCGAGGCGGTGGTTATTACCGGAATATTCGCCAGGGTAGCTATTTTGGCCAGTGCCGCCGCGTGGGCACGCAGCTCTGGCATCGGCATGTCTCCGACGGTCTGAAACAGTCCGCTCTGGTGATCGATAAGCAGCATCACCGCATCATTCGCATCAATGACCGGACGCGCACCTTTAAAATTTGCTGGGGTAGACATTATCTTCTCCTTTACTCTCTTCAGATCTGGCCAAAGCGGCCGGAATTGAAATCGCTTATCGCTTCCGCGATTTCGCTTTTGCTGTTCATCACGAACGGACCATAGCCGACAATCGGTTCGTTCAGCGGCTCCCCGGCCATCAGCAGCACTTTGGCATCACTGCTGGCTTCCAGATGTACCTTTTCTCCTTCCTGGCTCAACACCACCAGCTGTGCTTCGCTGGCCTTCGCCGTTCCGTTTACGACGACGCTGCCTTCAAGCACTACCAGCGCGGTGCTCCAGCCTGCAGGCTGCTCGAGCGTCAGATGGCTTCCCTGGCGCAGCGCGATGTCCCAGACATTCAGGGGTGAGAAGGTATGCGCAGGCCCCGCCACGTCACCGTAACGACCGGCGATCACGCGCAGTTCACCGCTGTTATCCGGTAACGCCACCACCGGGATCGCGTTTTTGGTGATGCTCTGATAGCCCGGTGCCGCCATTTTGTCCTTCGCGGGCAGGTTGACCCACAGCTGCATCATTTTGAGCTCGCCACCCTGTTGGGCGAAGGCGCTGGAGTGAAATTCCTCGTGCAGGATCCCGGCTCCGGCGGTCATCCACTGAACGTCTCCCGGGCCAATCACGCCGCCTTTCCCCGTCGAGTCGCGATGCTCCACTTCTCCGGAATAGACAATAGTGACCGTTTCAAAGCCACGGTGCGGGTGCTCACCCACCCCGCGTTTCGCGCCGTCAGCCGGGAAGTTGTGCGGACCCGCGTAATCCAGCAGTAAAAACGGGCTCAGCGGCTCGCCGTGAGTCTGGTAAGAAAACATGGAACGTACCGGGAAACCGTCGCCAACCCAGTGCGGACGGGGGGCTGTGTAGACGCCAGTGATGTTTTTCATTTTCTTCTCCTGATGTTCGGTTGATGCTATTAGCTTATATTCAGCTTTAATTTCGCGGTAGAGTGTGAAAATGACATTCACAGTTCCATAAATGGAACGATGAGGGTGGTATGCAGGATCTCAACGACTTTGTCTGGTTCGTGAAAGTGGTCGATTACGGTGGTTTTGCGGCGGCGGGCAGGGCGCTCGATCAGCCAAAATCCAAACTGAGCCGCCGGATTGCCCAGTTGGAAGCACGACTTGGGGTGCGCTTAATCCAGCGCACTACGCGGCAGTTTACCGTGACCGAGGTGGGGCACACTTTCTATCAGCACTGCAAAGCGATGCTGATAGAAGCCGAGGCGGCAGAAGAAGCCGTTGCGGCGCTGCAGGCGGAACCGCGCGGCATGGTCAGGATCACCTGTCCGGTGACGATCCTGCATGTTCACGTTGGGCCGATGCTGGCGCGCTTTATGGCCCGCTATCCGGGGATCAACCTGCAGCTCGAAGCCACCAATCGCCGGGTGGACCTGGTGGCCGAGGGGATTGATATCGCCATCCGCGTGCGTCCGCGCCCGTTTGATGACAGCGATCTGGTGCTGCGGGTGCTGGCCGACCGGGGACATTGCCTGGTCGCAGGCCCCCATCTGATTGAGAGCAGGGGTAAACCGGCTATGCCCGCCGAGCTCAGCCAATGGCCAGGGTTGAGTATGGGGGCCGGTAAGCAGGTGCATAAGTGGGAACTGCATGGCCCGGATGGGGCGAAGGCCGAGATCCATTTTACGCCGCGCTTAGTGACCACCGACATGCTGGCACTGCGTGAAGCGGCCATGGCGGGCGTTGGCGTGGTGCAGTTACCCATCTTAATGGTGAAAGACCAGCTTGCGTCAGGAGCGTTGGTCAGGGTGCTCGAACAATGGGAGCCGCGACGAGAAGTGATTCATGCCGTGTATCCGTCCCGGCGTGGGTTATTGCCGTCGGTGAAGACTCTGGTGGATTTTTTGACCGAGGAATATGCAAGGATAGTGGAGGAGTGACGCCTGATGGCGGTGAGAGAGGGGCGTATAAATGAAAAAAAAGCCCGTACTTGCGTACGAGCTCTTCTTCAAATATGGCGGTGAGAGAGGGGCTGACTCGCTTCGCTCGCCCTGCGGGCAGCCTGTTCGCTACGCTCTCAGTCTGTCCAACTGGCTACAGCCAGTTGTCGAACCCTGGTCGAGGATTCTCGCCCCTCTCTTTCGGGGGCATATAGATGAAAAAAAAGCCCGTACTTGCGTACGAGCTTTTTCTCGAATATGGCGGTGAGAGAGGGGTTCGAACCCTCGATACGTTGCCGTATACACACTTTCCAGGCGTGCTCCTTCAGCCACTCGGACACCTCACCGTATTGTCATCCCGTTGTTGCTGGGACGGGCGCTAATGTAAGAAAAAGCCGTTCCGGCGTCAATCACCTTTTTCAGTTAATTAGCGTGTTTAGACAAACTTCGAGCAACATGATTTCTAAATGTGCTGAAAGTGACTTTTTTATCGACAACGACCTCGGCGTAAAAGTTTGCTAAGCTGCAAGGCACTTGAAAATGAACATAAAACCGCACAAAGAAGGCAATCGCAATGGACATCATTTTTTATCATCCGACCTTTGATACTCAATACTGGCTAAAAGCGCTGTTGACGGCGCTGCCGGGCGCGCGGGTGCGCGAGTGGAAGCGCGGCGATAACCAACCGGCAGATTATGCACTGGTGTGGCATCCGCCGGTGGAGATGCTGCAGGGACGGGATCTGAAAGCGGTCTTTGCGCTGGGCGCCGGGGTGGACTCGATCCTCAGTAAACTGAAAGCGCACCCGGATATGCTGGCCGACAATATCCCGCTGTTCCGCCTCGAAGACACCGGCATGGGCGAGCAGATGCAGGAGTACGCGGTGAGCCAGGTGCTGCACTGGTTCCGTCGCTTTGATGATTACCAGGCGTTAAAACAGCAGGCGCGCTGGGAGCCGCTGACAGATTATCAACGTGAAGATTTTACCATCGGTATCCTTGGTGCCGGGGTGTTGGGCTCGAAAGTGGCCGAAGCGCTGGCACCGTGGGGCTTTCCGCTGCGCTGCTGGAGCCGCACACGTAAGGACTACCCAGGCATCACCAGCTTTGCGGGGGCAGACGAACTGTCACCGTTTTTACAGGGAACGCGGGTGCTGATTAACCTCCTGCCCAATACCGCCGAGACGGTCGGTATCATCAACCGCGGTCTGCTTAACCAACTGGCGGATAATAGCTACGTGATGAATCTGGCGCGCGGCGTGCATCTGGTGGAGGCCGACCTGCTGAAAGCCCTGGAGAGCGGGAAGCTGAAAGGCGCAATGCTGGATGTCTACAGCAAAGAACCCTTACCACCAGAAAGCCCGCTCTGGGCACACCCGCGCGTGGCGATGACCCCGCACGTTGCGGCGGTGACCCGTCCTGCAGAGGCGGTGTCGTATATTGCCCGCACCATTACCCATCTGGAGCAGGGTGAGTCGGTGACCGGGCGCGTTGACCGCCAGCGGGGCTATTGAGTAAACCCGGCGGTTGCCGGGTTTTTGCTAATAAACGCCCGTGATAGCTGCTATCCTTTGGGAAACACGAGAGGAGAGAATGATGTATCCCGTTGACCTGCATATGCACACCGTCGCCAGTACCCACGCCTACAGCAATCTTCATGACTACATCGCCCAGGCCAGGCTTAAGAACATTAAGCTCTTTGCGATCACCGATCATGGTCCTGATATGGCGGATGCGCCGCACTACTGGCACTTTGTGAATATGCGCATCTGGCCGCGTCTGGTTGATGGCGTCGGGATCCTGCGCGGGATCGAAGCCAACATCAAAAACACGCAGGGTGAAATTGATTGTACCGGCCCGATGCTGACCTCTCTGGATCTGATTCTTGCCGGTTTCCATGAGCCGGTTTTTGCCCCACAGGACAAAGCCACCCATACCGAAGCGATGATTGCCACCATCGCCAGTGGTAATGTACATATCATCAGCCATCCGGGGAATCCGAAGTTCCCGATTGATATCCAGGCCGTGGCGCAGGCCGCCGCGAAGCATCGCGTGGCGCTGGAAATCAATAACTCCTCCTTTATCCACTCCCGTAAGGGCAGTGAAGCGAACTGCCTGGAAGTTGCTGCGGCGGTGCGTGATGCAGGCGGCTACGTGGCGCTGGGATCCGATTCCCATACCGCGTTTACGCTGGGAGATTTTAGCGAATGCCGTAAGATCCTCGATGAGGTGGCGTTCCCGGAAGATCGAATTCTGAACGTCTCTCCCCGCCGTTTACTGAATTTCCTGGAGTCGCGTGGTATGGCTCCGATCGCCGAATTTGCCGAACTTTAACTGTGTAATGGACTCAACAAATGAATGAATTTTCCATCCTCTGCCGCGTACTGGGCTCGCTGTATTACCGTCAGCCGCAGGATCCGCTGCTGGTACCGCTCTTTACCCTGGTGCGCGAAGGCAAGCTGGCACAGAACTGGCCGCTTGAACAGGATGATCTGCTGCAGCGTCTGCAAAACAGCTGCGACATGCAGCAAATTGCGGCCGACTATAACGCGCTGTTTGTCGGCGAAGAGTGTCGCGTTCCGCCTTACCGTTCAGCCTGGGAAGAGGGCGCGACCGAAGCCGAAGTGCGTGCTTTCCTCTCTGCGCGCGGGATGCCGCTGACCGATACCCCTGCCGATCACATCGGCACCTTGCTGCTGGCGGCATCGTGGATTGAAGACCATTCTGCAGAAGATGAAAACGAAGCGCTGGAGACCCTGTTCGCCGAGTTCATTTTGCCCTGGTGCGCGGCGTTTCTCGGCAAGGTCGAAGCCCATGCTACCTCGCCATTCTGGCGCACTATGGCACCGCTAACCCGCGATGCCCTGGCGGCAATGTGGGACGAGCTGCAGGAAGAGAATGAAGAGTGATTTAGATCACTGTTTGAATGTAACAGCTTCTCTCATTCTACATATTATGTGTTTCTGATCTCATTTCCTCGGCGCGTATCTGCTAAGATGCGCGCCATGAACATACTCTTTTCTATAGCACTGACCACCGGCATCCTTTCCGGGATCTGGGGTTGGGTCGCGGTTTCGTCAGGACTTCTCAGCTGGGCGGGCTTTTTGGGCTGCACGGCGTATTTCGCCTGTCCGCAGGGCGGGTTGAAGGGGTTCTTTATCTCTGCCTGCACGCTGATGAGCGGCGTCGCCTGGGCGATGATCATTATCCATGGCAGTGCGCTGGCACCGCATCTGGAAATCTTCGGCTATATGATGACCGGCGTGGTGGCATTTTTAATGTGTATCCAGGCGAAACACCTGCTGCTGTCGTTCGTCCCCGGGACCTTCATGGGCGCCTGTGCGACCTTCGCAGGGCAGGGTGACTGGCGTCTGGTCGTGCCTTCTCTGGCGCTGGGGCTGGTGTTTGGCTACGCGATGAAAAACAGCGGGCTGTGGCTGGCAGCCCGGCGGGATAAGGCGAACAACGCGGCGGCGCTGAGCAAATAAAAAAGGCGAGACTGAGGTCTCGCCTTTTTAATGCGCTTTCTGTCAGGATTCCGGAGGCATTGACATCTCGCGGTATTTCACCAGAACATCGTTTTTCACTTCATTCTTGTTTTGCAGATCCCATAAGCCACGATCGATACCGTCGTTAATCAGGAAGATGACCCCGGTCTCGATAGCCGACATCAGGCAGAGCATCACCGGCTCGTTAGAGGTATAGCCAATTTCGCCTTCCAGCAGTCGTTGGTAGTCGATGAAACGGAACACCCCAGCCTGCACTTCATACGAGAGAATCGTTTTACTGGTTGTCACTGAAGAGAGGATCTCGCCGGTACTGACGTTGACCACGCGCAGGTTCACCGCAATCTGGTCAAGCTGGTACTGCGTATCACCGCCGATACCGAAGTAACGCGCCCCCACACCGCCCGACTTGACGTTACTTTCGTAACCGATAATCGACCCTTCAACCATGACGTTAGCCGCCGTGAGTGAATGCAGTGGAATACGGTTGTTCATTGCCACGGTACCGTTATCCTGCGCGGCACGAATAATTTTGCGTTCGTTGAGCAGGTTTTGCAGTCCCTGACGCTCCAGAGGAATAAACCAGCGAGAGTCCTTTAACGCGGTGACCAGCATTGCGGTGGCGCTCTGCGGGACAGCTGTCGAGAAGTTACTTGCCGGATAAGGTTTAAACTGTCCAGTTTCGTCCTGGATATTATAAACCGACACATAAATCTTACCGGTAGGTAGCGGAAGTTTCGTGAGATCGCGATAACTCTGCGCCCGTGGCATTAATGTCGGTTTCGCGGCTTCTTTTGGCGGAGCAGTTAAACAACCGCTCAATAAGCACACTGCAATAAGGATGAGAAAGCGCTGCATGATTATTGTCCTTATCTCGACATTATTTAAAAGTCGGTAGAATTATTTTGCAAGCCGGAAACCTGAATGGTGGATGTTTTCCCCGTTTTCCGGTCCGTCACGTTCAACTGCAATTGCCCGTCAGTGTTAGCGATGTCGACAATGAACTCGCTGGTGACCATGCGACCGGGTTTACCCGTGTTGATATTGGTTAACAGCCCGCCCAGAACCTGGGACTGAATGGCCTGGGTAAAGTTATCCAGCGCGCTTGGCGTTTCAATACCAAAGTCGTCGTCCATGCTTGGGTCTTTATAAGAGTTTTGCGCCTGAGCACCATTTAAAAGGTAAGCGCCGTTATTTGGATTACCACCAAAGTTTGGATTACGAAACTGGAACGTCATATTTCCGGCCCAACTTAATGATGGAATAAGCACTAGAGCAATAACTGCATATACAACACGCATGAATGCCTCCGAATTAAAACTCGTCTTGCGCTAAATCGCCGGTACCCAGCAGAGCCTTATCAATCTGCAGACGATTTATTGCTTCTTCGGTTTGAGCCAGAGCAAAGACCACGTTTTGATCAAGGTCTTGTTTCGTGGGATATAAAAAAGTCTGGAAAATAACGTCCTGATTTACCGTTATTGTGATCCAACTTCCCCAACGTGCACTGGGCCGTTCGTTGATCGTTAAATTACCTGGATAAGTACTTTCCCATTTGTCGCTGAACGCTCGGTAAAAAGCATGCCCGACAGATGAGACTGTGTGGTCAGTTAACAATCCAGGGATCTCCACCTCAACTGCATGAAGATTCCCGGCGGCAAGCCAGATACCTGCCGCGGCAATCCATCTCATCGTGCGTTTCATACTGTTAACGCCTGAGGTTATCATTCGCCCATGAAACCGCCTGAGTCCGGTTTTTAACAGCTATCTTCTTGAAAAGATTATAAAGATGGGTCTTAACCGTATTTTCACTGATAAATAACGAACGGGCGATTTCAATATTTGAAGCTCCGATGCGTAATTTATTCAGAATTTCTTTTTCGCGATGGGTCAGCAAAGCAGACTCTGAACTGTTGTAGCGATAATTTCCGGAATGGGTGATGAGATAACTGGCCAGTTTCTGCGAAAAGTAGCATTCACCGCGCAGAACCCCTTGCAGTCCCTCCACCACGCGTGCCTCATCCTCATTGGCGTAAAAGACGCCGTTAATATGCGGCCAGCTTTCTATATCCCGGAATGGATACTCTTCTGGAGTATTCAATAACAACACGCGGATGTTATTGTTTTTTCTGCTTAAAATATCCTGCCAGTATTGGATAAGTTTTTTATCCGCTTCCATCATATCGAAAAGAATAATGCTGCCAGGCGCTATATCATCGAAAGAGCGTTGAATGCTATGCAATTTTCCGCTCAATGTCAGACTATGCTTTAAATGCTGTAATAACGCTGTAGCCTGTAAAGAAGGTTTGGTGACCAACAATAATGTCTGACCATGCAAGGTATGGACTTCATTAAACATGATGAAACCCCTTTTTGGGACACCTGCCAGTTGCCCCCGATATATTTCGGGGGCTCCAGAAGCACTGACAGATGTGGCACTGCTGTGTGAAGAAGAGAAACCATACCCCTCATAAGGGAGGGAAAATATTTTAAGATAATGCTGAACTTCTGATTTCAATCTAGCCATTACGTTTTTTAAAGCAAGTGTTAAACGTGTAACAGGATGTAAAATTCAATATTATTTTGTAAAAAACAACTTCCCGAATTGCTTAGATTTCAGCATAAAGTTGTACATGTTGTTATTGATGCACACATTTAAAAAATCATACAAATTATATTAATTCATTGTTTTTGTTGAATAATATATTTTGTAAATTATTATAAGGAAGGTATGAGCGTCGCCAAAAAGCTAAGCCTATTTTTACACTGTGTAAACGTCTTAAGAAATCAGGTGCGTTGTCACAGAGTTAGCGATATATCGGTCAAACGGGCCTGGAGGGCAGGCGAAACGGCAAGTCAGTGCTTTTCCTGCTATTCATTTCTGAATTTTACATTTGCCTTTTTTTAACTCCCTGAAAAGTCACCAACCCCAACAGCTGTTTTATTTTATTTAATACTTTGGGGTGACCATAGGAATAAAAATACAACTGGCGGGTGAGATATTTAAATTGTTTCGGCAGACATACTCTTCATCGTAACGCCGGGTTAACAAAATATTCAGCGTTGTTAACACAGGTTATTTATTTCCACCAGGTCCAGGGTGACAACATGAAGAACAAGCTGTTATTGATGTTTGCATTACTGGGTGCACCTGGCGTCGTTTTCGCAACCAATGATTTGGCAGCTTCAGAATACAATTTCGCGGTTAATGAATTGAGTAAATCTTCATATAACCAGTCCGCCATCGTTGGGCAATACGGTGTGAATAATAGCACCAATGTTCGTCAGGATGGATCGAAATTGCTGTCTGTCGTATCACAGGAAGGCGGAAACAACCGTGCGAACATCGATCAATCAGGCAGTTATAACCTTGCCTATATTGATCAGACGGGCAACGGGAACAATGCGAGTATTAAACAAGGTGCATTTGGTAATACCGCGATGATTATTCAGAAAGGTTCTGGTAACAAAGCGAATATTACTCAGTACGGTACTCAAAAAACGGCAGTTGTAGTGCAGAGACAGTCGCAGATGGCAATTCGCGTTATCCAACGCTAGCTATTTAGTGATGAGTTAAATCAATCCGATGGGGGCTTTACGATGAAACTTTTAAAAGTGGCAGTAATTGCAGCAATCGTAGTTTCTGGCAGCGCAATGGCGGGTTCGATTCCTCAATGGGGTGGTAACCACGGTAATAATAATGGTCCAGATGAAAAGCTGACCGTTTATCAATACGGTGGTAATAACCTCGTTAACTCCTTGCAAAGTGATGCACGTGATTCAACCATTGACGTCAGACAGCATGGCTTCGGCAACACGGCTGATCTCTCTCAGGGCGCAGATGACAGCACCATCGATCTGAATCAACGTGGCTTTGGTAACTCCGCTACTGTAAGTCAGTGGACCGGTAAAAACCTGAGTGTTGATGTATCGCAGTCTGGTGGCCGTAACGCGGTAGACATTCGTCAAACCGCAAACGGCTCTGAAGCGAACATCACCCAGGTTGGCTTCGGTAACAGAGTTAACGCTGGCCAGTACTAAGGCTACGTTGTTCGATAAAAAACAGGGCCTGTGCCCTGTTTTTTTTTGGGAGAAGATAATGAATACGCTTTTACTGCTTGCGGCGCTCACCAGCCAGATTACCTTCCAGACCGCCACTGAAGGCGAAATGTTGACCATTATTCCCCAGGTGACCGTGACCGAACCGTGCCTGTGTCAGGTGCAGATTGTCACCACACGCACCGGACCGGGTGGGCAGAGCAACTCGAGCCAGCGCAATACCCTCTCGTTACCGGCCAATAAAACCATCAATCTCTCGCGCATGACCCTCAATTCCGGGCCGAATGACAGGATCAACGTTATTGTAACGGTGTCGGACGGTAAATCTCTACATATCACGCAGCAGTGGCCACCATCAAAAACCTGACGCGCAAAACATTCATAAGATCAATGTATTGAATGATGTAGCGAAAATGTTAACGCGTAGCTATGCTGTTATTGCTGGCATCACCGATGCCCGTCGGCACTGATCAAAGATGCGTGCTGTTTAATCATCAGGGAAGATTATCAATAAGGGTCACGCTGATGGTTGCCTCCGCCGTAAAACGGGCTGCGGGTCTTGCCCTGATGGGTGTTGTTACACTCTTACCTGCATTTGGTGCGGCCTCGTCGCAGACGGGGACGATTCATTTTTATGGCCAAATTGTTGAAGCCCCGTGCATCATCTCTCCGGAAGCCGGCACGATTGCGGTTTCCTGCCCGCAGGATAAAAACATGCTAACCCGACGGGTAAGCTATACCCAGGCGTTGGATAGCGCCGCGGTCTTCCCGGAACGCGCTGCAATAAGCATGACCTGGATTAACCCGGAGAAATCTCTCGGTATCGTGCAGGTTGATTACCGCTAAAACAGGCCTCTCCTGCCACGGCGGGAGAGGATTTCTAATTTGCATGCTTTCACAAGCCCCCCTCTGCGATACACTTAAGAAAAAACAGCAGGCAGAGGTTATCTATGTTATCTCGCATTGAAGTCTTTCAGGGTGATATCACCACGCTGCACGTCGACGTGCTGGTCAATGCAGCAAATCCCTCGTTGATGGGCGGCGGCGGCGTGGATGGCGCGATCCACCGGGCGGCCGGTCCTGCTCTGCTGGAGGCCTGCAAGCTGGTACGCCAGCAGCAGGGAGAGTGTGCTCCTGGACAGGCGGTGATTACCCTGGCAGGAGATTTACCGGCGAAAGCGGTGATCCACACTGTTGGTCCTGTCTGGCAGGGCGGCGACCATCACGAAGCACGCATTCTCGAAGATGCCTATCGTAACTGCCTCAATCTGGCGGCGGCCAATGGCTACAAGACTCTGGCGTTCCCGGCCATCAGCACCGGGGTATACGGTTTTCCACGCGTCGCGGCGGCCGAGATCGCTGTGAACACGGTTTCAGACTATCTCACCCGCAAGTCTCTGCCGGAGCGGGTATACTTTGTCTGTTATGATGAAGAAAATACCCGGCTTTACCAGCGACTGCTTACCCAACGAGGACAGGAAACCGACGCATAACACGCGACTGGGGCGTGCCATTGCGCCGGTCAGTTCTGCACATCCGGGTTTGTGTGGCATTCTCCCCCTTGATAACAGTCTGGATGCCTTCGCCTGCCGCTACCGGCTGGCGGAGATGGCGGAAAAAACGCTCGACGTTCAGTACTACATCTGGGAAGACGATATGTCCGGGCGGCTGTTGTTCTCCGTGTTACTGTCTGCCGCCACGCGTGGCGTGCGGGTGCGCCTGCTGCTGGATGACAACAACACCCAGGGACTGGATGCGATCCTGCGTCTGCTTGATGCCCATCCCAATATTGCGGTTCGCCTGTTTAATCCCTTTTCGTTTCGCACCCTGCGCGCACTAGGATATCTCACCGATTTTGCCCGGCTGAATCGCCGGATGCACAACAAAAGCTATACCGTCGATGGGGAAGTGACCATTATTGGTGGCCGAAACGTCGGTGATGCTTATTTTGGCGCCGGTGAGGAGCCGCTGTTTTCCGATCTGGATGTGATGGCCACCGGCCCGGTAGTGCAGGACGTTGCCGACGATTTTGAACGTTACTGGAACTGCGCCTCGGTCTCCACGCTCCGGCAGGTGCTGGAACTGTCAGAGGCCGAAATAAAGCAAAAAATCGACCCGCCGGATGACTGGTATCAGGACGAGATTACCCGTCGTTACCTGGATAAACTGCAGTCCAGCGAATTTATTACCCATCTCGAGGCGGGAACGCTGCCGCTTATCTGGGCCAAAACCCGGCTACTCAGTGACGATCCGCGAAAAGGGCAGGGCAGAGCAAAGCGCCACTCCTTGCTGCCCCAGCGTCTGCTGGATGTGATGGGCTCCCCGGTACAGCAAATCGACATCATCTCGTCCTATTTTGTCCCGACCCGTGCGGGCGTGGCGCTGCTGCTGCAGATGGTGCGCAAGGGCGTCAAGGTCGCTATCCTCACCAATTCGCTGGCTGCTAACGACGTCGCCGTGGTGCACGCCGGCTACGCCCGATGGAGAAAGAAGCTGTTGCGTCATGGGATTGAATTGTACGAGCTAAAACCGACCCAGGAAGGTGTCCCGGTGGTGCACGACCGCGGGATCACCGGGAACTCTGGCTCCAGCCTGCATGCGAAAACGTTCAGTATCGATGGCGAGAAAGTGTTTATCGGTTCCCTTAATTTTGATCCCCGTTCAACGATGCTCAATACCGAAATGGGCTTTGTGATTGAAAGCGAAGCGTTAGCAAAACTGATCCACACCCGTTTTGTGCGCAGCCAGCGGCAGGAAGCCTGGCAACTGCGGCTGGACAGATTTGGCCGGCTTAACTGGGTTGAGCACAAGGAGGGGCAAGAGGTCGTTCTGAAGAAAGAGCCGAAGACCCGCTTCTGGCAGCGGGTGCTGGTGCGGCTTACGTATTGGCTGCCGGTGGAGTGGCTGCTGTAAACGCGGTGCCGGTGCAGTGACCGGCGCACGGCGCGTTAGCTGGCAGGCTGCTGACTCTTATCGACTTTAGTCGCCGGTTTACCGGAAAACAGGAACCGTAGCAGCGGAATGCGCAGATGAATTTCGTACAGCGCAATCGCAATGCCCACCACAAATATTAACCCGGCGGTAAAGCCCAGCAGGTTTGAATTGATATGCGGCGTGATATAGGCCCCGAAGAACAGCGTCAGCGGGTGGTGTACCAGATAAATAAACAGGGATGCATTCACGAAATAGGTCACGCGTGCCGATTTAAAATTCAGCAGACGATGCCCCAGAGAGAAGACCACGTTAACCATCCACAGGCCCAGCAGCATGGTGATCACGCTTTCAGTTTCGTACATCCAGGCATCGCCGCTGCCATACCGCTGATTCAGCAGATAGGCGATAAACGCCAGTCCCGCCCCGAGAGTACAGCCGCGTGATGGCGTGGTGAACAGGGTTTTCAGCTGCGGATGAACAAAAGCCAGCGCGCCAAGGATAAAGAAAGGCAAATAGTAGAGGGTCTGCATCACCACAAAGTTAAACAGCCCGTCGCTCAGTATCGGCGGATAAACCATAAACAGCGTGCGGCGAAGCCCGGCGTAGGCAATGCCCACCAGTAAAAACAGCACCGAGAGTTTGCCGTAAGTCATATTGGCAAAAAAGGTCTCTGAACGGGTGCTCAGGTGGCGGCGCATGCGGCTGAACAACCACAGGCTGAGGGTCGTCATCACCACCAGCACCAGCAGAAACCATAGGTGCGACACCAGTTCCCAGGCAAGCGTGTTGTATTTTTCGTACAGCGACAGGTTTTGCCAGTTATCCGCTTTACCTTTCACATACTGCAGCATGATGAACTGCGGCAGCGTCAGCAGGGGAATGGCGGTGAGCATCGGGATGCCGACCCGTTCGACGCGCACTTTCCACCAGCGTTTCAACGGATAGCGCAAGAACAGCATGTAGGAAAAGTAGCCGGAAATAACGAAAAAGACCTGCATGCGGAATGAGTGGATAAAATCGTTAAACAGCGTCAGCCACCACGAGGTCTCTGTGCTATTGACGTGCCAGACGTGGCTCGAATAGATCAAGGAGATGTGAAACGGGATCCCCAGCAGCATGAGCCAGGCCCGAATAGAATCAAGGAAATATTCGCGTTGTGCAGGTATGGTACTCATATAACGTTGTGCATTCTCAGACTTTTCGTCTTATCCATAAGACCAATAGTGTTTACATTCGGAGCCAACCCTACACGAAGTCCGACACACTGTCTCCAGGATAAGCACGCAAAGTGAATACGGGTTGCTTTCACTTGCTTAATCCATGAGCCAGCGCGCTTAACAAAGCGGTGATTATGTTGTCGGATTACCTGATTTTCCATTAAAATGGATCGGATCGATATAAGCACACAAAGGGGGAAGTGCTTACTTATTATGAAACATAAACTACAAATGATGAAAATGCCTTGGTTAGGGGCAGCAGTATTGTTGTCTCTGTATACCTCATCGGCCTGGTCTTTTAACATCGACGACGTCGCAAAACAGGCGAAAACGATGGCAGGCAAGAGCTACGAGGCACCAAAAAGTAACTTGCCCTCCGTTTTCCGTGATATGAAATATGCGGACTATCAGCAGATCCAGTTTAATCACGATAAAGCTTACTGGAACAAAATCAAAACCCCGTTCAAGCTTGAGTTTTATCATCAGGGGATGTACTTCGACACGCCGGTCACCATCAATGAAGTGACCTCCACCGCGGTACGCAAAATTAAGTACAGCCCGGATTACTTTAATTTCGGTGACGTACAGCACGATAAAGACACCGTCAAAGATCTCGGTTTCGCGGGCTTCAAAGTCCTCTATCCCATCAACAGTAAAGATAAGAACGACGAAATTGTCAGCATGTTGGGGGCGAGCTATTTCCGCGTCATCGGTGGCGGCCAGGTGTACGGTCTTTCTGCCCGTGGTTTGGCGATCGATACCGCGCTGCCTTCCGGGGAAGAGTTCCCGCGTTTTCGTGAGTTTTGGGTTGAACGTCCAAAACCCACCGACAAACGTCTGACTATCTATGCGCTTCTGGACTCACCGCGTGCCACCGGCGCGTATCGTTTTGTGATCATTCCGGGCCGCGACACCGTGGTTGACGTGCAGTCTAAAGTCTACCTGCGCGATAAAGTCGGCAAGCTGGGCGTTGCCCCGCTGACCAGTATGTTCCTGTTTGGGCCTAACCAGCCTTCGTCGGTCTCTAACTTCCGTCCGGAGCTGCATGACTCCAACGGTCTGTCGATTCTGGCCGGTAACGGCGAGTGGATCTGGCGTCCGCTGAACAACCCGAAACACCTGGCGGTAAGCAGCTTTAGCATGGAGAACCCGCAGGGGTTTGGTCTGCTGCAGCGTGGTCGTCAGTTCTCCCGCTTTGAAGATCTGGACGATCGTTACGATCTCCGCCCAAGCGCCTGGATCACCCCGAAAGGCGAGTGGGGCAAAGGCAAAGTTGAGCTGGTAGAAATCCCAACCAACGATGAGACCAATGACAACATCGTCGCCTACTGGACGCCGGATCAGCTGCCGGAAGCCGGGAAAGAGATGAACTTCAACTACTCCATCACCATGAGCCGCGATGAAGACAAGCTGCACGCCCCTGAGAGCGCTTACGTCACCCAGACGCGCCGCTCCACCGGGGATGTGAAACAGTCGAATCTGATCCGTCAGCCTGATGGCACCATCGCCTTTGTGGTGGATTTCTCCGGCCAGGAGATGAAAAAACTGGCACCGGAGACCCCTGTCACCGCCCAGACGAGCATTGGCGACAATGGTGAAATCGTTGAAAACACTGTGCGCTACAACCCGGTCACTAAAGGCTGGCGTTTAACGCTGCGTGTGAAAGTCAAAGATGCCAAACAGCCGACTGAGATGCGAGCCGCGCTGGTGAACGTTGACCAGCCGCTGAGTGAAACCTGGAGCTATCAGCTACCTGCCAATGAATAAGACAACTGAATATATCGATGCCATGCCGCTGAGCGATATCGAGAAGGCGGCCCTGCCGAAGGGGGATCTCAGCGCGGTTCATACCGCGCTGGATGCTGACCATCATCCGTTTACCCGCGATGATGACACCCCGCTCGGCTCTGTAAAGAGCCGTCTCGAGCAGGCCTGGCCCGATTCGCTGGCTGAAGGTCAGTTGATTCGCGATGATGAAGGTCGTGCCCAGCTTCAGGCGATGCCGAAAGCGACGCGCTCTTCGATGTTCCCCGATCCCTGGCGCACCAACCCGGTGGGCCGTTTCTGGGATCGTCTTCGCGGTCGTGACGTCACTCCGCGCTATCTCTCCCGTCTGACCAAAGAGCAGCAGGCAAACGAGGAAAAATGGCGTACCGTCGGCAGTATTCGACGCTATATCCTGCTGCTGCTGACCATCGCGCAGACCGTCGTCGCCACCTGGTACATGAAGACCATTCTGCCGTACCAGGGCTGGGCGCTGATCAATCCGGCCGATATGTTTGGCCAGGATCTGCTGGTCTCGTTTATGCAGCTGCTGCCGTATATTTTACAAAGCGGCATTCTTCTGCTGTTTGCCATTCTCTTCTGCTGGGTGTCGGCCGGTTTCTGGACCGCGCTGATGGGCTTCCTGCAGCTGTTGATTGGCCGGGATAAGTACAGTATCTCCGCGTCGACGGTGGGGGATGAAGCACTCAATCCCGAACACCGTACCGCGCTGATTATGCCTATCTGTAACGAAGACGTGGATCGCGTTTTCGCGGGCCTGCGCGCCACCTGGGAGTCGGTAAAAGCGACCGGGAACGGCGCACATTTCGACGTCTACATCCTGAGTGACAGCTACAACCCCGATATTTGCGTGGCTGAGCAGAAAGCGTGGATGGAGCTGATCGCTGAAGTGCAGGGCGAAGGGCAGATTTTCTATCGCCGCCGCCGCCGCCGCGTGAAGCGTAAAAGTGGCAACATCGATGACTTCTGTCGTCGCTGGGGCAACCAGTACAGCTATATGGTGGTGCTGGACGCCGACTCCGTGATGACCGGCGACTGTCTGACCGGGCTGGTGCGTCTGATGGAAGCCAACCCGAATGCCGGGATCATCCAGTCCTCGCCGAAGGCGTCGGGCATGGATACTCTGTATGCGCGTTGCCAGCAGTTTGCTACCCGCGTCTACGGGCCGCTGTTTACTGCGGGCCTGCACTTCTGGCAGTTGGGCGAGTCCCACTACTGGGGGCACAACGCCATCATCCGCGTGCAGCCGTTCATTGAGCACTGTGCGCTGGCCCCGCTGCCGGGCGAAGGCTCGTTTGCCGGTTCGATTCTGTCGCATGACTTCGTAGAAGCGGCGCTGATGCGTCGTGCCGGTTGGGGGGTGTGGATTGCCTACGACCTGCCGGGCTCCTATGAAGAGCTGCCGCCGAACCTGCTGGATGAGCTGAAGCGCGACCGTCGCTGGTGTCACGGTAACCTGATGAACTTCCGCCTGTTCCTGGTGAAAGGTATGCACCCGGTACACCGTGCGGTGTTCCTGACCGGCGTCATGTCCTATCTCTCCGCGCCGCTGTGGTTTATGTTCCTCGCCCTGTCGACCGCGCTGCAGGTGGTGCATGCGCTGACTGAGCCGCAGTACTTCCTGCAACCGCGCCAGCTATTCCCGGTGTGGCCGCAGTGGCGTCCGGAGCTGGCGATTGCGCTGTTTGCTTCGACGATGGTGCTGCTGTTCCTGCCGAAGCTGCTCAGTATCATTCTGATCTGGTGCAAAGGCTCGAAAGAGTTCGGCGGTTTCTTCCGCGTGACGCTCTCTCTGCTGCTTGAAGTGCTGTTCTCGGTTCTGCTGGCACCGGTGCGTATGCTGTTCCACACCGTCTTCGTGGTCAGCGCGTTCCTCGGTTGGGAAGTGGTCTGGAACTCTCCGCAGCGTGACGATGACTCCACTCCGTGGAGCGAAGCCTTTATGCGCCACGGCTCGCAGATGCTGCTTGGTCTGGTGTGGGCTGTCGGCATGGCCTGGCTGGATCTGCGCTTCCTGTTCTGGCTGGCACCGATCGTCTTCTCGCTTATCCTGTCGCCGTTCGTGTCGGTGTTCTCCAGCCGTTCAACGCTGGGCTTGCGTACCAAACGCTGGAAGCTGTTCCTGATCCCGGAAGAGTACTCCCCGCCGCAGGTGCTGGTGGATACCGACAAGTATCTGGAGCTGAACCGCAGCCGTTCGCTGGAGGATGGATTTATGCACGCGGTGTTTAACCCGTCATTCAACGCCCTGGCAACCGCGATGGCAACGGCCCGCCACCGTGCCAGTAACGTGCTGGAGATTGCCCGCGATCGTCACGTGGAACAGGCTCTGAACGAGACGCCTGAGAAGCTGAACCGCGATCGTCGTCTGGTGCTGCTGAGCGACCCGGTCACGCTGTCACGTCTGCATTACCGCGTGTGGTCCGCCCCGGAGAAATACTCCTCCTGGGTAAACCACTACCAGACGCTGAAGATGAACCCGCTGGCGCTGAAGGTTAAATAGCCCCACCGGCAAATAAATACCGGCTCTTGAGCCGGTATTTTTTTATATTGAGGAAGGAATGAGAATACTCATTGTTATCATGATGGCGTTACTGCTGAGCGGCTGCGGCAGTATCATCAGCCGTGCCGTACCCGGACAGGGGCACGGCAATCAATATTATCCCGGCGTGCAATGGGATGTTCGCGACTCCGCCTGGCGCTATCTGACTGTGCTCGATCTGCCGTTTTCGCTGGTCTTCGATACGCTGCTGCTGCCGATAGACGCGCAGCATGGGCCTTATGAGTAACTAGCGCTCGTCCCACTCATCTGCTGCGGCTCGCCCCTCTTCGGTATCCAGCGGCGGTTCAAGCTGAAATTCACCCTCATCCCATTCATGCAGGGTGTTTTCTTCCAGCCACTCCTGACGCAGCTCAATTTCGTCAAAGTCATCATCAAAAACGGCCTGCGCCGCGGCGCCACTGAGTATCGGCAGACATTCGCCGTCTTCGCCCTCGTCGGCAAAGAATTCGGCCTGCCACATTATGTCGCCGTCCTGCAGGACATACTTTTGTATATTGAGTTGCTCAATATTCGCGTCCGTTTCCTCTACGCCGGTATTGTTGGCGAGGAACTCTTCGCGAGCGGCATCAATAGCCTCTTCCAGCGTGGCATACATAGTCATTAGCGTCTCCCTGTGATTTGACGAAGTATTCAGGGAAAGAATAGCTGATTCTCACTGTTTGCAAGTATGAATGCGGCGAAAGCCGTCACGGAGTTGTCTTAATCTGGTGCCGACTGCGGCTGACGGACTGCCCGCGACAGGCTGAGCCAGGAATAGAACACGTTGAACAGCACCACGCCGGCGGTAACGATAAACACCGTCCGGAAACCAAAGCTGGCAGCAATACCCGATCCCAGCAGCGGGCCAGTGACGTTGCCAATATCGCGAAACGACTGGTTATAGCTGAAGATGCGCCCGGCGATCTCCCGAGTGGAGTTGTACACCAGCAGCGTCTGGACGGCAGGCAGCAGGGCACCATCGGCCGCGCCGAGTAAGAAGCGCAATACCCCGAGCTGCCACGGCGTTTGCACCAGCGACATCGGAATCAACAGCAACACAGAGAACACCAGGGCGACGATCAGGATCCGCTCCGGGCCAATACGATCGCCCAGCTTCCCCAGTCGAGGGGCGCTGAGCAGCGCGGCCACGCCCGGCACGGAGGCGATCATCCCGCTGATAAACGCGATATTGCCGACGTTGCCTGCCAGGTCGCGCACGTACAACGTCAGGATCGGCGCAATCGAGCCGGTCGCCACCTGAATAATCAGGGTCGTGACAAACAGGCTTAACACCAGTTTGGGGTTTTTCAGCGAGGCGAAAACCTGCCTGGCATGCAGCATCTCTTTTTTAGCAACCGGGGTAAAATTCTCCCGGATGCAGAACCAGGTCAGCAGGAAGCAGACAAACAGCACCACGGCGGTAATAAAGAACACCGGGCGCAGACCGTAGCTGTCGGCCAGCAGCCCGCCTGCCAGCGGGCCGAGCAGCGCACCGCTCACCGCACCGGTTGACAGCGTCCCCAGCGCCCAGCCGCTTTTATGGCGCGGGATCTGCGTGGCGATCAGCGCGTTGGCGTTGGGTACAAACCCGCCCAGCAGCCCCAGCACCGCGCGCAAAATAAGAAATTGCCAGATGTTTTGCGCCATCCCCATCAGCAGCATGATGATCGCCATCCCCAGCGCTGAGCGCAGCAGCATGATTTTGCGCCCCTTGCGATCCGCCAGCCCGCCCCAGAAGGGGGAGGCAATGGCTGAGAAGAGGAAGGTGATGCTAAACACCAGCCCCGACCACATGTTCAGCGCGCTATGACCGCTGACGCCAAGCTGCTCGACGTACAGGGGGAGAAAAGGCATCACCAGGCTAAAGGCGGCACCGGTGAGAAAGCAGCCCAGCCAGACAACCGTCAGGTTACGTTGCCAGTTTATTGGCGTTTCTGAGGATGACATAACAATCCGCGTTCTGATGCGCGACGGCATCATTATGAATGAAGGTAGTAAGCCTGCTAATTATGCGCCTGGGTGATGATTGCTGCAATGGCAGAGGAGGTTAAAAACAGAAAGTAAACTGCGGCCACCGGGGCCGCAGGGGGAATTAATAGCGGGAAGGGACGCCTTCCGGGCGGGTTTTAAAGCGGCGATGCAGCCACATGTACTGCTCGGGTGCCATCAGGATGCATTTTTCGATGATGTCATTCATCCAGGCCGCGGTGGTTTTGGCGTCGTCCAGCGGAGGCGAACACTCCGGCTCCAGCATCATCAGCTCGTAGCCTTTGCCGTTGGCTTTACGGCGCGGGACAAACGGCACAATTGCCGCACTCGACAGCCGCGCCAGGGTCCAGGTGCCGCTGGTGGTGGCGGCATCGTCAACGGCAAAAAACGGCACGAAGACGCTGGCTGTTGGGCCATAGTCATGGTCAGGCGCATACCAGATCACTTCCCCGGATTTCAGCGCGCGGATCATCCCCTTCAGATCCTTACGATCGATCATGCTCTTGTTGGAACGCATCCGGCCTCGGGTCTGCAGCCAGTCGATCACCGGGTTGTCGTTCGGACGATAGACGCCGATACCGGGTGCCTGCATGCCGAACATGCGCGCGCCAATCTCGAGGGTCAGAAAATGAATCCCGATCAGCAGTACGCCAGTATTTTCCGCCTGCAGGGTGTGTACCGGCTCCATGCCAGCGCCGGTAACCTCCATCCAGCGGCTCATGCGTTTGTCTGACCAGAACCACGCCATCCCCGTTTCCATCAGTCCCATCCCGACCGATTCAAAATTTTTGACCACCAGGGCTTCGCGCTCTTGCTCGCTCATCTGCGGAAAGCAGAGTTCCAGATTGCGCCGGGCGATCCGGGTGCGACGGGTCATGAAACGCATGGCCAGATGACCAAGACCGCAGCCCAGACGATAAATCACCGGGTAGGGGAGTTGCACCAGTAACCATAATAAACCGATGCCAGCCCAGGTAAACCAGTGACGTGGATGCAGCAGCGCAATGGAGAATTTAGGTAAATGGGTCATACCGTTCCTTTTTTTATTCTGTCCTGTTGTCAGATTGTCGCATTTTTCGATTCATAACCAAAACTCATCGCGACGGAATGCTTATCAATGCGGCAAATGTTATGAGCCGATCACGCTAGAGAAAGAAATGTAGCGCAAAATGAGGGGATGTAAATTCTCAATCTTTGCTATATCATCCCGCCCGATTTTCATTATCCAACGATTGCAGGAACCGTACACCATGCCAGTGTTACACAACCGCATTTCGAACGAAGAGTTAAAAGCGCGCATGCTGGCCGAAATCGAGCCGCGCACTACAATCTCGTTCTACAAATATTTTACCATCGTTAATCCGCAGCAGACCCGCGACGCGCTGTATAAAGCTTTAACCGAGCTGAATGTTTTCGGACGCATTTATCTGGCGCATGAGGGTATCAACGCCCAAATCAGCGTTCCGGCCAGTCAGGTCGATGCGTTGCGTACCTTTCTGTACGGCTTTGACCCAGCCCTGAACGGCCTGCGGATGAACATTGCCCTGGACGATGACGGTAAGTCATTCTGGGTGTTGCGCCTGAAAGTGCGGGAACGCATTGTGGCTGACGGTATCGACGACCCGACGTTTGACGCCAGCGACGTGGGTGATTACCTGAAAGCGGCAGAAGTGAATGCCATGCTTGACGATCCCGACGCCGTGTTTATCGATATGCGTAACCACTACGAATACGAAGTGGGCCATTTCGAAAACGCGCTGGAAATCCCGGCCGATACCTTCCGCGAGCAGTTGCCGAAAGCGGTCGAAATGATGCAGGAACATAAAGACAAGAAGATTGTGATGTACTGCACCGGCGGGATTCGCTGCGAAAAAGCCAGCGCCTTTATGAAGCATAACGGCTTTAATAAGGTATGGCATATCGAGGGTGGGATCATTGAGTATGCCCGTCGCGCGCGCGATCAGGGGCTGCCGGTGCGCTTTATCGGCAAGAACTTTGTCTTTGATGAGCGGATGGGCGAGCGTATCTCTGAGGACGTGATCTCAAACTGCCACCAGTGCGGCACTGCCTGCGATACGCACACCAACTGCAAAAATGACGGCTGTCATCTGCTGTTTATTCAGTGCCCGGCCTGCGCGGAGAAGTTCCAGGGCTGCTGTAGCGAACTCTGTAGCGAGGAGAGCGTTCTGCCTGAAGAGGAGCAGCGTCGTCGCCGTGCCGGACGCGAGAATGGCAATAAGATCTTTAATAAGTCGCGGGGGCGTCTGAACACCCGTCTGGGTATTCCTGACCCGGAATAAGCGTCCAGCCTTGCCCGGTCATGCCATGCTGACCGGGCGAGGAAATTACTTCTGCTGCACCCCTTCTACAGAGATAATCAGCTCAACATCCTGAGATGCCGGACCCAAATCGGTGGTGATATTAAAATCTTTCAGGTGAATTTTACCCGTCGCTTCAAAGCCCGCACGTTTTCCGCCCCACGGATCGTCACCCTGACCGATCAGTTTTGCATCCAGAGTCACCGGTTTGGTTACGCCGTTAAGCGTCAGGTTGCCGGTGATATCCAGACCATCACCGTCTTTCTTCACTTCAGTTGAGGTGAAGGTCGCCTGCGGGAATTTCGCCACGTTGAGGAACTCTGCGCTGCGCAGGTGCTTATCGCGCTCGGCGTGGTTGGTGTCCAGGCTGTTGGTATTCAGGGTCACATTGACCTTGTCGGCCGCCGGGTTCTTTTCATCGAAGGTAAAGGAACCGTCGAAGTCTTTAAAGGTGCCGTACAGCCAGCTGTAGCCCAGATGCTGAATGCGGAAATTGACAAAGGCGTGCTGACCTTGCTTATCAATTTTGTAATCAGCCGCGACGGCTGAACCGGTGGCGAACAGCAGAGAGGCAACGGTTAATCCCAGCAGACGTTTTTTCATTTTATGCTCCAGTGTCAGGTGACGCTTTGCCCAACATACGTGTCAGGGTGGCATCTTTATCAATAAAGTGGTGTTTCATGGCCGCAAGGCCATGCAGTGCAGAGAGCGATACCACGCCCCACGCCAGCCACAGGTGGACTGAACCGGCCAGATCGGCCTGCGTCCCGGCATCGGCCAGCAGGGCGGGCACATCAAACAGGCCAAAGACGCTGATAGGCTTTCCATCAGCCGTCGAGATCAGATAGCCGCTAATAAGGATCGCGAAAAGCACTGCATACAGGGCGAAATGGGCAACGGTGGCGCCGATGCGCGTCAGGCGCGTCTGGCTTTTTAGCGCCGGAGGCGGCGGAGAGACACGACGCCAGAGAAGGCGAACGACCAACGCCATCATCAGCACAAAGCCAATGCTTTTATGCAGCTCAGGGGCCTGGTGGTACCAGCCGTCGTAATAGCTCAGGGTGACCATCCATAATCCAAGGCCAAACATGGCATAGACCGCGATAGCCATCGCCCAGTGTAAACACATGGATATAACGCCATAGCGTGTAGGGGAGTTACGCACCTGCATCATAAATACCGAAATTAAATAGTGAGGGCTCAAAATGGCGTGCTGAAAACATTATTGCAAATGATATTTAGTGATTTAGTTTTTTAATTTATTTAGAACAGAATTTTTGAATGAAATGAAAGTGAAATTGTCAGAGTGGCTGTTAAAGAAGTGTTTTTTCTGTTTGTAATGGCGGAGTGTGACTGTTTTATGATATTCAAATAATTTGCGTTGAAATTATAGTTATCTTGAGAATCGTCAGCTTTTGTCAATATTTCCTGTCAGAAGAATACAATGTAAGCGATATCGAGGAGCATCAGTACCACCGACAGCAGAATATAGAGCATCAGATGCTCGCGAATATTATTGACCAGATAATGAAAAATACGCTGCATAAGGGTTTCGACTGAGAGGTAAATACCAGGCTTCGGTAACCCGAAGCCTGACAGGATTAGCGACTGAAGCGCGACAGGGAGAAGGGCGTAAGATCAAAAGCTGGAGTTTGATCCTGAGCGAACTGCGCCGCAATCTCGCCCAGCACGCTGGCGAATTTAAAGCCATGACCGCTCAGACCGGTGATCAACAGCGTGTTGTCATGACCCGGGAGGGTATCAATGATGAAATCTTCATCCGGGGTGTTGTCGTAGGTGCATGCAGCACCGTGCAGCAGACCGCCCACGCCGGGCAAGATATTGCGCAGAAACGCAAAAGCTTCTGAGCCATCGCCAGGATACTCGCCAAACGGCTTACGCGCTTCCGGGGAGGCGATAACCTGCCCACCGTTGTGTTTGCCAATCTTGAGGGCGTCTTTTTCCGACGGGAAGCCGTAGAACTGATCGCCGTCAGGTAGCTCGCCGGTAAAGGCCGGGAAACGGTTCTGGTGGCTGTAACGGCCGTCGGCCTGGAACCAGGAAAACACTTTGCGCACGGGCTGCACCGACAGGCCAGGCACCAGTTGCGAAACCCAGGTTCCCGCGCTGACTAACAGACGGTGCGCGCTGTACTCACCTTCTGGCGTGTTGACGGTAACGCCGTCGTCATGATGGGTAATCGCGTTGACCGGGCAGTTAAACAGCTGTGCGCAACCCGCCTCATTTGCCAGGGCAATCCAGGTTTTAATCGCCAGCTCGCTGCGCAGGACGCCAGAGTTAGCTTCAAACAGCCCGATATACCCCTCTGGCACCTGAATTTCCGGCCAGCGGCTCATTACCGCGGCGGCATCGAGCCGTTCCAGATCCAGATTGAACTGCCGGGCGCTGTGCTCGACGTTTGCCAGAAACGTTGAATCGGAGGGCCCCAGGTTGACGACGCCAGTGCGTTCAAACACCGGTTCGCCGCTGATGTCAGCCAGCTCATCCCATAGCGCCTGCGCACGTAACACCAGCGGCACATAACGTTCGCCTTCGCCGTACGCATGGCGCATCAGGCGGGTGTCGCCGTGGTGGCTGCCTTCGGTGTGGGGCGGCATATGGGCGTCAATCATCAGAACGTTCAGCCCGGCCCGGGTGGCGTAATAACCGGCCGCAGCCCCCACGGATCCACTGCCAATAATGATAAGGTCGTATTTCATCAGGATCTCTTAACGCGTTTCGTGGCTTAGAAGAGTAATTAACATGGCGGGGTTATACAAGGGTGAAATAATTGAGGCACCGTAAGGTGCCTGTTGGGTGAAAATGTGGCATCAACTTAATGCCGCTTATACTCATTTTCCTGGTAGTCACTGGATTCTATTTTTGCAATACCGGCTTCTAAAATAGAAATAAACTGACGTGCAACGTCTGTGGTGAGCCACAGCGTCTGCCCAACTTCCGATTCTACATGGTCGGGGTGATTCGGGGTCTGGTAATGCAAACGCAGCATCAGTGCGTCATAGCTGTCCACGGTGCTGATATCCCAGCCAACGAGAGGATGGGTCTGGATGACTTCATTATTCTTTTCCATCATAACCCCCTGAATACGTGTTTAAAGACAACGACTGTGAGGTTCAATCCGTGTTTTTCTGAAGCAATTTCAGTATATCAATTAATAAGGGTTCTGATCGGAAAAATAAACAGGCAGCAACACATTTTTCTAACATTTAGGAATGTTTGAACAATAAAACACCATGACGCGGGTGATTTTTAAGCCTTTTCCAGGATATTTTGCGGGGGAGTGAAGGGCGAAAAAAAGCCGGGGCGACCCGGCAAAAAAACACAATGAGGGAGCAAAACTAATCGGTAATAAACCAGTCGTCAGCGCTTTCCCAGGTTTCCTGTAAAATTTCGCTGATGCGCGCTTTATCGTCTTTTGCGCCGCCAATGACGGACAGGTTGTTGGCCCCGGCGTAGCGGACGGTGACAGCACCGTTGCTCTCGGGAAACGATTCGTTTATACGGCGAGATAGTTCACTCGCCAGTGCATCCAGTGCGCCGGCAGGTAAAGCAGTGGTTCTGGCAACGGTCACTTCAATACGCATATTTGCCCCCTGTGTTTATACTGTGTATTTATACAGTCATATCGGCAAGCTTGCAACAGGGGGCAGCGAATTTTTAGCGTTTAACCGTCCAGTGAACGGTTTCACCCGCGAGGAACGGGATCAGGGTGTCATCGGTCAGGGCGATGGATTCCACCACGCTGCTCTCTTCGCGCACCAGTTCAACGAAGCTCTCGTTAACCGGCAAACCGTAGAAGCGCGGGCCGTTCAGGGAACAGAAGGCTTCGAAGTGCTGCAGGGCATTCATCTCATCAAAGACCTGCGCATAGCTGGCGAGGGCAGTCGGTGCGTTAAAGCACCCTGCGCAGCCGCAGCTGGCCTCTTTGCGGTGACGGGCATGCGGGGCCGAGTCGGTGCCGAGGAAGACGCGATCGCAGCCGCTGGCGACCAGCTCACGCAGCGCCTGCTGGTGGATGTTGCGCTTGAGGATCGGCAGGCAGTAAAGGTGAGGGCGCACGCCGCCCACCAGCATATGGTTGCGGTTGAACATCAGGTGCTGCGGGGTGATGGTGGCAGCCAGGCGCTCATTGCCGTCCCGTACGTAGTCAGCTGCATCTTTGGTGGTGATGTGTTCAAACACCACTTTCAGCCCCGGCAGACGCTGGCGCAGTGGCTCCATCACGCTATCGATAAAACGCGCTTCGCGGTCGAAAATATCGATCTCCGCATGGGTCACTTCGCCATGCACCAGCAGCGGCATCCCCCGTTTCTCCATGCGCTCCAGTACCGGCATAATTGCATCGATACTGGTCACGCCGTGGCTGGAGTTGGTTGTTGCGTTGGCGGGATAGAGTTTAGCGGCGGTGAATACGCCTTCGTTAAAGCCGCGCTCAACCTCATCAGGATCGAGAGTGTCGGTCAGATAGCAGGTCATCAGCGGGGTAAAGTCGTGACCGGCAGGCACTGCATCAAGAATGCGCTGGCGGTAGGCAATCGCCGCCTCAACCGTGGTGATGGGCGGCACCAGATTTGGCATCACAATCGCGCGGCCATAAATTTCGCTGGTATACGGCACAACGGTATTCAGCATATCGCCATCGCGAAGATGGATATGCCAGTCGTCTGGGCGGCGGATTTTCAAAACCTGGGATGGTGCAGTCATGGATGAGCTCCGGCTGAGTGAGATGATTTTTGCCGGACACAAAGAATAGGGGGAAACGTTTTCGTTTGCACTCTTTTCCGTAAAAAAAGGCGCCGAAGCGCCTTTAAGGTTAGTCAGTGAAGGGGATTATTATCTCACCCGGCTTCACTTCGATCCCTTTCGCGTACTTTTTCGCCAGCGCCTCGCCCTTGCTGTTGTCTTCCCGCAGAACGTAAGCAGGCTGCTGGTTGAAGTAATTTTGCAGCGACTGGTTCAGATAGGGCATCAGCGTTTGCAGAACCGGTTTCATCTTGTCCGGCGACACCTCGGCCTCGGCGATCTCCATCTGCTGGAGATAGATAGCACCCTTTTCTTTGTTAAACACCGGCAGCGCTTTTAACTTCAGTTTGATATTGGCTTTCTGGCTGCCGAACAGGGAGTTCATGTCCAGGCTGGCATCGCCGGAAAGTATCACTTTGTTGGGCTCTTCGCGGCCAATCTGACTGGCAAGATTGGTCAGCACGATATGGGCATCGGCAACGCCGGGCACGCCGATATCTTTCGCAAAGTTATTACGCTTTTGCAGCGCCTGATTAATTTCCTGCTCGCTGACGGTGTACTGTGTAAGCTGATTACATCCAACCAGCAGGCCGCTGACAATTAACGCAGCGGCAATAACAATCTTTTTCATAGGTTCCCTCGACAGAATGTCAGCGCCTCAATTATGACGCGACAGTATGTCAGGGGAGACTTTGTCAAACCAGCGGAAAAAGCTGATAAAAGCGGGCGGTCTGAATGTGACCGCCCTGACAGGGTTTACAGCGCCTGGGACGACAGCAGGTTCACCTGGGTCTGTTTGGCCATATTATCGCGGTAATCGGCGACACGTGTCGGCCAGTTAATGCCCGCAACGATTGTCAGATTACGCAGCAGCGGGAACAGGTGGATATCGTCATCGGAGAGCTCGCCATTCACTGCGTTAGGCTGGACGATGAGCTTGTCCAGCGCCCGAAGATCGTCGCTGATGTTCTTCACCAGCCCTGCAGAGTGGGACAGATGCTCGGCGAAGCTGCCGATGGACGCCTCTTTCCTTGCGACAAAGCTGGCGCGTGCCTGCGGGGTGGAGAACTCATCAAAGGCGGCTTTGGCAAATCGGGGGATCAACAGACGGTTGGCATAGCCGTTAACCTTGCGCAGCCATTCGGCAATGGCCGGATTTTGCTTACCGGTCAGCAGCGGCTGGCCATCAAGCGCGTCGACATAGCGCACGATATCCATGCTTTCGGGCAGATAACGGCTGTCATCTTTTTGCAGGATCGGCACCATTTTTTGCCCAATCATCCGCGTCGGCGTGGCGTCGTCGTCACTCAGGAGCGTTATCCTTTCGACGGGAAGATTTTTAAGGCCAAAAATCATACGGGCTTTCACACAGAACGGGCAGTGATCGTAAATATAAAGTTTCACGTTTCTCCTCCAGTGGTTGACCATCAACATTCAGTATGGAGGAGAAAAAAGCCCGTTACAAATCAGGCACCCGGTTCAAGCATACCCGGCGCGCTGCGTTTATGGCTAAATTGCCAGCCCAGGGCAAAGAAGGTGATGACCCCAATCAGCGCCAGCATGACCCACGGCAGTTCCGGCTGATTAAAGGCTTTACCGGCATCGAACAGCCAGCCGCCACCGGCATACCCCAGCGCGCCGCCAATTGCCAGCCCGAGGCGGCTAAAGCCCATATAGCTGCCGCGCGCACGGGCATCGGCCAGCTGCGCGCTCAGCGTTTCACGCGCGGGTTCAGCAATAATCGAGCCGATGTAGAAGGTACAGATCAGCAGAAACAGCTGCTGTAACGAGCTGACCATACCGATCGGCAGCATGCTCAGGGACATCAACAGCAAGCCAGCCATCAGCCGATGTTCAAGGCGAAAACGCTTTTCGCTCCAGCGGGCGATGGGGTACAGCAGGGTCAGCGACAGGCAGGCTTCGATGGCGTACATCCACTTCACCGCCGTCGGGGAACCGGCAATATCATTGACCATGATCGGCAGCATCAGCATCACCTGGACCCCCAGCATGTAATACCCGGCCAGCGTCAGCACATAGGTGATAAAGCGTTTGTCGCGCCACACGCGATCCAGACCCTCGCGGACCGGCGCTTTGACGGTTGAGAGTTTCCAGGCAGGCAGCAGCCAGGCGTTAAACCCCGCGCAGAGAATAAACAGTACCGCCCCGGTGGCACACACCAGGCGGAAGTCATACTGCAGCAGCCAGCTTCCTAATAGCGCGCCAACGACCGCGCCGGCGCTGTCCTGCATCATCAGCAGGGAGAAAAAACGCCCACGCTGCTGAGGACGAATCAGCTTCACCACCAA
The DNA here is from genome assembly GCF_025564065.1 of Silvania hatchlandensis. GTDB lineage: Bacteria > Pseudomonadota > Gammaproteobacteria > Enterobacterales > Enterobacteriaceae > Enterobacter > Enterobacter hatchlandensis. The sequence goes on along the minus strand of NZ_JAMGZK010000043.1, from coordinate 38,622 downwards.
CGCGGTGCGCGGTGGATCGAACAGCGTGCCGCCGAGACCGGAAATAATGCAGGAGACCCACAGCAGCCAGGGTTCGTGCGCTATCGCCATGGTGGCAAAGCCTGCGGCCCGCAACAGCATGCCGGTGACAATCATCGGTTTTGCACCGAAGCGATCGGCAATCGCGCCGCCAAACACCCCCAGCCCCTGCTGAATGAGCTGGCGTAGCCCCAGCGCAATCCCGACCATCAGTGCCGCCCAGCCCATCTGATCGACAAAGCGAATCGAAATGAGCGGAAAAACGACAAAAAAAGCCGAGGACAACCAGCATGTTATCGACTAACAGGAAATATTTACCCAGGTTACGGGCCTGCGAGATACGGGACATTTCCCCTCCAGGGGAATAAAGATGATAAGCGCGCTAATATTCTGCGTTGTTGGCGGGGTTTTTCCCACACAAGCTGTCACAATATTTTTTTATCAAGAGGTGACTTTGATTCAGGTTTTTCATCGAAAAAGGTGAAAAGCCGTAAAAAGGGTATGTCACTGTTTTCCCAGACGGCATTCGCGCAGGTATAGTAAAGCTAACGGGTCGAGGTTGTAACGGGAAGGAGTGGTATCAATGTTTGGCTATCGCAGTAATGTGCCGAAAGTGCGCCTGACGACCGACCGCCTGGTGGTGCGTCTGGTGCATGAGCGTGATGCCTGGCGTCTGGCGGACTACTACGCTGAGAATCGTCAGTTTTTAAAACCCTGGGAACCCGTACGGGATGAGAGTCACTGTTACCCTTCCGGCTGGCAGGCACGGTTAAGCATGATTGCCGAGTTCCACCGACAGGGCTCGGCGTTTTATTTTGCGCTGCTCGATCCTGATGAAAAAGAGATCGTCGGGATCGCCAACTTTTCTAACGTGGTGCGGGGCTCGTTCCACGCCTGTTATCTGGGCTATTCCATCGGGCAAAAATGGCAGGGGCAGGGGCTGATGTACGAGGCGCTGACCTCGGCGATCCGCTACATGCAGCGTACCCAGCATATGCACCGCATTATGGCTAACTATATGCCGCACAATCAGCGCAGCGGCGATTTACTGGGGCGCCTCGGATTTGAAAAAGAGGGCTACGCCAAAGATTACCTGCTGATTGACGGCGAATGGCGCGATCATGTTCTGACGGCGCTGACCACTCAACAATGGAGCGCCGGGCGCTAAGGAACAGAAATGAAATATCAGTTAAGCGCCACCGAAGCGCGCGTGATTGGCTGTCTGCTGGAAAAGCAGGTAACCACCCCGGAGCAATATCCGCTCTCAGTCAATGCCGTGACCCTGGCCTGTAACCAAAAAACCAACCGTGAACCGGTGATGAACCTCGGCGAACACGATGTGCAGGATCAACTCGACGCGCTGGTGAAGCGTCACTATCTGCGCACCGTCAGCGGGTTTGGCAACCGCGTGACCAAGTACGAGCAGCGCTTTTGTAACTCGGAATTTGGTGCGCTGAAGCTGAGTCCGGCAGAGGTTGCCATCATCGCTACCCTGCTGCTGCGCGGGGCGCAAACGCCTGGTGAGCTGCGCACCCGCGCGGCGCGTATGCATGAATTTGCCGATACCCAACAGGTGGAGCAGACGCTTGAGGCGTTAGCCAGCCGGGAAGATGGCCCCTTTGTCCTGCGTCTGGGGCGTGAACCCGGTAAGCGCGAAAGCCGCTTTATGCATCTCTTCAGCGGCGACGTTGAAACGCCGGTCAATGCCGTAGACACCGATACCTCGCTGGCAGACGTTGGCCTGGCGGCGCGCGTTGAGGCGCTGGAGAATGAAGTTGAAGACCTGAAACAGCGGCTCGATTCGCTGCTGGCACATCTGGGAGATTAACGGTGACAAAATTACGAGTAGGCGTTGTCGGTCTGGGCGGCATTGCGCAAAAAGCCTGGCTGCCGGTGCTGAGTACCGCCACCGACTGGACGTTACAGGGGGCCTGGTCGCCCTCACGCGATAAAGCACTGCGAATTTGCGAGTCCGTGCGCATGCCATACCTGGGCTCGCTGCAGGATTTAGCCCGCGAGTGCGATGCGGTGTTTGTCCATACTTCGACCGCCACCCACTATCAGGTGGTCAGCGAGCTGCTGCAGGCGGGCGTCCACGTCTGTGTTGATAAACCGCTTGCGGATAATCTTGCCGATGCCGAGCGCCTGATTGAGCTGGCTGCGCAGAAAAAACTGACCCTGATGGTGGGCTTTAACCGCCGCTTTGCACCGCTCTATCAGCAGCTGAAAACCCAGCTGAACGGTGCGGCATCGCTGCGCATGGATAAGCATCGCGCCGATAGCGTCGGGCCCAACGATCTGCGTTTTACGCTGCTGGATGACTATCTGCACGTGGTGGATACCGCTCTGTGGCTGGCGGGTGACAGCGCCCGCTTAACCGGCGGCACATTGCAGACTAACGACCAGGGGGCGATGATCTACGCCGAGCACCATTTCAGCGCGGACAATCTGCAGGTAACCACCTCCATGCATCGCCGGGCAGGCAGCCAGCGGGAGTGGGTTCAGGCGGTCACGGACGGCGCGCTGCTGGATATCACCGATATGCGCGAGTGGCGGGAAGAGCGGGGCGCAGGCGTGGTGACGCCTGCTATTCCGGGCTGGCAAAGCACGCTCGAGCAACGCGGATTTGCCGGATGTGCGCGCCACTTTATCGAATGCGTGCAAAATCAGACGGTTCCGGAAACCGCGGGCGAACAGGCGATCCGTGCCCAGCGTATCGTGGAGAAGCTGTGGCGCGATGCCATCAGCGAATAACCCGCTGTAACATCTGGCGATAGCAATTCCGCGGTTTCGGGGTAGACTACGCGCTGTTGTTTTGTAGGCCGGGTAAGCATCGCCTCACCCGGCGCAAATACGCCTGCTTTGCAGGCGTTTTCCGTTTGGGTGTGGAAATTCACGTTAATGAACCTATTAAAATCGCTGGCGGCCGTCAGCTCGATGACCATGTTTTCGCGCGTGCTGGGCTTTGCGCGCGACGCCATTGTGGCGCGGGTCTTTGGTGCCGGAATGGCGACGGACGCCTTTTTTGTCGCCTTTAAGCTGCCAAATCTGCTGCGACGTATTTTTGCCGAGGGGGCGTTCTCCCAGGCGTTTGTGCCGATCCTGGCGGAATACAAAAGCAAGCAGGGGGAAGACGCGACCAGGGTATTTGTATCCTATGTGTCGGGGCTGCTGACCCTCGCGCTGGCGATTGTGACGGTGGTCGGGATGCTGGCCGCACCCTGGGTGATCATGGTAACGGCGCCGGGCTTTGCCGATACCGCCGATAAATTCACTCTGACCACGCAGCTGCTGCGCATTACCTTCCCTTATATTCTGCTGATTTCGCTGGCCTCGCTGGCGGGGGCGATCCTCAACACCTGGAACCGCTTCTCGGTGCCGGCCTTTGCGCCCACCTTCCTCAATGTCAGCATGATCGGCTTTGCCCTGTTTGCCGCGCCGCACTTTAACCCGCCGGTTCTGGCGCTCGCGTGGGCGGTGACCGTCGGTGGCGTGCTGCAGCTGGCCTATCAGCTGCCGCACCTGAAGAAGATCGGCATGCTGGTCCTGCCGCGTATTAACCTGCGCGATGCCGGGGCGATTCGGGTGGTGAAGCAGATGGGCCCGGCAATCCTCGGGGTCTCCGTCAGCCAGATTTCGCTTATCATCAACACCATCTTTGCTTCGTTCCTGGTCTCTGGATCGGTGTCGTGGATGTACTACGCCGACCGTCTGATGGAGTTCCCGTCCGGGGTGCTGGGCGTGGCGCTGGGCACCATTCTGCTGCCGTCACTCTCCCGCAGCTTTGCCAGCGGCAACCACGACGAGTATTGCCGCCTGATGGACTGGGGGCTGCGTCTATGCTTCCTGTTGGCACTGCCGAGCGCGGTGGCGCTGGGGATCCTCGCTAAACCGCTGGTCGTGTCACTGTTCCAGTACGGCAAATTTAGCGCCTTCGATGCGCTGATGACCCAGCGCGCGCTGGTGGCGTACTCCGTGGGGCTGATGGGGCTGATCGTGGTCAAGGTGCTGGCTCCGGGCTTTTACTCGCGCCAGGACATCAAAACGCCGGTCAAAATTGCCATCGTGACCCTGATCATGACCCAGCTGATGAACCTGGTGTTTATTGGCCCACTCAAGCATGCCGGTCTGTCGCTCTCCATCGGCCTGGCGGCCTGTCTGAATGCCGGGTTGCTGTACTGGCAGCTGAGAAAGCAAAAGATTTTCACCCCGCAGCCGGGATGGACACGCTTCCTGGTGCGTCTGCTGATTGCGGTGCTGGTGATGGCGGCGGCGCTGCTGGGGATGATGCACGTGATGCCGGACTGGGAGCAGGGCACCATGTTCTATCGTCTGCTGCGCCTGCTGGCGGTAGTGGTCGTCGGTGTGGTGGCGTATTTTGCCACCCTGGCGGTGCTGGGCTTTAAGTTGAAAGAGTTCGCCCGCCGCACGACGGCGTAAGCAAAAAAAGGGCGTACCCGCCGGGTACGCCCTGTTATTCATTCCGGTTTTAAATCGTAAACTTCTTCCCGCCGCTGCGCGAACTGGACGTTTGACCGTCCGCGCCATACAGCCCCGTCTCCTGGTGCGGCTTAAGCACCTCCAGCGCCTGCTGGTTGCGGGTCATCTGACCTTCGAGCAGCCAGCCGTTGTGCTGATTGAGATCGCGTAGATGCTGGGTTTTTTCAGTAATTGTTTGCCAGCGATCGGCGACATCATCATTGGCGCTACGGCGAGCCTCTTGCTCCGCGCGTCGCTGCTGCTCCAGATAGTCGAGGGTGGCCAGCAGCGAGCTTTTATCTTCGGTAATGCGCTGCAACGCACTGCCGTGAACATTCCCGGCAGACAGCTGCTGTTGCTCGGCATCCATCACCGTTTTCAGGTCGTTTAATACAACCGTCATTTGATCCATTATTTCCGTCAGACGACTCATACGGTGATTACTCTAAGAAACTTTGCGCTTCCTGGATCAGCGCGTCGGCGATTTTACTGGTATCCATTTTCAGCTCACCGTTGCGGATCGCCGTTTTGAGCGATTCAACGCGTTCCATGTTGATGTCGTTACTGCCTGGCTGCATCAGCTTCGCCTGGGCATCGCTCAGCGTAACGCTGGCGCTGGTACTGTCGGCGCTGGCCGATTTTTGCAGGCGTGTTTTGGCCGTCGCAGTGTCATGCAGTTCGCGAGGTTGTACAGTGCTAACCGGCTTCAGGGGCGATGTACGATCAATGCTCATTATGTTGTCCTCATCGAGGGTTGGCGGCGTTAGCGCCTGACATTTTCATTTGTTAATGATTTATCGGCAGCCGCTGCATAATCTTTAAAAAGATTATAGGTTAATCAGAATATTCCCATCAGAATCGACCGTTCCGCTCACCACCTGGCCGGAAGTCATTCTGACGCGTGCGTTCTGGGCGACGGCTGCGTTGTTCAGCGCCTGTCCTTCACCGTTAACGCTAAAGCCATCGCCACTGGCGATCACCATCACCCGCTGCCCGGCTTTGATCCGCCAGGACTGGCGCAGCATCGACAACTGCAGCGGCTGGCCCGGCGCGACGTCGCGCAGGCTGACGGCATTCTGCGCCTGGCTAATGTCCAACATGGTACGTGGGGGCAGCTGATCCAGCCTGCCGCGCTTGCGCGTGACGCTTCCCGGCTGGACAACGCCACCGCGGGGAATGGCCTGGGCCGCGACAACATAATCGCCCGTCGCCTGAACTGCAACCTGTATAAAACGTTTCTCAGTGCCGCAGAGCGCGGTGACGCTCACGTTGCCCCACAGTTTGCTGGTGCCTGGGATGCTAAAGGCCGGCATTTCGCAGGAGGGGAGCATCGTCGGCGGCGTGCGGACCTGGACCGTCACTTCATCGCTAAATCCGGCCAGACGCTGGGCAAAAAACGCCGTCAGCTGGGCGTCCAGATCCTGCGCCAGCGAGACGGAGCTCCAGAGAAGTAAGGTTGCGGTCATGCCACGTTTTAACGCCATATCGCCAGTACCCGTCGGTTCGAGAATGAGCAGAATTCTACCTGTAGCGGTTTCGCATCAACGCAATAAATAGCGACGCATTTTGCGCTTATTCCGTCGATGACGAGCATGGGTTGAGATTTAAGCTATCCACTGAAATTTTGCCATCAGCGGAGGAGATATGCTCGATAGACTCGATGCCGCGCTACGTTTTCAGCAGGAAGCGCTCAACTTACGCGCCCAGCGTCAGGAGATTCTGGCCGCCAATATCGCGAACGCCGATACCCCAGGGTTTCAGGCGCGCGATATCGATTTTTCCAGTGAATTGAAGAAAGTCATGGAGCGTGGGCGGGCCGAGAATAGCGGTGTCGCCCTTACGCTGACGTCCGCACGCCACATTCCCGCCGCGACCGTGACGACCCCGAACACCGATTTACTTTATCGCATCCCCGATCAGCCATCCCTCGACGGCAACACCGTTGATATGGACCGGGAGCGTACGCAGTTTGCCGATAACAGCCTGAAGTACCAGATGGGGCTGACCGTTCTCGGTGGACAGATCAAAGGCATGATGAACGTCCTGCAGGGGGGTAACTAAGTTTGGCCTTACTGAATATTTTTGATATCGCCGGTTCCGCGCTCACCGCGCAGTCCCAACGCCTGAACGTGGCCGCCAGTAACATGGCCAACGCCGACAGCGTGACCGGCCCGGATGGCCAACCTTATCGCGCTAAGCAGGTCGTTTTCCAGGTTGATGCCGCACCCGGTGCCGCCACCGGCGGGGTGAAAGTGGCGAATGTGATAGAGAGCCAGGCGCCGGACAAACTGGTGTACGAGCCCGGCAACCCGCTGGCGGATGCCAGTGGCTACGTCAAAATGCCCAACGTTGATGTGGTGGGCGAAATGGTGAACACCATGTCGGCTTCCCGTAGCTACCAGGCCAACGTTGAAGTGCTGAACACGGTGAAGAGCATGATGCTCAAAACGCTCACTCTGGGCCAGTAAAGGAGAGACCAATGTCCATCGCCGTCAATGTGAATGACCGGACGAATACCGCCGTCAGCGGAACCAGCGGCACCACGGGCAGCACCTCGCTGACCGGGAACAGCGCCTCTGACCTGCAGGGTAGCTTCCTGACGCTGCTCGTCGCGCAGCTGAAAAACCAGGATCCGACCAACCCGATGCAGAACAACGAACTGACGACGCAGCTTGCGCAGATCAGCACCGTGAGCGGCATCGAAAAACTGAACACCACGCTGGGCTCCATTTCCGGTCAGATTGATAACAGCCAGTCGATGCAGGCCAGCACGCTGATCGGTCATGGGGTGATGATCCCGGGGACCACGGTTCTGGCGGGTACCAGCGGCGCAGAAGGCTCCGCCACGACCACCACTACGCCGTTTGGCGTTGAGCTGCAGCAGAGCGCGGACAAAGTCACTGCCACCATCACCGACAAGAACGGCGCGGTGGTGCGCACGATTGATATCGGCGAGCTGAAAGCGGGCGTCCATACCTTTACCTGGGACGGGACGATGACCGATGGCGCCAGCGCGCCAAATGGCTCTTATAACGTCGCGATTTCCGCCAGCAGCGGCAGTACTCAGCTGGTGGCACAGCCGCTGCAGTTTGCGCTGGTGCAGGGCGTCATTCGCAATGGCAATGGTAACACGCTGGATCTGGGTACTTACGGAACCACTACGCTCGACGAAGTTCGGCAGATTATTTAAGCCCTAATACTTATCAGGAGTAAGTCATGGCCTTTTCTCAAGCGGTCAGCGGCCTGAATGCTGCGGCCACTAACCTCGATGTCATCGGTAACAACATTGCCAACTCCGCGACCTATGGTTTTAAGTCCGGTAGCGCCTCTTTCGCTGACATGTTCGCCGGCTCCAAAGTGGGCCTCGGCGTAAAAGTCGCCGGGATCACTCAGGATTTCAGCGACGGGACCACCACTAACACCGGTCGTGGCCTCGATGTCGCCATCAGCCAGAACGGTTTCTTCCGCATGCTCGACAGCAACGGTTCGGTTTACTACAGCCGTAACGGTCAGTTCAGCCTCGACGAAAACCGTAACCTGGTGAACATGCAGGGTCTGCAGCTGACCGGCTTCCCTGCAGCAGGCAGCCCGCCGACGGTGCAGACCGGCGCGAACCCACAGCCGATCTCCATTCCTGTCGACCTGATGCCCGCGAAAGCGACCACCACCAGCAGCCAGCAGATCAACCTGAACTCCACCGACACCGTGCCAACGATTGCGTTTGATGCCACCTCGGTGACTCCGAACCCGGACAGCTACAACAAAAAAGGCACCATCACCGTTTTCGACACCCAGGGTAACGCCCACAACATGTATGTCTACTACGTGAAAACGGCAGACAACAAGTGGGATCTGTATACCCAGGATGGCAGCGTGGCCAATGCGAAAATCACTAAATCTGCCCAGATGAACTTCGACAGTAACGGGAATCTGGAAGGGGTTTACAACTACAGTGCGGGTGGTGTGCTGAGCACAACGAAGAACGCTAACCCGGCGATCAACGTCACCACCGATCCGTTAAGCGGCGCGGTGCCGGTCACGTTCTCCCTGAGCTTCCTGAACTCAATGCAGCAGAACACCGGTGCGAACAACATCGTGGCCACCAACCAGAACGGCTACAAGCCGGGCGACCTGGTGAGCTATCAGATTAACGACGACGGCACGGTGGTGGGTAACTACTCCAACGAACAGAATCAGGTCCTGGGGCAGGTTGTATTGGCGAACTTCGCCAACAACGAAGGCCTGCAGTCTGAAGGCAACAACGTCTGGTCGGCGACCCAGTCCTCTGGCGTGGCCCTGCTGGGCACCGCGGGCAGCGGTAACTTCGGTACCCTGACCAACGGCGCGCTGGAAGCCTCCAACGTGGATCTCAGTAAAGAGCTGGTCAATATGATCGTCGCGCAGCGTAACTATCAGTCGAACGCGCAGACCATCAAAACCCAGGATCAGATCCTCAACACGCTGGTTAACCTCCGCTAACTGGCTGACGGGATAGCTTAATGGATCACGCAATATATACCGCGATGGGCGCCGCCAGTCAGACGCTCAATCAGCAGGCAGTGACCGCCAGTAACCTGGCGAACGCCTCCACGCCGGGTTTCCGTGCGCAGCTCAACGCGCTGCGCGCCGTGCCGGTGGAAGGGCTCTCCCTGCCAACGCGTACGCTGGTGGTGGCGTCAACGCCGGGTGCCGACATGACGCCTGGGCAGATGGACTACACCTCACGTCCGCTCGACGTGGCCTTACAGCAGGATGGCTGGCTGGCGGTGCAAACCGCTGACGGCGGCGAAGGCTATACCCGTAACGGGAATATCCAGGTCGATGCTGTTGGGCAGTTGACCATTCAGGGCCACCCGGTTATCGGTGAAGCTGGCCCGATCACCGTGCCGGAAGGTTCTGAGATCACTATTGCTGCCGACGGCACCATCTCGGCGTTAAACCCGGGCGATCCGCCAAATACCGTGGCGCCTGTTGGCCGTCTGAAGCTGGTGAAAGCCGAGGGCAACGAAGTGCAGCGCGGTGACGACGGGATGTTCCGTCTGAGCCAGGCCGCACAGGCGACCCGGGGCGCAACCCTGCAGGCCGACCCGAGCATCCGCGTGATGTCCGGGGTGTTGGAAGGCAGTAACGTCAAGCCGGTTGCCGCGATGGCCGACATGATCGCCAGCGCGCGCCGCTTTGAAATGCAGATGAAGGTGATCTCCAGCGTGGATGAAAACGCCGGGCGCGCCAACCAACTGCTGTCAATGAGTTAACAGGACTTCTTATGATCAGTTCTTTATGGATCGCGAAAACTGGCCTCGACGCGCAGCAAACCAATATGGACGTGATCGCCAACAACCTGGCGAACGTCAGCACCAACGGTTTCAAGCGTCAGCGTGCAGTTTTTGAAGATTTGCTTTATCAAACCATCCGCCAGCCGGGTGCGCAGTCGTCTGAACAGACCACGCTGCCGTCGGGCCTGCAGATTGGTACCGGGGTTCGCCCGGTGGCGACCGAGCGTCTGCACAGCCAGGGCAACCTGTCCCAGACCAACAACAGCAAAGACGTGGCGATTAAAGGCCAGGGTTTCTTCCAGGTGCAGCTGCCGGACGGAACCTCAGCCTATACCCGCGACGGGTCGTTCCAGGTGGATCAGAACGGTCAGCTGGTGACGGCGGGCGGTTTCCAGGTTCAGCCTGCGATCACCGTTCCAGCTAACGCCCTGAGCATCACCATCGGGCGTGACGGGATCGTGAGCGTGACCCAGCAGGGTCAGGCCGCGCCGGTGCAGGTGGGGCAGTTGAACCTGACCACCTTTATGAACGACACCGGTCTGGAAAGCATCGGTGAGAACCTGTACATCGAAACCCAGTCCTCTGGCGCGCCAAACGAGAGCACGCCGGGGCTGAACGGGGCAGGCCTGCTGTATCAGGGGTATGTGGAAACCTCAAACGTTAACGTCGCGGAAGAGCTGGTGAACATGATCCAGGTGCAACGCGCGTACGAAATTAACAGTAAAGCAGTGTCGACGACCGACCAGATGCTGCAGAAACTGACGCAACTCTAAGGTGTAGCCCGGTGCGGTTAACGTCGCACCGGCTCCCTGTTTTCGAAGATGAAGGCAATGCAAAAAAACGCGGCGATTCGTTATCCGGTAGTGACTCTCCTGGCGGTGACCCTCAGCGGGTGCGCCTGGGTTCCGTCTAAACCTCTGGTCCAGGGTGCGACTTCCGCCCAACCCATTCCCGGCCCGACGCCGATTGTGAATGGCTCTATTTTCCAGACTGCGCAGCCGATTAACTACGGTTATCAGCCGCTGTTTGAAGACCGTCGTCCGCGCAATATCGGCGACACGCTGACTATCCAGCTGCAGGAAAACGTCAGCGCCAGCAAGAGCTCGTCGGCGAATGCCAGCCGCGACGGGAAAACCAATTTCGGTTTCGACACCGTACCGCGCTATCTGCAGGGCCTGTTCGGCAATGCCCGCGCCGATGTCGATGCCTCTGGCGGCAACTCCTTTAACGGTAAAGGCGGCGCCAATGCCAGCAACACCTTTAGCGGCACGTTGACGGTAACCGTCGACCAGGTGCTGGCGAACGGCAATTTACACGTCGTGGGTGAAAAACAGATCGCCATCAACCAGGGTACGGAGTTTATTCGTTTCTCCGGCGTGGTTAACCCGCGCACCATCAGCGGCTCCAACACCGTACCGTCCACCCAGGTGGCCGATGCGCGCATTGAGTACGTCGGCAACGGCTACATCAATGAAGCGCAGAATATGGGCTGGATGCAGCGTTTCTTCCTTAACTTATCGCCGATGTAAGCGAGGTGACACATGTTTAAATTCCTCTTCGCAACGGCCCTGGCCCTGGTGGCAACCTTCGCCCAGGCCGATCGTATTCGCGATTTGACCAGCGTACAGGGCGTACGTGAAAACTCCCTGATCGGCTACGGCCTGGTGGTCGGGCTTGACGGGACCGGTGACCAGACCACCCAGACGCCGTTTACCACCCAGAGCCTGAACAACATGCTCTCCCAGCTCGGCATTACCGTGCCGGCGGGCACCAACATGCAGCTGAAAAACGTGGCGGCGGTAATGGTCACAGCATCTTACCCGGCGTTTTCGCGCCAGGGGCAGACCATCGACGTGGTGGTCTCCTCGATGGGTAACGCCAAAAGCCTGCGCGGCGGTACCCTGCTGATGACCCCGCTGAAAGGGGTGGACAGCCAGGTTTATGCTCTGGCCCAGGGTAACATCCTGGTCGGCGGTGCGGGTGCTTCTGCGGGCGGCAGCAGCGTGCAGGTTAACCAGCTTAACGGCGGACGTATCACCGGCGGGGCGATCATCGAGCGCGAGCTACCCACGCAGTTCGGTGCCGGGAACACCATTAACCTGCAGCTGAATGACGACGACTTCACCCTCGCACAGCAGATTGCCGACACTATCAACCGTGGCCGCGGCTTCGGCAGTGCGACCGCGCTGGATGCGCGCACGGTGCAGGTTCGTACCTCCAGCGGCGGCAGCAATCAGGTGCGTCTGCTGGCGGATATCCAGAATATGGAAGTCAACGTCACCCCGCAGGACGCCAGAGTGATCATCAACTCGCGTACCGGCTCGGTGGTGATGAACCGCGAAGTCACCCTCGACAGCTGTGCCGTGGCGCAGGGCAACCTCTCCGTGACGGTTAACCGCTCAGCCAACGTCAGCCAGCCGGATACGCCATTTGGCGGCGGCGAGACTGTGGTCACACCACAAACCCAGATTGATATGCGTCAGAGCGGCGGCTCGCTGCAGAGCGTGCGCTCCAGCGCCAACCTGAACAACGTCGTGCGCGCGCTGAATGCGCTGGGTGCCACGCCGATCGATCTGATGTCCATTCTGCAGTCGATGCAGAGTGCCGGCTGTCTGCGTGCCAAAGTGGAAATCATCTGATGCTGACCGATAGCAAACTGCTGACCAGCGCGGCCTGGGATACTCAGTCGCTCAACGACCTGAAGGCCAAAGCAGGCAAAGACCCGGCGGGAAATATCCGCCCGGTTGCCCGCCAGGTGGAGGGGATGTTTGTGCAGATGATGCTGAAAAGCATGCGTGAGGCGCTGCCGAAAGATGGCATGTTCAGCAGCGACTCGACGCGTCTGTATACCAGCATGTACGACCAGCAGATTGCGCAGCAGATGACCTCCGGTAAAGGTTTAGGGCTCGCCGACGTGATTGTGAAGCAGATGGCGGCCGCCCAGGGCGTGCCGCCGGAAGAGCAGCCGCAGCAGGTGCCGATGAAGTTCGATCTGGAAACGGTGACCCGCTATCAAAATCAGGCCCTGACGCAGATGGTGCGTCAGGCGCTGCCGAAAAAGCCGGAAAGCAACGATGAACCGCTGACCGGCGACAGCAAAGACTTCCTGGCCCAGCTCTCGCTACCCGCGCGACTTGCCAGCGAGCAGAGCGGCGTTCCGCATCACCTGATCCTCGCCCAGGCGGCGCTGGAGTCCGGTTGGGGACAGCGGCAGATCCGCCGTGAGAATGGCGAGCCGAGCTTCAACATTTTTGGCGTGAAGGCCTCGGGAAGCTGGAAAGGGCCGACCACGGAAATCACTACCACTGAATTTGAAAATGGCGAAGCGAAAAAGATCAAAGCGAAGTTCCGCGTGTACAGTTCGTATCTGGAAGCCCTTTCCGATTACGTCAACCTGCTGAGCCGCAATCCGCGCTACGCCGCCGTGACGCAGGCCGCCACCGCAGAGCAGGGCGCCCAGGCGCTGCAGAGCGCCGGCTACGCCACCGACCCGCAGTATGCCCGTAAACTGACCAGCATGATCCAGCAGCTTAAATCGATGGGCGAGAAAGTCAGCAAAGCCTACAGCAACGATCTCGAAAATCTGTTCTGAAAAGTGCTCAAGTCCGGGGGGAGACTGCCGATAATCTTCATCAGGACTCGTGTCTAAAGAATAAAAGGAACCCCCATGTCCAGTTTGATCAACAGCGCCATGAGTGGCCTCAGCGCGGCACAGGCGGCGCTGAATACCGCCAGTAATAATATTTCAAGCTATAACGTGACGGGCTATACCCGTCAGACAACGGTGCTGAGTGCCTCAAACAGTACACTCACCGGCGGCGGTTGGGTTGGCAACGGCGTGTATGTCTCCGGGGTCCAGCGCGAATATGATTCATTCATTACCAACCAGCTGCGCACGGCGCAGAACCAGAGCAGCGCCCTGAATACCCGCTACCAGCAGATGTCAAAAATCGACGATGTTCTGTCCGGTACCACCAACAACCTGTCAACCACTATGCAGGGTTTCTTTACCAGCCTGCAAACCCTGGTCAGCAATGCCGAAGATCCGGCTGCGCGTCAGACGGTGCTGGGCAAGGCCGATGGCCTGGTGAACCAGTTTAAAGTCAACGATCAGTACCTGCGCGATCAGGATAAGCAGATCAATATCACTATCGGCACCAGCGTTGATCAGATCAACAACTACGCGAAGCAGATTGCGAACCTGAACGATCAGATCTCTAAACTGACCGGTGTCGGGGCAGGGGCATCGCCTAACAACCTGCTCGATCAGCGCGACCAGTTGGTGAGCGAGCTTAACCAGATAATCGGCGTTGAAGTTTCAGTCCAGGATGGCGGCACCTATAACGTATCGTTTGGCAATGGCTACAACCTGGTGCAGGGCAGCACGTTCAGTCAGCTGTCAGCCGTGAAGTCCAGCGCCGATCCTTCCCGCACCACCGTGGCGTTTGTTGACGAGGCGGCAGGAAGCGTGGAGATCCCGGAAAAGCTGCTGACCAACGGATCGCTCGGCGGGCTGTTGACCTTCCGTACTGAAGAGCTCGACACCGCGCGCAACACCCTGAATCAGCTGGCGCTCTCGTTCGCCAACGCCATGAACACCCAGCATGCAAAAGGTTTTGATGCCGAAGGCAATGCCGGTGAAAAAATGTTTGATATCGGCACGCCAGCGGTACTGGCTAACAGCAAAAATACCGGTTCGGCCTCGGTGTCCGCCGCCGTCTCTGTCCCCGACAGCGCCAAAGTCCAGGCCACTGACTATAAGATGGAGTTTGATGGCTCCGACTGGAAGATTACCCGCCTCTCCGATAAAACCACGGTTACCGCCACTAACGACGGGAGCGGCAATTTATCTTTCGATGGCCTGACGGTCAGCGTATCGGGCGCGGCAAGTGCAAAAGACAGCTTTATCGTTAAACCGGTCGCTAACGCCATTGTGAATATGGATCTGGCGATCAGCGACGAATCGAAACTGGCCCTCGCGTCAGATGCCGCGGGCGGTGAGAGCGATAACCGCAACGGTCAGGCGCTGCTGGATCTGCAAAGCAGCAAAGTGGTTGGCGGTAACAAAACCTTTAACGATGCCTATGCGTCACTGGTCAGCACCGTCGGCAGCAAAACCTCGACCCTGAAAACCAGCAGCACGACGCAGGCCAACGTGGCGACGCAGCTGAGCAATCAGCAGCAGTCAATTTCCGGGGTTAACCTCGACGAAGAGTATGGCAACCTGCAGCGCTTCCAGCAGTATTACCTGGCAAATGCCCAGGTGCTGCAAACCGCCAGCACGCTCTTCGATGCGTTAATTAATATTCGCTAAGGCCGAGGTGAACAATGCGTATTAGCACCCAGATGATGTACCAGCAGAACATGCGTGGGATCACTGATTCCCAGAGCAAGTGGATGGCATACGGTGAGCAGATGTCCACCGGCCAACGCGTTAACCGTCCATCGGATGATCCGATTGCCGCCTCGCAGGCAGTGGTGTTATCCCAGGCGCAGTCACAGAATAACCAATTTACATTGGCCCGCTCCTTTGCTACGCAGAAAGTATCTCTGGAAGAGAGCGTGCTGGATCAGGTGACTAAGGCAGTGCAATCGGCACAGGATAAAATTGTCTACTCGGGCAACGGCTCTTTGAGTGACGACGACCGTAATTCGCTTGCCACCGATCTGCAGGGTATTCGCGATCAGTTGGTCAACCTGGCAAATAGCACTGACGGTAACGGGCGATATATCTTCGCCGGCTACAAAACGGATGCAGCTGCATTTAATCAGGCCACCGGCGTATATGAAGGCGGTACAACACCGATTAGTCAGCAGGTGGATTCCGCGCGTACCATGCAGATTAGTCATACAGGTAGCGAAGTATTCGAATCGTTTACCAGTAACGCTGCGCTGGAGCCAGACGGCAGCGCACCGGAAACGAACCTGTTCAAAATTCTGGATAACGTCATTACGGCTCTGAAGACTCCGGTAGAAGGCGATCAGACTAAGGCTGAGCAGTTGACTAAAGACATTGATAAAGCAAACCGTGGCTTACGCAACTCCCTGGATAACGTTTTGACCGTGCGCGCCGATCTGGGCACAAAACTGAACGAACTCGACGCACTTGATACGCTGGGTAGCGATCGTGCGTTAGGTCAGACCCAGCAGATGAGCGATCTCATCGATGTTGACTGGAACGCCGCCATTTCCTCTTACACGATGCAGCAAGCTGCGCTCCAGGCGTCATACAAGGCCTTCAGCGATATGCAGGGAATGTCCTTGTTCCAGCTTAATAAATAACATTTTCACCTTTAGAACATGGCTTGAAACTGATCATGTTCTCTCTGCCCAATCCGTTCGCGGATTGGGTTTTTTTTTATCAAGAGTTGACTGCCGTGCGCGTCTCCCGGGGGCGTTCGGTCAGGCGGATGACCAGCGCCACAGCCGCAGCCACGGTCGCCAGGGCAACCACGCCCGGCCATCCGGCAAGGGTATACAGTTGACTGCCGAGCGCGGATCCTAATGCCATACCAATAAACACGACGGTAAAGAGCAGGGCATTCAGACGGCCGCGTGCCTGCGGCTCCAGGCCATACACCAGATTCTGATGGGCGACGAGGCTGGATTGCAGACCCAGGTCAAAGCCCACGGCAGCAACGGCAATCAGGATCAGCTGGCCATGCAGGCCAAACAGCGGCAGCAAAAACATCAGTGCAAAGGAGAGGGTCACCAGCGCGGCACCCAGTTGGGTGACTTTCCCGGCGCCGAGCTTGTCGGCCAGCCCGCCCGCCAGAGGTGCTGCCAGCGCCCCAGCGGCACCTGCAATACCGTATCCGCCTGCAACCGCACTGCCCAGCTGGTAATGTTCCATTAGCATCACCGCCAGCGTCGACCAGAAGGCGCTGAAAGCAATGGAGAGAAAGCCCTGCGCCAGTGCGGCACGACGCAATGCCGGGTAGCGTTGCCACAGGTGTGCCATAGAGCGCATCAGTGCCGGGTAGCTCAGCGTTGAGGAGACCGCAAAGCGGGGCAACACCCTCCACATCACTACGGCGAGAAGCGCAATACTGCCTGCAGCCAACTGGTACATCACGCGCCAGCCGAAGGCCTCACCGACCACACCGCTCACGGTTCTGGAGAGCAGGATCCCCAGTAACAGACCGGTCATCACCGTCCCGACCGTTTTCCCCTGTTTGCCCTCAGGCGCCAGAATGGCCGCGGCCGGAACGATATCCTGGGCCATGGTGGCGGTCATTCCTATCAACAGGCTCACCAGCAGCAGGGAGTGGATCTGAACGGTCAGGCTACAGGCCAGCAGCAACAGCGCCAGCGCGGCACTTTTCAGCACGATCAGCGTCCGGCGATCGTGACGGTCGCCCAGCGGCAGAAGAAACAGGATCCCCAGCGCATAGCCTGCCTGAGTCAGGGTCGGTACCATCCCCATGCCCTCGATGCTGAGATGCAGATCGCTACCCATCAGCGGCAGCAGTGGCTGGGCATAGTAAATAGCGGCGACGCTAAATCCTGCGCCTATTGCGAGGATAAAAATGACCCAACGGCTGACGGCCTGGGTAGCGGTGTGAGTGTTCATATGCGGTTCCTTATATCGGGTGTGGCGCTATTCTTCCGCAGCTCGCCTTGCGGTGGTAGCAGGCGCAGTGTTAAAACACTTATACGTGTAACGTATAAGTGAATCGATAATGAAACGCTCAGAGCGTATAGACAGAGTAGAGCTGATGCGCACCTTTGTGCGTATCGTTGAAGCGGGGTCGCTCTCTGCCGCCGCCGTGCAGATGAGCACCACCCAGGCGACGGTGAGTCGCCGACTGCAGTCGCTGGAAACCTTGTTAGGGGCACGCCTGATCCTGCGCACCACCCATGCCATGAAGCTGACGGACGACGGTGAGCGCTGCTATCAGCATGCCCGACGCGTTATCGACAGCTGGCTGGCACTGGAAGATGAAGTGGGTCAAACGGAAGATGAACCCGTGGGCGTGCTGCGGGTACGTGCCCCGCATGCTTTTGGTCAGGAGCAGCTGCTGGAGCCGTTAACGGCGTTTCTGCTGCGCTACCCCCGGCTAAACGTGGAGTGGATGTTGAACGATCGCTCTGCTGATTTTCTCAGTGACAATATCGACTGCGCTATCCGCGTGGGGGCGGAGGTTGATCCGGCAACGGTATCGGTTCTGCTGGCGGAAGTGCCGCGCTGTATTGTGGCTTCGCCTGAATTGCTCTCCCGCCATGCCCCTGTCCATAAACCTGAAGATCTCTCGTCGCTGCCCTGGGTGGCGCTGAATACTTTTTATCGTGAGCATATCGAGTTGTTTAACGATGTTACGTTGCCTCCGCTGCGTATTGCTATCTCACCGAGACTGAGTACCGACAGTCTGTACGTGGCGCGTAAAAGTGCCCTGACCGGACTGGGCGTGGCGGTGGTATCAAGCTGGACGGTGGAAGGGGATATCCGTGAGGGGCGACTGGTGCATCTGCTGCCGGACTGGCAGCCTGCGGCGTTGCCCGTTCATCTGGTCTATCCGTGGTCGCGTTATTATCCGGCGCGGTTACGCCGCTTCCTGGACATGATGCGCGAGGTGATGCCGGAAATCGCCGGAATGCGCAGTCCGGCGCAAGAGAAATAAAAAAGCCGACCCGAAGGTCGGCTTTTAACGTGCAGTACGCTTATTCAGCAGACTGCGGGCGCGTTGCAGGTGCAGTGGCCTGGTGCGAAGCACTGTGGCCGCCAGCAGAACCTTTACCTTCGAAATCGAAGGCCGGGCGAACCCAGTCGCTTTGACGCGGCGCGTCCGGAACATAGTCCGGTGCCGGAGCACGGGTCATTGGCGCAGTAGCATAGTGAACATCTGCATTCGCCTGAGCGACGGGTACAGGCTTGACTTCAACCTCTACTTCCGCGGTTTTCACTTCAACCACCTCAGGTTTTGCTTCAGCAACTGGCACCGGTTCATCAGCAATTTCAACTTCCGGCTGCACGTTGGTTTCAACGTCCACTTCTACGACGTCCTGCTGTGGCTCGGGTTCAACCGCAACGGCGGCGATTTCAACCGGCTCTGCGGCCTGTACTTCTTCCACGACCTGCTCAGCAACCACGACATCTTCAGCGGCGATGATCTGCGGCTGCTCGCTAACAGGCGCAGCAATTACCTCCGGATGAGCGGTCTCAACTGCAGCGACCTGCGGCTCCGGGATGGAGACGGCAGCGGCTTCGGTGATGATTTCATCGGCGACAGGCATCACAGGGGCAACAGTTTCTGGCGCGATGTTCTGCTCGTCGAACTGCTGCTCCTGAGGACGGGCAACCGGATAGCGGATCCAGGCTTTACCCGAGGCCATTTCTGGTGATGCACAGGCAATCGCCAGCGGCATTGGAGACTGCAGCGGGTAACGCTCATCACGATAGCGACGACGACGCTGACCGCTTACACGCAGGTGACGCGGAGAACGACGTGAACGACGTGGCATACCGGTGTTGTCACGATTTTCAGCGTTGTCTTCCTGCTCTGGTGCACTTTCGATTACCGCAGGCAGGTCAACTTTAGCCAGCTCAGTGCTCTGCGCAGGCGCAGCGTGCGGGGCAACGGCTTCAGCAGCCATCTCTTCCTGAGTCTGGAAACGCACTTTCTGGTTCAGCTGGCGCGGTTTACGGCGCGGCATGACCTGAATGTTTTCTTCCTGCTCGGCATCCTGCACGGGTTGCTCTTCGCGGTTAAGCTCTTTCGTTTCTTGCTGCGCCTGGCGCTTGTCATCACTACGACGACGGTTGCGCTCGCGGCGCGGCTGCTGCTCATCACGCTGTCTGGATTTTTCAGACTCGTCGCTGACCGGCTGGCGAACTTCGCGTTCTTCCACGTTCTGCTGTGGTTTTTCGCGGCGGTTGCGGCGGTTATCATCGCGACCTTCACGGCTTTCACGACCTTCGCGGCTCTCACGATTATCACGGTTATCGCGATTTTCACGACCTTCACGGCCTTCGCTATTGTCAGAACGGCTATCGCGGTTATCACGGCGATCGTTGCGATCGTTACGGTCACGGCGGTTGTTCTGACGCTTACGACGATCCTGTGAGCGCTCTGGTTTAACTTCTTTCTGCTCTACCGGTTCCGGGGCAGGCTGCGGCTCTTCACCGGCAAACATTTTCTTCAGCGCACCGAAGAAACGGCTCAACAGGCCAGGTTCAGCAGGGGCAGTGCGGGTTTCTGCAGCAGGTTTCTGCGCCACAGGTTGCGCATCAACGCTTTCCTGGGCAGGTGCTGGAGGTGCTTCTGGCATCACAAAAGCGGCCAGCGCTGGCTGCTCAGGCAGTTTACGCTCGTTGTACTCGGCTTCAGACGGCAGCGCCATTTCTTCTTCATGCAGCTTAGGCAGCATGTAGCTCAGCGTGGTCGTCTCTTCGCCTTTGCGAACGCGCAGCACGGAGTAGTGTGGGGTCTGCATCTGATCGTTCGGAACGATCACGCAGCGCAAGCCACCCAGACGGGTTTCGATAGCGCTTACCGCTGCACGTTTTTCGTTCAGCAGGTAAGAGGCGATCGGCACGGGCACAATAGCGTGAACTTCTTTGGTGTTCTCTTTCAGCGCTTCTTCTTCAATCAGACGCAGGATAGAGAGCGACAGCGACTCGTTATCACGCACGGTACCGGTGCCGCTACAGCGCGGGCAGACGTGGTGGCTGGATTCACCCAGTGACGGGCTGAGACGCTGACGGGACATCTCCAGCAGACCAAATCGTGAGATGTGGCTTATCTGGATACGCGCACGGTCCTGACGTACCGCTTCACGCAGGCGGTTTTCTACCGCGCGCTGGTGACGGACCGGGGTCATGTCGATGAAATCGATAACGATCAGGCCGCCCAGATCGCGCAGGCGCAGCTGGCGAGCAATCTCGTCGGCCGCTTCCAGGTTGGTGTTGAACGCCGTTTCTTCGATATCGCCGCCGCGGGTTGCACGTGCGGAGTTAATGTCGATGGCGGTCAGCGCTTCGGTGCTGTCGATAACAATGGAACCACCGGACGGCAAACGCACTTCACGCTGGAAAGCGGACTCGATTTGCGATTCGATCTGGTAGTGGCTGAACAGCGGGATTTCACCGGTGTACAGTTTAATTTTGCTGGTGAAATCCGGACGACCCAGCGCGGCGATGTGCTGGCGAGCCAGCTCAAGCACTTTCGGGTTATCAATCAGGATTTCGCCGATGTCCTGGCGCAGATAGTCACGGAAAGCACGCACGATAACGTTACTTTCCTGGTGGATCAGGAACGGAGCAGGGCGGCTTTCAGCGGCTTTCTGAATCGCTTCCCAGTGCTTCAGACGGAAGCCCAGATCCCACTGCAGCGCTTCGGCAGATTTGCCAACGCCGGCGGTACGGACAATCAGGCCCATGCCGTCTGGCAGTTCAAGACTGCCCAGCGCTTCTTTCAACTCGGTACGGTCATCGCCTTCGATACGGCGGGAGATCCCCCCCGCACGTGGGTTATTAGGCATCAGGACCAGATAGCTGCCTGCCAGACTGATAAAAGTAGTGAGTGCTGCGCCTTTGTTGCCGCGCTCTTCTTTATCGATCTGAACGATAACTTCCTGACCTTCACGCAGGACATCTTTGATGTTCGGACGGCCATGGGCGTTATAGTTAGACGGGAAGTATTCGCGAGCGATCTCTTTCAGCGGGAGGAAACCGTGACGCTCGGCACCGTAATCAACAAATGCGGCTTCAAGGCTCGGTTCAATGCGGGTGATTTTACCTTTGTAAATGTTCGCTTTTTTCTGTTCGTGTCCCGGACTTTCGATATCCAGATCGTACAGACGCTGCCCATCCACAAGGGCGACACGCAACTCTTCTTGCTGAGTTGCGTTGATTAACATTCTTTTCATCGTAACTTACTCATTATTCTTACATTGACGACTAAGCTGCGGGCAAGGTGACGCTTTCCGGGGTATGAACCGATGGCCTCGTGTCTATTCACGTCGCCAACCTCACGGTTGTCGCTCGCTTAAGAGGCGCAAAGTGTCGGTTGCCTGTATTTCATACGGAAATACAGCGCAATTATCAGGGGAACAGCCTGGGTAAAACTCTCCAGAGAAGATTCCATTTACCGGTAAGTACTGCAACCCGCAGCCCGCTAACTGTCTGAAAGATCAATACGTCTTACGCCATTGCTGCGTGGATGATCGGTCAGACAAAATTGGTCATTCCGTCTTATCCTTACTAAACCCGGATTTAACACGGAAAACAGCAGCATTATTCCATTGCTAACCGGGTTATAGCAAGATGACTTTTACCAATTATCACCCGGTTACTCACAGTTTCTTCACTTCATCGAGGTGATTGGTTTAATAACCATCAAATCGATTGCGTGCGCCAGGCGGTTACCGGGTAGATGTAAATATAAGCATAGAAAAATGAGTGGCGCTAATGGCTGGTGATAATTAGAATCGCCCACCATGAAAACAGAGACTCCATCCGTAAAAATGGTTGCCATCACCGAAGATGAAGCGGGGCAACGAATCGACAACTTTTTGCGCACCCAACTGAAAGGTGTGCCAAAGAGTATGATTTATCGCATCTTGCGCAAGGGCGAGGTGCGGGTGAATAAGAAACGCATCAAACCTGAATACAAACTTGAAGCGGGTGATGAAATACGCATCCCGCCCGTTCGCGTTGCTGAACGGGAAGAAGAGGCTGTATCGCCGCATCTGAATAAAGTGGCGGCCCTGACGAATGTGATTTTATATGAAGACGATCATATTCTGGTGTTGAACAAGCCCTCCGGTACTGCCGTGCATGGCGGTAGCGGGTTGAGCTTCGGTGTGATTGAAGGTCTGCGCGCGCTGCGCCCTGAAGCACGTTTCCTCGAGCTGGTTCATCGTCTCGATCGCGACACCTCTGGTGTGCTCTTAGTTGCCAAGAAACGTTCTGCCCTGCGTTCGCTGCATGAACAGCTGCGTGAAAAAGGGATGCAGAAAGATTATCTGGCGCTTGTGCGCGGGCAGTGGCAGTCCCACGTCAAAGTGGTGCAGGCCCCGCTGCTGAAGAATATTTTGCAAAGCGGTGAGCGCATCGTTCGCGTTAACCAGGAAGGCAAACCGTCTGAAACGCGCTTCAAAGTTGAAGAGCGCTATGAATTTGCGACGCTGGTGCGCTGCAGTCCGGTGACCGGACGTACCCACCAGATCCGCGTTCATACTCAACATGCCGGTCATCCTATCGCCTTCGACGACCGCTATGGTGACCGTGAGTTCGATAAGCAGCTGGCGGGCACGGGATTATCGCGTCTGTTCCTGCACGCCGCCGCGCTGAAGTTCACACACCCAGGCACGGGCGAAATCATGCGTATTGAAGCGCCAATGGACGAGCAGCTGAAACGCTGCCTGAAAGTTTTGCGCGGTTAATCGCCCGGCGGCGCTGCGCTTGCTCGGGCCTATGGTTTATAGGCCGGGTAAGCATAGCGCCACCCTGCGTAAGTTACGCCATCAGCGGGTTATAGTGTTCCCGACGTAACATCTGGCACAGCGCAATCAGCGGTAATCCTACCAGCGCATTCGGGTCACGACCGTCCAGCTTGTCAAACAGTGCAATCCCTAATCCTTCACTCTTAAAACTGCCTGCACAGTTCAGCGGTCGCTCTTTGCGGACGTAATCCTCAATCTCCTGTTCGCTAAGGTGGCGAAAGTGGACATCAAAGGGCTCGCATTCGGTCTGTAAATGCCCCGTCGCGGCATTGTAGAGGGCCAGGCCGGTGTAAAAGGTGACAATGCTGCCACGTGCCTTCATGAGCTGCTGACGCGCATTCTCTTCCGTATGCGGTTTACCGGTAATCTCGCCGTCCAGGACGCAAACCTGATCGGAACCTATAATCAGATGGTCAGGGTAGCGTGCAGCCAGACTTTGCGCTTTTTCCTGAGCCAGACGGACCACCAGATGGCGCGGTGATTCACCGGGGCGTGGGCTTTCATCTACGTTCGGTGCGGCACATTCAAACGGCAGTCCGAGCTTTTCCAGCAGCACGCGGCGATAGGGTGATGTGGAGGCAAGAAGAAGATTTGGCATATTTTTTTCACCAGATATAGCGTATCGATGCCAGCCATTTTAAACTACAGGCCGCAATGTGTGCGAATAATTGGCAAAAGGCAGCCCGAGGTTGCCTTTTTCTTTGACTCTATGACGTTACAAAGTTAATATGCGCGCCCTATGCAAAAGGTAAAATTACCCCTGACTCTTGATCCGGTTCGTACGGCTCAAAAACGCCTTGATTACCACGGTATCTATACCCGCGATCAGGTTGAGCGTATCGCCGAATCCGTAGTCAGTGTGGACAGTGATGTGGAATGCTCCATGTCGTTCGCTATCGATAACCAGCGCCTTGCCGTATTGACCGGTGATGCAAAGGTATCGGTTACGCTCGAGTGTCAGCGTTGCGGGAAATCGTTCCCACTTCATGTTCACACAACATATTGTTTTAGTCCCGTTCGCTCTGTCGAGCAGGCTGAAGCACTCCCGGAAGCGTATGAGCCGATTGAGGTTAACGAATTCGGTGAAATCGATCTGCTGGCACTAGTTGAAGATGAAGTGATCCTCACTATGCCTGTGGTTCCGGTGCATGATTCTGAACACTGTGAAGTGTCCGAGGCGGACATGGTCTTTGGGGAATTGCCTGTTGAAGCGCAAAAACCAAACCCATTTGCCGTATTAGCCAGTTTAAAGCGTAAGTAATTAAGGAGTAAGGTCCATGGCCGTACAACAGAATAAACCAACCCGTTCCAAACGTGGCATGCGTCGTTCCCATGACGCGCTGACTGCAGTTACCAGCCTGTCTGTAGACAAGACTTCTGGTGAACAACACCTGCGTCACCACATCACTGCTGACGGTTTCTACCGCGGCCGCAAGGTTATCACTAAGTAATCACGCGTTTGCGTGATTAAGCTTAGTGAGGGTTTCCCCGTGCAAGCGGGGATATACCGAACCAGGCTGTGACGATACCTTGACACGTCTAACCCTGGCGTTAGATGTCATGGGGGGTGATTTTGGCCCTTCTGTGACAGTGCCTGCAGCATTGCAGGCACTGAACTCTAATTCGCAACTCACTCTTCTATTAGTCGGAAACCCCGACGCAATCACGCCATTACTCGCAAAAGCTGACTTCGAACAACGTTCGCGTCTGCAGATTATTCCTGCGCAGTCAGTTATTGCCAGTGATGTCAGGCCTTCGCAGGCCATCCGCAACAGTCGCGGCAGCTCAATGCGTATTGCACTTGAGCTGGTAAAAGATGGACGCGCGCAAGCGTGCGTTAGCGCGGGAAACACCGGCGCACTGATGGGGCTGGCAAAATTACTGCTCAAGCCCATTGATGGGATTGAGCGCCCGGCGCTGGTGACGGTACTGCCGCATCAGCAAAAGGGCAAAACGGTGGTGCTTGATTTAGGTGCCAACGTCGATTGCGATAGCGTGATGCTGGCGCAATTTGCGGTGATGGGCTCGGTGCTGGCTGAAGAAGTACTGGGAATTTCCCGCCCTCGGGTGGCCTTGTTGAATATCGGTGAAGAAGAGACCAAAGGTCTCGACAGCATTCGTGAAGCGGGAGAGCGGCTAAAAAACGAGCCGTCCATCAACTATATTGGTTATCTTGAAGCCAACGAATTATTGACCGGAAAAACGGATGTCCTGGTGTGTGACGGGTTTACAGGTAACGTGACACTGAAAACCATGGAAGGGGTGGTGAGAATGTTTCTTTCTCTGCTTAAATCGCAGGGAGAGGGGAAAAAAAGGTCATGGTGGCTGATTTTATTGAAGCGTTGGTTACAAAAGAGCCTGGCGCGGCGATTCAGTCACCTCAACCCCGACCAGTATAATGGCGCCTGTCTGTTAGGATTGCGCGGCATCGTGATTAAGAGTCACGGTGCCGCCAATCAGCGAGCGTTTTCCGTCGCGATTGAACAGGCAGTGCAGGCGGTGCAGCGACAAGTCCCACAGCGGATTGCCGCTCGCCTGGGATCTGTATTAGCAAAAAGTGACTGAGCGTACATGTATACGAAGATTTTAGGTACCGGCAGCTATCTGCCAAAACAAGTGCGAACCAACGCCGATCTGGAAAAAATGGTAGATACGTCTGACGAGTGGATTGTCACGCGTACAGGTATCCGTGAACGTCGTATTGCCGCGCCAGATGAAACGGTTGCCACCATGGGCTTTGAAGCTGCCCAGCGCGCGCTGGAGATGGCGGGTATCGATAAAGAAGACATCGGTCTGATTATTGTCGCGACGACGTCCTCGACCCATGCTTTCCCAAGCGCGGCGTGCCAGGTACAGAACATGTTGGGCATTAAAGGCTGCCCGGCGTTTGACGTGGCGGCTGCCTGCGCAGGCTTTACCTATGCGCTGAGCATTGCCGATCAGTACGTGAAATCCGGTTCAGTTAAGCATGCGCTGGTGATCGGTGCTGACGTGCTGGCGCGGACATGCAATCCAGAAGATCGTGGGACAATCATTATCTTTGGTGATGGTGCAGGTGCAGTTCTGCTGGGACAATCTGAAGAGCCGGGCATTATCTCGACACATCTGCATGCGGACGGCCGCTACGGCGAGCTGTTGACGCTGCCAAACGCAGATCGTGTTAATCCGGACAGCTCAATCTACCTGACCATGGCGGGTAATGAAGTCTTCAAAGTGGCGGTCACCGAGCTGGCGCATATCGTTGATGAAACGCTGGAAGCCAACAACCTCGAGCGCTCCGCCCTCGACTGGCTGGTGCCGCATCAGGCTAACCTGCGCATCATCAGCGCTACTGCGAAGAAACTCGGCATGTCTATGGATAACGTTGTGGTGACACTGGATCGTCACGGCAATACGTCTGCGGCATCGGTACCCTGCGCATTTGACGAAGCGGTGCGCGATGGACGAATTCAACGGGGCCAACTGGTGTTGCTCGAAGCCTTCGGTGGCGGTTTCACCTGGGGTTCTGCGCTGGTTCGTTTCTAGTATAAGGATTAAATAATGACGCAGTTTGCTTTTGTGTTTCCGGGCCAGGGTTCTCAGGCCGTAGGAATGTTGTCGGGTTTAGCGGCAGAGTATCCGGTAATCGAAGAGACGTTCCGTGAAGCTTCTGATGCTCTGGGCTATGATCTTTGGGCGCTGACTCGGCAGGGGCCAGCCGAAGAGCTGAATAAAACCTGGCAGACGCAGCCAGCGCTGCTGACCGCATCGGTGGCCCTGTGGCGCGTATGGCAACAGCAGGGTGGCAAAACGCCTGCGCTGCTGGCAGGCCATAGCCTGGGGGAATACTCTGCGCTGGTATGTGCAGGTGTGATTGCATTTGCTGACGCGGTACGCCTGGTTGAACTGCGCGGCAAGTTTATGCAGGAAGCGGTACCGGAAGGGACCGGCGGCATGTCGGCTATTATCGGTCTGGATGATGCTGCTATTGCGAAAGCGTGCGAAGAGTCAGCCGCCGGGCAGGTGGTTTCACCGGTTAACTTCAACTCGCCTGGCCAGGTGGTTATCGCCGGTCACAAAGAAGCGGTTGAACGCGCTGGTGCTGCCTGTAAAGCTGCCGGTGCTAAGCGTGCGCTGCCGCTGCCGGTTAGCGTCCCGTCCCACTGCGCGCTGATGAAGCCTGCTGCAGAGAAACTGGCGATCGAACTGGAAAAAATCACCTTCAATGCACCGGCTATCGCGGTGGTAAACAACGTTGATGTGCAGTGTGAAACCGCGCCAGAGGCTATCCGTCATGCGCTGGTTCGCCAGTTGTACAGCCCGGTTCAGTGGACCAAAACCGTTGAATTTATGGCATCGCAGGGCGTTGAGCACCTGTATGAAGCAGGTCCGGGTAAAGTCCTCACCGGTCTGACAAAACGTATTGTTGATACCCTGACCGCGTCGGCCATTAATGAGCCGGAAGCACTGTCAGCGGCACTCGCGCAGTAAGAAGAGGAATACCATGAGTTTTGAAGGAAAAATCGCACTGGTCACCGGCGCAAGCCGTGGTATTGGCCGTGCCATTGCTGAAACGCTCGTCGCGCGCGGCGCGACGGTGATCGGTACTGCAACCAGCGAAAGCGGTGCGCAGGCGATCACTGATTATCTGGGTGCGAACGGCAAAGGTCTGATGTTGAATGTGACCGATCCTGCATCTATCGAATCTGTTCTGGGAAACATTCGCGCAGAATTTGGCGAAGTGGATATTCTGGTCAATAATGCCGGGATTACTCGCGACAACCTGCTGATGCGAATGAAAGATGATGAGTGGAACGATATTATCGAAACCAATCTTTCATCTGTATTCCGTCTGTCAAAAGCGGTAATGCGAGCTATGATGAAAAAGCGTCATGGACGTATTATCACTGTCGGTTCTGTGGTTGGTACCATGGGAAATGCTGGTCAGGCTAACTACGCTGCGGCGAAAGCAGGTCTGATCGGTTTCAGTAAGTCGCTGGCGCGCGAAGTTGCGTCTCGCGGTATTACGGTAAACGTTGTTGCTCCGGGCTTTATTGAAACGGACATGACGCGTGCGCTGACTGAAGATCAGCGTGCGGGTACGCTGGCGGCAGTTCCTGCGGGTCGTCTTGGCGATCCTAAAGAAATCGCCAGCGCGGTAGCATTTTTAGCCTCTGACGAAGCGAGTTACATCACTGGTGAGACTCTCCACGTTAACGGCGGAATGTACATGGTTTAACCACGATCAAAAAGATTTGCGTTATTAGGGTGAATGGCCTCAGAATAACGCAAAATCGTGGTACGACCTGCCGGGATTTAGTTGCAAATTTTTCAACATTTTATACACTACGAAAACCATCGCGAAAGCGAGTTTTGATAGGAAATTTAAGAGTATGAGCACTATCGAAGAACGCGTTAAGAAAATTATTGGCGAACAGCTGGGCGTTAAGCAGGAAGAAGTTGTGAACTCCGCTTCCTTCGTTGAAGACCTGGGCGCAGATTCTCTTGACACCGTTGAGCTGGTAATGGCTCTGGAAGAAGAGTTTGATACTGAGATTCCGGACGAAGAAGCTGAGAAAATCACCACCGTTCAGGCTGCCATTGATTACATCAACGGTCACCAGGCGTAAGTGAGCATCTCCAGGCGGTCATTCGACCGCCTGTGTTTTTTCTTGTGTAGTCCCCCGATTCTCTTTTTTTCCCTCCCTGGAGGACAAGCGTGTCTAAGCGTCGTGTAGTTGTGACCGGACTTGGCATGTTATCTCCTGTCGGCAATACCGTAGAGTCCACCTGGAAAGCTCTCCTTGCCGGTCAGAGTGGCATCAGCCTAATCGACCATTTCGATACTAGCGCCTATGCAACGAAATTTGCTGGCTTAGTAAAGGATTTTAACTGTGAAGAAATCATCTCGCGCAAAGAACAGCGCAAGATGGATGCCTTCATTCAATATGGAATTGTTGCAGGCTGGCAGGCCATGCAGGATTCTGGCCTTGAAATTACGGAAGAGAACGCAACCCGTATCGGCGCCGCTATCGGCTCCGGGATTGGCGGTCTTGGCTTAATCGAGGAAAACCATGCCTCTCTGGTAAACGGTGGCCCGCGTAAGATTAGCCCGTTCTTTGTTCCGTCAACGATTGTTAACATGGTGGCCGGTCATCTGACCATCATGTTCGGCCTGCGTGGCCCTAGCATCTCTATCGCGACAGCCTGTACTTCCGGCGTGCACAACATCGGCCAGGCGGCGCGTATCATCGCTTACGGCGATGCAGATGCTATGGTTGCCGGTGGTGCTGAAAAAGCCAGTACCCCTCTGGGTGTCGGTGGTTTTGGTGCTGCGCGTGCGCTGTCTACCCGTAACGACAACCCGCAGGCGGCAAGCCGTCCGTGGGATAAAGACCGTGATGGTTTTGTGCTGGGCGACGGTGCGGGCATGGTCGTACTGGAAGAGTACGAACACGCGAAGAAACGTGGCGCAAAAA
Organism: Silvania hatchlandensis; assembly: GCF_025564065.1. GTDB lineage: Bacteria > Pseudomonadota > Gammaproteobacteria > Enterobacterales > Enterobacteriaceae > Enterobacter > Enterobacter hatchlandensis. The sequence continues at coordinate 8,945 of NZ_JAMGZK010000043.1, read as the reverse complement.
TTTATGCAGAAATCATTGGTTTCGGCATGAGCAGCGATGCTTATCACATGACCTCTCCGCCGGAAGACGGAGCAGGTGCTGCACTGGCAATGGTTAACGCTATCCGCGATGCGGGTATTGAACCGGGCCAGATTGGCTATGTGAATGCGCACGGTACCTCTACGCCCGCGGGCGACAAAGCAGAAATGCAGGCCGTTAAGTCTGTGTTTGGCGATGCAGCCAGCCGTGTGATGGTGAGCTCCACCAAATCCATGACCGGACACCTGTTAGGTGCAGCGGGTGCAGTAGAGTCTATCTACTCCATCCTTGCGCTGCGCGATCAGGCTGTTCCGCCAACCATCAACCTGGATAACCCGGATGAAGGTTGCGATCTGGACTTCGTTCCGCACGAAGCACGCCAGGTCAGCGGTCTGGAGTACACCCTGTGTAACTCCTTCGGCTTCGGTGGCACCAACGGCTCTCTGATCTTTAAAAAGGTCTGACGCTGTCAGTCGGGTTAGCCACTGTGCTACCCGACAAATTGATAAAAAAGGTCCGCTTGTCGGGCCTTTTTTATTCAGTTTTCTTCCCTTGTCCCAGGCATTTCATCCTGCCAAACTAGCCGACCACCTTTAAGGAGCCACCATGTTCTTGATAAATGGCATGAAGCAGGCAGTTCTTCCGGCGAGTGACAGGGCTATCCAGTTTGGCGACGGCTGTTTTACCACGGCGCGCATTGTAGAGGGCAGAGTCTGTATGCTTGATGCTCACCTGCAACGCCTGCAGGTGGCCTGCGAAAAACTGTTCATCGCTTATACCGCGTGGCAGGAACTGACTGGCGAAATGATTGAGCTGGCGCAGGGTGTTGAGCGCGGCGTGCTCAAAGTCATTATTAGCCGTGGCAGCGGCGGCAGAGGTTACAGCGCGGCCAACTGCCAGCATCCCGTGCGAATCCTTTCCGTTTCCGCTTATCCTGTCCATTACGATCGCTGGCGCGTCGAGGGGATTACCCTGGCGTTAAGTCCGGTCCGTCTGGGACGTAACCCGCAGCTTGCCGGAATTAAACATCTTAATCGCCTTGAGCAGGTGCTGATCCGTACCCATCTTGAACAGACAACCGCCGATGAAGCGCTGGTTCTTGACAGCGACGGGTTCATTACGGAATGCTGTGCGGCAAATTTATTCTGGCGACGGGGCCGTGATGTATTTACCCCCCGGCTGGATCAGGCAGGGGTGAACGGCCTGATGCGACAGTTTTGTCTGCAACAGCTGGCACTCGCGGGATCCCGCGTTGTCGAAGTGTACGAGCGTGAGGCCGCGCTGAGCAGCGTTGACGAAATAGTCGTCTGTAATGCCCTGATGCCGGTGATCCCAGTCCGCCAGTATGGTTCTCAACGCTTGTCATCGCGTGAGTTGTACTCATTTTTAGCCCCTCTGTGTGAGCAAACCAGATAGTCATGAAGAAAATGCTACGTTTTATTCTCCTCGTCATTGTCGTGCTGGGCATCGCCGCTGGCGTGGGGATGTGGAAGGTTCGCCAGTTGGCGGGCAGCCCAATTCTTATCGCTGAAGAGACCATCTTCACCCTGAAAGCGGGCACCGGGCGCCTCGCGCTGGGCGATCAGCTGTATGCTGATAAGATCATTAACCGTCCGCGCGTCTTCCAGTGGTTGCTGCGCGTGCAGCCGGAGCTGTCGCATTTCAAAGCGGGAACGTACCGCCTGACCCCGGGAATGACCGTCACCGAGATGCTGCAGTTACTCGAAAGCGGTAAAGAAGCCCAGTTCCCGCTTCGTCTGGTAGAAGGGATGCGGCTGAGCGATTACCTGCAGCAGCTGCGTAATGCCCCCTATATCAAGCACACCCTGCCGGACGACAGCTATGAGACCGTGGCCAGGGTGCTAAAGTTTGACCATCCCGAGTGGGTAGAGGGCTGGTTCTGGCCCGATACCTGGATGTATACCGCTGGCACCACGGATGTGGCCCTGCTTCAGCGTGCGCACAAGAAAATGGTCGAGGCAGTCGATAAAACCTGGGAAGGGCGGATGGACGGTCTGCCGTATCAGGATCAAAACCAGTTTGTGACCATGGCCTCCATCGTCGAGAAAGAGACTGCGGTTGCCCACGAGCGCGATCAGGTTGCTTCGGTCTTTATTAATCGTCTGCGTATTGGCATGCGCCTGCAGACCGACCCGACCGTTATTTACGGAATGGGGGAGAACTACAAAGGCAAGATTTCGCGTGCAGACCTGGAAACCCCAACGGCTTATAATACCTACGTCATTAGCGGATTACCGCCGGGACCGATCGCCACGCCGGGTCAGGCGTCACTGACGGCTGCCGCACATCCGGCGAAAACGCCGTATCTCTATTTCGTCGCCGACGGAAAGGGTGGACACACATTTAACACCAATCTTGCCGGTCATAATCGTTCGGTCCAGGACTATCTGAAGGCACTTAAGGAAAAAAATGCGCAGTAATTACATCGTCATTGAGGGGCTGGAAGGCGCCGGAAAAACAACCGCACGGAATACGGTGGTTGAGACGCTTAAACAGCAAGGCATCGAAGAGATGATCTTCACCCGCGAACCGGGCGGCACGCAGCTGGCAGAAAAACTGCGCAGCCTGGTGCTGGACATAAAATCGGTCGGCGATGAGGTGATTACTGACAAAGCAGAAGTCATGATGTTCTACGCCGCGCGCGTGCAGCTGGTTGATACGGTGATTAAGCCCGCGCTTGCACGCGGCTGCTGGGTGATTGGCGATCGCCATGACCTCTCCACCCAAGCCTATCAGGGCGGCGGTCGTGGTATTGACCAGCAGATGCTCGCGACGCTTCGCGATGCAGTGCTGGGAGATTTTCGTCCGAACCTGACGCTGTACCTCGACGTCACGCCAGAAGTGGGCCTGAAGCGTGCCCGCGCGCGCGGTGAACTGGATCGCATTGAGCAGGAGTCGCTGGACTTTTTCAATCGTACGCGTGCCCGTTACCGTGAACTTGCCGCGCAGGACAGCAGCATCCGCACCATTGATGCCACACAGCCGCTGGACGATGTATTGAATGACATTCGTAACACGATCACCGACTGGCTGCAGGAACAACAGGCATGAAATGGTATCCATGGCTGCGCCCGCACCTTGAGCAGCTGGTCAACAGCTATCAGTCTGGACGGGGGCATCATGCGTTACTGATTCAGTCGCTGTCGGGTATGGGCGATGATGCGCTGATCTACGCCATCAGCCGCTACATGATGTGCCAGCACCCACAGGGACATAAAAGCTGCGGCCAGTGCCGGAGCTGTCAGCTGATGCAGGCCCAGACGCACCCGGACTATTACACGCTGGAGCCGGAGAAGGGAAAAACCTCCCTCGGCATCGATGCAGTGCGTGCAGTTAACGAAAAATTGTACGAACGCGCGCGTCTTGGCGGAGCAAAAGTCGTCTGGTTGAAAGATGCCGCCCAGCTCACCGAAGCGGCGGCCAACGCGTTGCTCAAAACGCTGGAAGAGCCACCAGAGAATACCTGGTTCCTGCTGGCCTGCCGTGAACCGGGCCGACTGCTGGCAACGTTGCGTAGCCGCTGTCGTCTGCATCATCTCAGCGTACCGCCGGAAGCCTGGGCAATCAGCTGGCTTGCACGAGAAGTGACGGTGTCACAAGAGGCAGCGCTGAGCGCGCTGCGTCTGTGCGGCGGCGCGCCTGCCGCGGCGCTGGACTTATTGCAGCAGAAGGTCTGGGCGCAGCGGGAGCTGCTTTGTCAGACGCTCGGTGCAGTGCCTGATAGCGGCGACTGGCTGAGTTTGCTGTCAGTGTTAAACCATGATCAGGCGAGCGAACGGCTGCACTGGCTCGCGGCCTTGCTGCTTGACGCACTCAAAATTCAGCAGGGCGCGACCCTGCTCAGCAATGCCGATGCCTGGCCGCTCGTCAGCAACCTCGCGCAACGCCTGCCGGGCGTGGCGCTGCGCGCTATGCTTAGTGACGTGTGCCAGTGTCGGGAACACCTTCTTAGCGTAACGGGGCTGAACCGGGAGCTGGTTCTGACTGACCTGTTACTCACTTTTGAGCATTACCTGCAACCGGGCACCACATTGCCCATTTCTCACCTCTGAGAGAGACATTATGTTTTTAGTCGACTCACACTGCCATCTTGATGGCCTGGATTATCAATCCCTGCATAAAAACGTCGATGACGTGCTGGCGAAAGCCGCCGCCCGCGACGTGAAATTTTGTCTGGCCGTGGCCACGACCTTACCTGGCTACCGCACCCTGCGCGAACTGGTGGGCGTACGCGACAACGTGGTGTTTTCCTGCGGCGTCCATCCCCTGAACCAGGACGAAGCTTACGACGTTGAGGATTTACGCCGCATGGCGGCGGAAGAGGGCGTCGTCGCTATGGGGGAGACCGGGCTGGATTATTTTTATACGCCGGAAACAAAACCCCGCCAGCAGGAGTCGTTTCGCGATCATATCCGCATAGGCCGGGAGCTGAACAAGCCAGTGATCGTCCATACCCGCGATGCGCGCGCCGATACGCTTCAGATCCTGAAAGAAGAAAAGGTGACGGATTGTGGTGGCGTACTACACTGTTTCACAGAAGACAGAGAAACAGCGGGCAAGCTGCTGGATATGGGTTTTTATATCTCGTTTTCCGGGATCGTGACGTTCCGTAATGCGGAGCAGCTACGTGAGGCTGCGCGCTACGTACCGCTCGATCGCCTGCTGGTGGAAACAGATTCCCCGTATCTGGCTCCGGTACCGCATCGCGGTAAAGAAAATCAACCCGCGATGGTACGGGATGTGGCCGAGTATATGGCCGTTTTGAAAGGCGTCGAGGTTGAAGAACTGGCACGCATTACCACTGATAACTTTGCCAGCTTGTTTCACATCAACCCCTCCCGCCTGCAATCTGCCTGATTAGCCTGTTTTTTTAAGGCTCGTAATTAATAATCAAAGCGAGTACAGTTCACCGCCCTTTTTGGGGCGGTGAAGGCTTTTCTGGAGACATTTAGTAACAGCTTTTGTAAAATTCTGAAAGTTTTTCAGAGGCCTTAAGCTGAAACGTGATAGCCGTCAAACAAAGATACGCGGATTTATTTTACTCTGTGTAATAAATAAAGGGCGCTTAGATGTCCTGTCCACGGCACGGTTCTCCCCCCGGGCCAATGCGTGAAAACGTAAAAAAAGCACAAATACTCAGGAGCACTCTCAATTATGTTTAAGAATGCATTTGCTAACCTGCAGAAGGTCGGTAAATCGCTGATGCTGCCAGTATCCGTACTGCCTATCGCAGGTATCCTGCTGGGCGTCGGTTCTGCAAACTTCAGCTGGCTGCCAGCCGTAGTTTCTCATGTGATGGCCGAAGCAGGCGGTTCTGTTTTTGCTAACATGCCACTGATCTTCGCCATCGGCGTTGCGCTTGGCTTCACCAATAACGACGGCGTATCTGCACTGGCCGCTGTAGTTGCATACGGCATCATGGTTAAGACCATGGCTGTGGTTGCACCTCTGGTACTGCACTTGCCACCTGAAGAGATCGCGTCAAAACACCTGGCTGATACCGGTGTTCTGGGCGGGATTATCTCGGGTGCGATTGCGGCCTATATGTTTAACCGCTTCTATCGCATCAAGCTGCCTGAGTATCTGGGCTTCTTTGCTGGTAAGCGTTTTGTTCCAATCATTTCTGGTCTGGCGGCGATTTTCACTGGCGTGATCCTCTCCTTCATCTGGCCTCCGATTGGTTCCGCAATCCAGACCTTCTCCCAGTGGGCTGCTTACCAGAACCCGGTTGTGGCGTTCGGTATCTACGGCTTCATTGAGCGGTGCCTGGTACCGTTTGGTCTGCACCACATCTGGAACGTTCCTTTCCAGATGCAGATCGGCGAATACACCAACGCAGCAGGTCAGGTCTTCCATGGCGACATCCCTCGTTACATGGCTGGCGACCCAACTGCAGGCAAACTGTCTGGTGGCTTCCTGTTCAAAATGTACGGTCTGCCGGCTGCTGCGATTGCAATCTGGCACTCTGCTAAACCAGAGAACCGTGCAAAAGTGGGCGGCATCATGATCTCCGCAGCGCTGACCTCGTTCCTGACCGGTATCACCGAGCCGATCGAGTTCTCCTTCATGTTCGTTGCGCCGATCCTGTACATCATCCACGCGGTACTGGCAGGACTGGCATTCCCAATCTGTATTCTGCTGGGTATGCGTGACGGTACATCCTTCTCGCACGGTCTGATCGACTTCATCGTACTGTCTGGTAACAGCAGCAAACTGTGGCTGTTCCCAATCGTGGGTGCGTGCTACGCGGTGCTGTACTACACCATCTTCCGCGTGCTGATCAAAGCACTGGACCTGAAAACACCAGGCCGTGAAGATGCGTCTGACGACGTGAAATCAACGTCTACCAGCGAAATGGCGCCAGCGCTGATTGCAGCTTTCGGCGGCCGTGACAACATCACTAACCTGGACGCGTGTATCACTCGTCTGCGTGTGAGCGTTGCCGATGTGGCTAAAGTTGACCAACCTGGCCTGAAAAAATTAGGCGCAGCGGGCGTTGTTGTTGCAGGTTCGGGTGTTCAGGCAATTTTCGGTACTAAATCCGATAACCTGAAAACCGAAATGGATGAATACATCCGCAACAACTAAGTTGTGACCTGGGGAGACTAAGGCAGCCGAATGGCTGCCTTTTTTATGTCTGCGGTTTATGAAACGCCCGGTGGCGCTGCGCTTACCTGAGCCAGAGCATAGCCACCACACGTAAAAAAGGGAGCCATTTGGCTCCCTTAAACAGTGGGTTAATGATTAGAACTGATAGCTGGCGGTTACGCTCACGTTACGCGGTTCGCCATAAACAATCTCACCCTCGACGTTGGTGTCGTAAGTCTTATCGAAGAGGTTGTTCAGATTACCCTGCAGGGAGAAGTTTTTGGTGACCTGATAACGCGTGAAGAGGTCCACCAGCGCGTAGCTGCCTTGCGATGCACGCCAGGTGCCGTACGGGGTATCCTGGTAAGTGTACACACCGTTTTGCCAGTTAACGCCACCGCCAACGGTCAGCTCAGGCATAACCGGCAGACGATAGCTGGTAAACAGTTTCACGGTGGTACGCGGCAGGTTCGGGTTAACCGCTTTGCCTTCGTTATCTTCCGCGACGTAACGTGTTGCACCGAAGGTCATCTGCCAGTTATCCGTCAGCGCGCCGTTGATTTCGAACTCAACGCCTTTGCTCACGGTGCCGTCTACGCTTTTGTATGCCGTATCCGTGGAGCCCTGAATCATCTGGCCGGTGCTTTGGCCCAGGTTATCCTGCTCAATGCGGAACACGGACAGCGTGGTGGTCAGACGGCTGTTCATCCAGTCGGATTTCAGGCCGGCTTCGTAGTTATTACCGGTGATCGGGGAAAGGTATTTACCCGAGCTGTCGCGGTAGTTCTGCGGCTGGAAGATAGAGGTATAGCTGGCGTAGGTCGACCAGTTGTCATTGATGTCGAAGACCAGACCCGCGTAAGGCGTGGTGTGGTTCTGCTCCATGCCGTAGGTCAGGGTGTCGACGCGCCAGTTGGTGTAACGCGCGCCCAGAATCAGGTGCAGCGGGTCGGCCAGCGAAATACGGGTTGCCGCATAGACCGACTTCATGTCGGTGGTGTCGTCCTGTGCCAGCGACTGCGATCCCCAGTTGGTTTCCGGGAAATGGCCGTTATAGTCGTAGAAATTGCCCAGCTCATCCGGGTAGACGTTCGCCCAGGAGTTGGTATAGCGGTTTGTCTGACGGCTGAAGCTGCCGCCAATCATTACGGTATGCTGACGGCCTAACAGCTCATAGCCACCGTCTGCAAACAGGTCCACCGCATCCACTTTACGAATACCGCTGTTCCAGCCGGTACCGCCAACGTAATCATAACCTGGACCGTAACTCGCGTACGGGCCGACGAGGTTGCCAGTGCTCTTATCGACAAAGGCATCAATATACATCGCCTTACTGTCGAATTTGGCTTCGGTATGGGTCGCATTCAGCGTCGCCTGCCAGTCGTCAGCAAAGCGCTGTTTCAGGGTAAAGAAGACTTTGTTGAACTCTTTGTCGTTGTACGCCCAGTCAGGCGACGTGCTGTGGGCACGATCGTAATGCAGGACGCTGCCATCGGTGTTCCAGCGCGGCAGGCCACCCCAGGTCTGGTTGTTGGTGTCGTTACGCTGATATTCGTAGCCGGCGGATAACGAAGTGCTGGTGCCCAGATCGGCGTCCAGGATACCGGAGAAGAAGGTGCGTTTCTGGTTATTGTGGTCGAGCCAGGAGTCGCTGTCCTGATATCCCGCCACGATGCGGCCGCGAAGATTGCCGTCTTCCGTCAGCGGACTTTGCATGTCCATCACGTAGCGCTGTTTGTTCCAGCTACCGTATTCTGCAGACAAATTACCTTTAAATTCGCGGCTGGTGGCATGCTTACGCACCATGTTGATCGCCGCAGACGGGTTGCCTGTTCCGGTCATCAGACCGTTTGCGCCACGTACGATTTCAACGCGCTCATACAGCGCCGTGTCTGACTGAGAATCACCCAGGTTCCAGCGCGATTCGAAATAGGTGGGAATGCCATCGAGCATATAGTTATCAATGGCAAAACCGCGGGAGTAAAAGTTGCTGCGGTCGGAGTCAGTACTGACTTTGCTGATCCCCATTGTGTTGTCCATCACGTCGCCCAGGGTCTGCAGCTGCTGGTCTTCCATGCGTTGTTGGCTGACGATGGTCACCGACTGCGGAATATCACGCTGGACCATTTGCATTTTGGTGCCCACGGTCGTGGTTTTGACGCTGTAGTCCTGGCTGTCATCAGAGGCAGAATGATCCTACCCACGTAATGTGGACACGGCCCTAAGCGAGGTTCTGGTTTTCAAACTGTTCCGGGCTGAGTCCGCCACAGGCGCTGTGACGTCTCCAGCGATTGTAATCACACTCGATATAATTAAAC